>NZ_CP029479.1:2497500-2828535 GCF_003150835.1 Phenylobacterium parvum | reverse complement strand
TCCACCCCACCGTCGCACCAGCGCCGTAGAGCGTGCCGAATACCGCGCAAAAGCTTCCCCGCGCTGCCGGGACCATGGTCACCGGCGGCTTTGTTTTCTCTCTCGAGGTCGCTTGGAAAAACGCTTTACGAGCCCAACACTAGTGACGGCGGAGGGCCGGTCAACGGAGATTCTTTGCGGCTCTGGCGGATATTTTCGTTGACTCCCGGAAAGCCAAATTCCGCAAGGCGATGGGGTTTTCACGGGCCATTTCGGGACGTTTCAAGGTCGCGGCTGGAAGCTTGGACCTGTGTCCCGAAACGAAAAAACCCCGCCGGAGAGCGGGGTTTTTCCTGAATAAAAACAGTGAATTGAATCGAGACGACCCGAAACGGGCCAGTTCGCTCAGGCGGCTGCGGCCTTGCGGAGGCGGGCCGCGAGGCGGGACACCTTGCGCGAGCCGGTGTTGTGGTGGACCACGCCCTTGGAAACCGCCCGCATCAGCTCGGACTCGGCCTGGACGAAGGCGGTCTTGGCGGCGGTGAGGTCGCCGGAGGCCAGGGCCTCGTCAAACTTCCGCAGGAAGGTCCGGACCCGCGAACGGCGCGCCTTGTTGACTTCGGTGCGACGGGCGATCTTGCGGACCGCCTTCCGGGCGCCGGGATTGTTGGCCATGCTTCAGCTCTCAGAGTGATCGCCGTCGCCCTTGCAGGACGGCGGCTGAAATTGGAGGCGCGGATATACGGTAAGGCGCCCCGGCGGTCAATGCGGCGCGGCGTTCACAGAGGGCTCAGCGGCCGCGGAAGTCCGGCTTCCGCTTCTCGATGAAGGCGGCCATGCCCTCCTTCTGGTCCTCGAAGGCGAAGAGGGAGTGAAAGAGACGGCGCTCCATGGCCACGCCGGCGGACAGGGTCGTCTCATAGGCGGCGTCGACAAGCTCGATGTTCATCATGACCGCGAGGGGCGACTGGCCGGCGATCTTCGCCGCCGCCTCGAGGGCCTCGGCCACCAGCCGGTCGGCCGGAACGATGCGCGAGACCAGGCCGGCGCGCTCGGCTTCTGCGGCGTCCATCATCCGGCCGGTGAGGATCATGTCCATGGCCTTGGACTTCCCCACCAGCCGGGTCAGCCTCTGGGTGCCGCCAATGCCGGGCATGACCCCCAGGTTGATCTCCGGCTGGCCGAACCTGGCGGTCTCGGAGGCGATGATGAAGTCGCACAGCATGGCCAGCTCGCAGCCGCCGCCCAGGGCGTAGCCGGAGACGGCGGCGATGATCGGCTTGCGGCAGGCTTCGATCCGCCGGGCGGCGGGACCGAAGAAGTCCGCGCTGAACATCTCGGCGTAGGACTTGTCGGACATTTCCTTGATGTCCGCGCCGGCGGCGAAGGCGCGCTCGGAGCCGGTCAGGACGAGGCAGCGGACGCCGGGATCCGCCTCAGCGGCGTCGAGGGCCTGGCCGAGCTCTTCAAGGAGGCGGCTGTTGAGGGCGTTCAGCGCCTCGGGCCGGTTCAGGCGGATCAGGGCGACGGCGTCGTGCGCTTCGACGATCAGGGTCTCGTAGGCCATGGGGATCTCCGGCGGGATGACGGCCCCGGTTTAGGCGGCGCGGAGGCAAACGCCAAGGCCGGCGGGGCCGGCCGGTTCACCTCTGGCAGGTGGGGCACCAGAAGGTCGAGCGGCCCGCCTGGAGACGTCGCCGGATGGTCCCGCCGCAGCCCGGGTTGACGCAGGCGGCGCCCGCCCGGTCGTAGGCCCGGAAGCTGTGCTGGAAATAGCCCAGGGCCCCGTCGGCGGCCGAGAAGTCGCGAAGGGTGGAGCCCCCGGCGGCGATGGCCCGCTCCAGGACAGCCTTCACCGTGCGCGCCAGCCCCTCCAGGCGACCGGCCGAGATCCGGCCCGCCGGCCGGAAGGGCGAGATCCTCGCCTCATGCAGGGCTTCACAGACGTAGATGTTGCCCAGGCCGGCCACGGTCCTCTGGTCCAGGAGCAGGGTCTTGGGGCCCTGTCGGCGATCGCGGAAGGCCTCGGCCAGGCGGGCGCCGCCGAAGGCGCCGGACAGGGGCTCAGGCCCCATGGCGGCGAACCAGGGGTGCTGGTCCAGGTCCTCCGTGGACATCAGCCCCATGAACCCGAACCGGCGGGGGTCATGATAGACGATGCGCTCGCCCGTCTCCGTCTCGAGGACCACGTGATCGTGCCGCGGGTCCTCGCCGGCGGCGTGGTGGAAGCGACCTGGCGTTGCAGCCCCCTCGATGCGGAACCGCCCGCTCATTCCCAGGTGTGCGACCAGGGTCTCGCCCCGGTCCAGGTCGGCCAGAAGGTACTTGGCCCGCCGCCTCAGGGCGACCACCCGCGCGCCCGCCAGGCGCTGGACGAAGCCCTCAGGAAAGGGAAACCTCAGGTCCGGACGGCGCGCCTCCACCCGGGCCAGGCGCCGCCCCTCGAGGACAGGCGCCAGGCCGCGGCGGACGGTCTCGACCTCGGGAAGCTCAGGCATGGGGCCTGCCTCGCACGGCCGGGGCCGGCGGGCAACCGGGTCGGATTCGCGGGAAGCGGCTTTCCCGGCGGCCTGCGGCGTTCTAAGAGCCCGTCATGAGCGCGACCTTCGGATTTCGGGATGTCGATCCCCGCGAGAAGCCGGGCCTGGTGCGCGGCGTCTTCGACCGCGTGGCGAGCCGCTATGACCTCATGAACGACGTCATGAGCGCCGGCGTCCACCGGCTCTGGAAGGATGCGACCGCGGCGCGCCTCAATCCCCAGCCCGGCGAGACCATCATCGACTGCGCCGGCGGCACCGGCGACATGGCCCGGCGCTTCGCCGACCTCGCCCGGAGGGCCCGGGACCGTCGCGGCGGCGAGGACGCCCGGATCCTGGTCGTCGACTACAACGCCGAGATGATCGCCGCGGGCCGGGCGCGGGGCCTGGAGCCCGAGATCGACTGGGCCGTGGGCGACGCCCAGAGGCTGCCCCTGCCGGACGCCTGCGCCAACGCCTATGTCATCAGCTTCGGCATCCGCAACGTCACCGACATTCCCGCCGCCTTGCGCGAGGCCCGGCGGGTCCTGAAGCCGGGCGGACGCTTCCTGTGCCTGGAGTTCTCCCGGCCCCCGGCCCCGGCCCTGGCCCGCCTCTACGACGCCTATTCCTTCAAGGTCATTCCCTTCATGGGCGAGCGGATCGCCGGGGATCGGGAGTCCTACCAGTACCTGGTGGAAAGCATCCGCCGCTTCCCCGACCAGAAGACCTTCCAGGGCATGATCGAGGCCGCCGGCTTCAGCCGGGCGGGCTACACCAACTTCACCGGCGGGGTCGCGGCCCTGCACCACGGCTGGGCGGCCTGACCATGTTGGCCAGCCTGGGGGCGGCGGCAAGGCTGGCGGGGGCGGGCTGGCGCCTGGCCCGGGCCGACGCCCTGCTGCCCCGGGAGCTGAGGCCCCTTTATCCCCCGCCGCTCCACCAGCTCTCCCGGCTGGCCGGGCTGTTGGCTGGACCCGCCGCCCGGCGCGGACGCCCCGGCGAGCGCCTGGCCAGATGCCTGGAGGGCATGGGCCCGGTGGCGATCAAGCTGGGTCAGCTCTTGTCCACCCGCGCCGACATCTTCGGGGCCGAGTTCGCCCAGGACCTGGCCCGGCTGAAGGACCGGCTGGAGCCCTTTCCCACAGAGACGGCCCTGAAGGAGATCGCCGCCAGCCTGGGTCGCCCGGCCGATGCGCTCTTCACCGAGTTCGGGCCGCCCGTCGCCGCGGCCTCCCTGGCCCAGGCCCATCCGGCCCGCCTGAAGGACGGGCGCAGGGTCGCGGTCAAGGTCCTCAGGCCCGGGATCGAGCGCCAGGTCGAGGCCGACGCCCGGGTCATGGGCCTGGCTGCGGGGCTGGCCGAGCGTTTCGCCCCGGACGCCAAGCGCCTCGAGCCCCGCACCCTCGCCGCTTCGGTGATCGACTCCGTCCGCCGGGAGCTGGACCTGCGGCTGGAGGCGGCCGGCGCCGACGAGTTGGGGGCCATCATGGCCCGGGACGGCTACATGTCCGCCCCGGCGGTGGTCTGGGAAGGGGTCGGCCGCCGGGTCCTTACCCTGGAATGGGCCAAGGGGACCCCGCTTTCCGATCCGGCCAGCCTGGAGGCGGAGGGCGTCGACCGGCCGGCCCTGGCGACGGCGCTGATGCGCGCCTTCCTGGCCCAGGCCCTGGACCATGGCGTCTTTCACGCCGACCTCCACGAGGGCAACCTCTTCGTCTCGGCCCCCGACCGGATCGAGGCGGTGGACTTTGGCATTGTCGGCCGGCTGGGGCCGGAACAGAGGCGCTACCTGGCCGAGATCCTCTGGGGTTTCCTGCAACGCGACTACGAACGGGTCGCCCGCGTCCACTTCGAGGCCGGATATGTCCCCGCCCGCCACGCGGTGGGCGACTTCGCTCAGGCCCTGAGGGCGGTGGGCGAGCCGATCTTCGGGCGCACGGCCCGGGACGTCTCCATGAGCCGGGTCCTGCTCCAGCTGTTCGAGATCACCGGCCAGTTCGACATGCACCTGCGGCCAGAGCTGGTCCTCCTGCAGAAGACCATGATGACCGCCGAGGGGGTCGCACGGTCTATCTGGCCCGACCTCGACATCTGGACGGCGGCCGATCCCGTCGTGCGGCGGTGGATGACCCGCGAGCTGTCGCCCGCCGCACGCCTGAACCGGCTGGGCGAGCAGGCCGGACGCGTCCTGTCCCGCCTGTCGGCCCTGGCCGATCCGCCACCGCCGCCAGCCCTGCCGCGCCGGGGTCCCGGATCGGCCGTGATCCTGGCGGGCGGGGCCCTCGTCGCGGCCCTGGCGGCCCTGGTGCTGGCGGCCTCAGCCCTCTGAGGCGCGGTCGCTCCCGGCCCGGGCGGTGCGCCGCTGAGTCTCACGCGCCTTCTGCGCCTCCCAGTAAGCGGCGCCCTCGTCGGGATGGAAGAAGGCCCGGGGTGCGCCCTCGCGGCTGGCTACGGCGAAGGTGTTGGAGGCCGGGTGATAGAGCAGGACGTCGCCGTTCCGGCGGGTCAGGCGCTGGGCGCCGGCGGGTGGGGCGTCGATGAAGGTCCGGGCCTTGCGGACATAGGCCTCGAGGCTGGAGGCCCCGAAGCTGTCGCCGTTGCGCGCGAAGGCGCGGCGGGCGTTCTCCTCGGCGGAGCCCCGGCGACTGGAGGTCCAGAGGGGGCGGCCATCGAGCAGGGGCGCCGGCGCCTCCGCGCGGTCGGCAGGACGACGTCCATCGGCGTTTTCAGCTCGCGGGACAGGGTCAGACGACGGGGCGGCCGCATAGTCCGTCTCGCCGCGGGAGGCGGGGCCGGCGTCGGCGCGCACGGCGGTGGGCCTTTCGCAGCCCGCCAGGACGGCGGTGAGGGACAGGGCCGCGACAAGCAGCAGGGAAGGGGTGCGGGGGAACTGTACGGTCATGGTGATCTCCGTTTGCGCCCGCCCAGGCCGGAACAGAATAGGAACATCATGTCCGGTTTGTCGAGTCCCGTCGTTTTGGCGTAAGAGGCGGGGGCGAGCATGGAGGCTGCCGGGACCGTGTCGGACAGACGGGTGCTATTGATCGTGGGCGGCGGAATTGCGGCCTACAAGTGTCTGGAGCTTGTCCGCCTGCTGCGCGGGCGGGGCGTCGCCGTGCGCCCAGTCCTGACCGAGGCCGGGTCGAAGTTCGTCACGCCCCTCTCCCTTGCCGCCCTGTGCGAGGACAAGGTCCACACCGACCTCTTCTCCCTCACCGACGAGGCCGAGATGGGGCACATCCGGCTCTCGCGGTCCGCGGACCTGGTCGTCGTTGCACCGGCGACCGCCGACCTGATGGCGCGAGCCGCCGCGGGCCTAGCCAATGACCTGGCGACGACCCTGCTCCTGGCCACCGACACCCCGGTGATGATGGTCCCGGCCATGAACGTGCGCATGTGGACACACCCGGCGACCCAGAGGAACGTGAAGACCCTGCAGTCGGACGGCGTCCGACTGGTTGGCCCGGAGGTGGGAGACATGGCCTGCGGCGAGACGGGGCCAGGCCGTATGGCCGAGCCCGCCACGATCTGCGCCGCCATCCTCGAGGCCCTGTCCGGGGCTCCGGACCGCCCGCTAGCGGGGCGCCGGGCCCTGGTGACCGCAGGGCCCACCGCCGAACCCGTTGATCCCGTCCGTGTACTGACGAACCGCTCTAGCGGCAAGCAGGGCTTCGCGATCGCCGGCGCCCTCGCCGCCCTGGGCGCCGACGTCACCCTGGTGGCCGGCCCGGTGGCCGAGCCCACGCCGGCGGGCGTCCGCCGGGTGGACGTCGAGACGGCGCGGGAGATGCTGGCCGCCTGCGAGGCCGCCCTGCCCGCCGACATCGCCGTCTGCGTCGCCGCCGTGGCCGACTGGCGCCCGGCGGAGGTCGCCTCGGGCAAGACCAAGAAGGTCGCAGGGGCGCCGCCGCCCGAGATCCGGCTGGTGGAGAATCCCGACATCCTCGCCACCCTGTCCCGGGGCGCTGATCGCCCGACCCTGGTCATCGGCTTCGCCGCCGAGACCGAGACCGTCGAGGACCACGCCCGGGCCAAGCTGGCGCGCAAGGGCTGCGACTGGATCGTCGCCAACGACGTATCCCGGCCCGGCGTCATGGGCGGAACCGAGAACACCGTCTCCATCGTCACCGGCGAGGGGATCGAGCGCTGGGAAGAGGCGCCCAAGGCGGAGGTCGCCCGCCGCCTCGCCAGCCGGATCGCCGCCGCCCTTTCCGGAGGCGCCCCGTGACCCCTGTCGTCGATATCTTGCGCCTGGCGCACAATCCGGACCTGCCCCTGCCGGCCTACGAGACCGCCGGGGCGGCGGGAATGGACCTGAGGGCCGCGGTGCCCGAGGACGAGGCCCTGGTCCTGCGCCCTGGCGCCCGGACCGCCGTTCCCACCGGCCTGGCCTTCGCCCTGCCGAACGGCTTCGAGGCCCAGGTGCGGCCGCGCTCGGGCCTGGCGCTGAAGTCCGGCGTGACCGTCGCCAACGCCCCCGGCACGATCGATGCGGATTATCGCGGTGAGCTGAAGGTCCTGCTGGTCAATCTAGGCGAAGAGGACTTCGTGATCCGCCGGGGCGATCGGATCGCCCAGCTGGTCATCGCTCCCGTCGTCCAGGCCGCCTGGCGCGAGGTGGACGCCCTTGACGCCACCGACCGCGGCGCCGGGGGCTTTGGATCCACAGGCGGGCGCTAGGCCCACCCCCCACCTGAACGGAGAGACGCCATGGAGCTTATCCTGGTCCGCCACGGACGCCCCGCCCGGATGGAGACCTCCTCCGATCCCCACCTGAACGAGATCGGCCTGGAACAGGCGCGGCGGGCCGCCGCCTGGCTGGCCCTGGAGCCCATCGACGCCACCTGGTCCTCCACCATGCTCCGCGCCGTGCAGACCGCCGAGGCCTTCGCCGGCCTCGTGGGACATGAGGTCCAGCGGCACCCAGGCATTGTCGAGTTCGACCGCAACTCCGGCGTCTACATCCCCACCGAGGAACTCAAGAAGGAGAACTTCGAGGCCTGGCAGGCCATGGCCACCGGCGGCCACGGCGTGGACATGGCCGAGTTCCAGAAGATGGTGGTGGATGGGATGGAAGAGATCATCGCCGCCCACCCCGGGGGCAAGGTGGCGGTCTTCTGCCACGGCGGGGTCATCAATGTCTGGGCCGCCCACGTGCTGGGCATGGAGCCCCGGGTCTTCTTCGAGGCAGACTACACCAGTCTCAACCGCTTTCTCGCCGCCCGCAGCGGCCAGCGGGCGGTGGTCAGCCTGAACGAGCGCGCCCACCTGCTGGACGACGTCCGCCGCCCGGCCTGACTTGCGGCGAGGTCAGGCCATCCCGGATCCCTTGGGCTCGGCCTCCCAGCCGAAGACCTCCTCGACATCGACGCCGAAGACCCGGGAGATCCGGAAGGCGCTTTCCAGGGAGGGGGAGTAACGTCCCTGCTCGATCGCAATGATCGTTTGCCGGGTCACGCCGATGGCGTCCGCCAGCGCCGACTGGCTCATGTTCCCGGAGGCCTCCCTGAGGGCCTTGACCCGGTTTGTGATCGGCGGCGGCCTTGCCACGGAACTTCACCCTAGCGTCGAAAGAGTACGATCTGGGCGCCGTACTCGATCAGCCCGGAGGCGAACAGGCCCAGCACGATCACATTGAACATCACGTCGCCATCCGCATGGACGACGTAGTGCCCCAGCGCCTGCAGGACCGCCGCCAGGAAGGCCAATCCAGCCCAGTGACCGGTCCTGGCGATGATCAGGCGCTCGCGTTCATCCGGCGGCGCGTACGCCTTCTTCGGGAAGAAGATGGCCAGGACGACCTCAAGAGCAATGACGCTGGCAACGATCGCGGGCGCCGAGGCCACCACGGCCGGCTGGGGCGGGGCGTCGAGTCCGGCGCGCAGGATCGAGGCCAGGCACCCGGTGCCGACCACGCCAAACACCAGAACCATCACCCAGGCGGAGACTTCGCGTACGGACATTTCCAGGCTCCTATGTTGAAGATGACCGTAGTCGAACATTTTTGACATGTCAAAAATCATAGACAGTCTGGCGCAGCTTGACAGGCGGATGGTGCAGGGAGAGCCTCGTTTTCAAGACGATTGTAGCGAAGGCTACAGGGAGGACGCCCGTGCCGGACCTGGATTTCCCACGCGCCATCGACGCAATCGGACCGGAGTGGCTGACCCGGAAGCTCCAGGGGTCAGGGGCCCTCCCCGCCGGCGGACGGGTGGCCCGGATCGTGGCGGAACCCCTGGGCCAGGGCGTGGGTTTCGTCAGCGCGATGCAGAGGCTTAGGCCCGTCTACGAGGGTGACGCCGCCGGCGCCCCGGCCAGCCTGATCGCCAAGGTCTCGCCGGTGGACCCGTCCTCCCGGCAGGTGGGTGAGATCTTCCGCTTCTACCAGAAGGAGACGGGCTTCTACGCCCGCCTGGCCGACCGGACGCCCGTGCGCACGCCCCAGGCCTTCGGGGTGGACTATGACCCCTCGAACATGGACTTCGTCCTTCTCCTCGAGGACATGTCGCCCGCCCGGATGCCGGATCAGGTCGAGGGCCTGACCCTGGAGGACGCCGGCCGGGCGATCGACGCCGCTGCGGGGCTCCATGGCGCCTGGTGGGGATCCCCCGAACTCCCGGGCATGGACTGGCTCCTGACGCTCAACTCCCCCGAGATGAAGGCATTGGAGCCCGTCTACCAGCAGTGCTGGCCAGCCGTGGTCGACTTCATCGGCGACCGGATGAGCCCCTACGCCCGGCGGGCGGGAGAGGCCCTGGCCCCGCGCATCGGCGCCCTGATGGACCTGGCCTTCGAGCAGCCCCGAACCCTGATGCATGGCGACTTCCGGGCGGACAACATGATGTTCGAGGCGGGCTCGTCATCGGCGCCCTTCGCCCTGGTCGACTGGCAGATCGTCATGCAGGGGCCCGCCGCCTTCGACCTCGCCTACATGCTGTCAGGAAGCCTGGACGTGGCGACGCGCCGGGCGGGGCAGGACGACCTGATCGCGCGCCACCATGAAGGCCTGGTCCGCGCCGGGGTCGGCGACTACAGCCTCTCGCAGGCCCGGGAGGCCTTCCGGATCTGCGCCATGCTCGCCTGGTGCTGGCCGGTGGTGGCCATCGGCTCCCTCGACTTCGACAGTCCCCGGGGACTGGCCCTGTTCCACGCCTGGGCGGAGCGGGCCCTGGCCCTGTTCGAAGACGTGGACGGGGCGGCGGTCATCCCCTGATCGAGGTTCAGCGCCGGAAGCCGAGGACGTCCTGCATGTCGTAGGCGCCGGGCGCGCGCGCAACGGCCCAGCGGGCGGCGGCCAGGGCGCCGCGGGCGAAGAGGCCCCGGTCCCGGGCGGAGTGGCTTAGGGTCAGGATCTCATCCTCTCCGGCGAACAGGACCGAGTGCTCGCCGATCACCCCGCCGCCGCGCACGACGGAAAAGCCGATGGCGCCTTCGGCGCGCGCGCCGGTGATCCCGTCCCGGGCGCGGATGGCGGCCTGGTTCAGGTCCACCCCGCGCCCCCGCGCCGCGGCCTCGCCCAGCATGAGGGCCGTGCCGGAGGGGGCGTCGACCTTGCGGCGGTGGTGGGCCTCGGTCACCTCGATGTCGAACTCGGCGGGCGAGAGGGCCGCGGAGGCCAGCTCGACCAGGCCCATCAGCATGTTCACCCCGAGGGAGAAGTTCCCGGCCCGGACGATCGGGATGCGCAGGGCCGCCTGGGCCAGGGCGTCGATCTCGCCGGGCGAGAAGCCTGTGGAGCCGATCACCAGGGCCGGACCGCCCAGGGTGGCGGCCTCCCCGGCCAGGGCGACGGAGGCGGCCGGCGTCGAGAAGTCGACCACCACGTCAGCGCCCTGGAGGGCCGCGGAGCGGTCAACCAGGCCAGCACCCGCCGCGTCGGGACGGTCGAACCGGCCGGCGAGGACGAGGTCGGGCGCGGCCTCCACCGCCGCCGCCACGGCCAGGCCCATGCGGCCGAGGGCGCCGGAAACGGCGATGCGGATGGGCTGGGTCACGGGGGCCTCCGGGGCTCTGGCGGGGGTCCCTTGTCCCGCGAGAGGGTCCTGCGGGTCAATGCCCTGTGGGTCCTGCGAGGTTGTCCCGCCCGCGGGCGGCCTGTAGGTTGCCGGCCTTTCGGGGCCTGTCCGGCCTCCACCTCCAAGGAAACGCCGCCCCGATGAGCGACGCCAGGAAGCGCACCTTCACCGACGAGGAAGCCCTGAGCTTCCATCAGTTCCCGACGCCCGGGAAACTGGCCATCACGCCGACCAAGCCCATGGCGACCCAGCGGGACCTGAGCCTGGCCTATTCTCCGGGGGTGGCGGTGCCGGTGCTGCGCATCGCCGAGGACCCCGAGACCGCCTACGACTACACCTCCAAGGGCAACCTGGTGGCGGTGATCTCCAATGGCACCGCCATCCTGGGCCTGGGCAACCTGGGCGCCCTGGCCTCCAAGCCGGTGATGGAGGGCAAGAGCGTCCTCTTCAAGCGTTTCGCCGACGTGGACTCCATCGACATCGAGGTGACGGCCACCGACCCGGACGAGGTCATCACGGTGGTCAAGAACATCGGCGTGACCTTCGGGGGCATCAACCTGGAGGACATCAAGAGCCCGGAATGCTTCCGGATCGAGACCGAGCTGCAGGAGCTGCTCGACATCCCGGTCTTCCATGACGACCAGCACGGCACGGCGATCATCTCCTCCGCCGGCCTGATCAACGCCTGCAAGATCACCGGGCGCGAGATGAAGGACGTCAAGCTGGTCCTCTGCGGGGCCGGGGCGGCGGGGATCGCCTCCCTGGAGCTGGTCAAGGCCATGGGCGTGCGGGCCGAGAACTGCATCGCCGTGGACAACACCGGCGTCATCTACCGGGGCCGCACCTCTGGCATGAACCAATGGAAGTCGGCCCACGCGGTGGAGACCGACGCCCGCACCCTGGCCGACGCCATCAAGGGCGCCGACGCCTTCTTCGGCCTGTCGGTGAAGGGCGCCCTGACGCCCGAGATGGTCGCCTCCATGGCGCCCAACCCGATCATCTTCGCCATGGCCAACCCGGACCCGGAGATCACGCCGGAGGAGGTCGCCGCCGTGCGCAGCGACGCCATAGTCGCCACCGGCCGCAGCGACTATCCGAACCAGGTCAACAACGTCCTGGGCTTCCCCTACATCTTCCGCGGCGCCCTGGACGTGCGCGCCCGCCGTGTGAACATGGAGATGAAGGTCGCCTGCGCGAACGCCCTGGCCCAGCTGGCCCGGGAGGACGTGCCGGACGAGGTCGCCGCCGCCTACCACGGCAAGCAGCTCAAGTTCGGGCCGGAATACATCATCCCCTCGCCCTTCGACCCGCGGCTGATCTCCTACATCCCGCCCTTCGTGGCCCAGGCGGCCATGGACTCCGGCGTCGCCCGCACCCCGATCGCCGACATGGACGCCTACCGGGCCTCCCTGGCCCAGCGCCTCGATCCCACGGCGGGCTTCCTGCAGAAGATCCAGGGCGTGGTCCTGAAGTCGCCGGGAAAGCGCATCGTCTTCGCCGAGGGCGAGGAGCCCAGCGTCATCCGCGCCGCCTTCGCCTTCCAGAACGCCGGCCTGGGCCAGGCCATCCTGGTCGGGCGAGAGGACCTGGTGGAAGAGAACATGCGCCTGGCCGGGCTTGATCCCGCCGAGGCCGACCTCAAGGTCGTCAACGCCCGGGTCTCCGAGCACAATCCGGAATTCGTGGACTTCCTCTACGGACGCCTGGCCCGCCAGGGCTACCTGAAGCGCGATGTCCTGCGGCTGATCAACCAGGACCGTAACTCCTTCGCCGCCTCCATGGTGGCCCTGGGCCATGCCGACGGCATGGTGACGGGCGTGACCCGGTCCTACGACCAGGCCCTGGAGGAGATCCTGCGGGTGATTGATCCGTCCCCGGACGGCCGGGTGATCGGCATGAGCGTCCTGCTGGCCAAGGGCCGGACCCTCTTCATCGCCGACACCAATGTCACCGAGATGCCGGACGCCGACGAACTGGTCGAGATCGCCTGCGAGGCGGCCCGGGCGGTGAAGACCCTGGGCTACCGGCCGCGGATCGCCTTCCTGTCCTACTCCACCTTCGGCAACCCCATGGGACAGAGGTCCGTGAAGGTCCGCGAGGCGGTGGCCATGCTGGACGACATGGACGTCGACTTCGAGTACGAGGGCGAAATCCCCCCCGACCTCGCCCTCGACACCGCCAAGTGGGCCAACTACCCCTTCATGCGGCTCAGCGGCCCGGCCAACGTCCTGATCATGCCGGCCATCCACTCCGCCGCCATCTCGACCCTGCTGGTCCAGGAACTGGGCGGGGCCACCGTCATCGGGCCCCTGCTTCTGGGCCTGCAGAAGTCGGTGCAGATCGCGCCCCTGGGCGCATCGGTCTCCAAGATCCTGCAGATGGCCACCCTGGCGGCCTACGAGCAGGATGTGGTCGACGACCAGGCCTGATCACGGCTTCGGCGGAGAAGCCCGTTCGGGGCGGCCGTCCGCCGACAGGAGGACCGCGACCCAGCGCGAACCGCGGAACTGGGCGCAGACCACCATCACGATGACCGTGAGGGGGGTCGACAGGAACATGCCGATCACGCCCCAGAGCCATCCCCAGAAGGCGAGGGACAGGAGGACGACCAGCGGGTCCATGTTGAGGCTGCGGCCCTGCATGCGCGGCGCGATGATGTTGCCCACCACGAAGTGCAGGCCCTGAAGGACGGCGTAGAGGAAGATCGCCTGCCAGAGGGTCGGGAACTGCATAAGGGCGAAGACCGGCGCCAACACCACCCCGAGGGCGGCGCCGAGGATGGGGATGTAGCAGGCCAGGAAGATCAGGACCGACAGGAAGGTCGCGCCCTCCAGGCCGACGAAGGTCATGGCCGCCCAGGAGGCCGCCGCGATCATCAGGCCGGTGACGGTCTGGACCCAGAGGTACTGCTCCACCGAGCCCAGGATCGACCGGTAGGCGGTGACCACAGCGCGGCGCTCGCCGCGCTCGGTCGACAGGTTCAGCACCTTGCGCTCCAGCCCCCGGCCCGAGGCGATGATGAAGCCCAGATAGATGAGGATCAGGACGGTGTCGGCGGCCAGGTTCCGGACGACGCCGGCGGCGCTGGCCAGGTAGGCGCCGGGGTTCAGTTGCAGGAGCAGGTCGTCCAGGGTCGGCACAGCCGCCGTCTTGGCGGCGCCCGCCAGCCGGGCGATCAGCTCATTCAGGCGGGGCGCATAGCTGGCCAGCTTTCCGGCGAAGGCGGAGGCGTTGTCGATGGTCAGGACCAGGAGGCCGACGAACAGGATGGCGGTGATGACCAGGGCGGCGGGCATGCCGAACCGCCGGCCGCCGGGCAGGAGCCGGCCCAGGAGGCGCTCCAGGGAGTTGGCGAAGCTCTGGATGACCACGGCCAGGAACAGGGCCATGGCGAAGGGCGCGATCACACCGGAAATGGACTTGGCCGCGGCCGCGGCGGCGATCACCGCCAGGATCACAAGGCAGGCGCGTTCAAGGCCCCGTCCGGGAACGGGTGCTGGGGCGAGGGCGGGGGCGAATGAGGGTTCGTTCGGGCTCACCTTCCCCATATGGCACAGCCGACCGTCTTGGCGAAGCCCCGCCTGCGGGTCATACAGGGGCTCCGGGCCGTCGACGACGGCCCTGCAGAATTTCCGGAGGGACCATGACGGACGGCACGCAGACCGGCGGCGTATTGATCGGAAGCTCCGGACAGCCTGAAATCCTGCGCCTGGACCGCGCCAACCGGCATGGGCTGGTGGCCGGCGCCACGGGCACTGGAAAGACGGTGACCCTGCAGATCCTGGCCCAGGGCCTCTCCGACGCCGGCGTCCCCGTCTTCGCCGCCGACGTGAAGGGCGACCTGAGCGGGATCGCCGCGACCGGCGAGCCCGGCGAGAAGATGCTGGCCCGGGCCAAGTCGATGAACCTGGAGCTCATCCCGCAGGCGGCGCCGACCCTCTTCTGGGACCTGTTCGGGGAGAAGGGCCACCCGATCCGCGCCACCGTGTCCGAGGTCGGCCCGCTGCTGATCTCGCGCATGCTGGAGCTCAACGACGTCCAGGAAGGCGTCCTGTCCGTGGTCTTCCGGGCGGCCGACGACGAGGGCCTTCTGCTTCTCGACCTCAAGGACCTGCAGGCGGCCCTGACCTTCGCCGCCGAGAACGCCGCCGCCCTGGGCGCCCGGTACGGAAATGTCTCGACGGCCACCGTGGCGACGATCCAGCGCAAGCTCCTGGTGCTCGAGGATCAGGGCGGCGCACGCCTGTTCGGCGAACCGGCCCTCGACCTCTCGGACTTCATGCGCAAGGACGGGAACGGGCGGGGCTATGTCAGCATCCTGGCCGCCGACCGCCTCATCGCCTCGCCCCGTCTCTACGCCACCTTCCTTTTGTGGCTGATGTCGGAGCTGTTCGAGGTCCTGCCCGAGGTGGGCGATGCCGACCGGCCGAAGCTGGCCTTCTTCTTCGACGAGGCGCACCTGCTGTTCAAGGACGCGCCCAAGTCCCTCCTGGAAAAGATCGAGCAGGTGGTGCGCCTGATCCGCTCCAAGGGGGTCGGCGTCTACTTCGTCACCCAGAACCCGGCCGACATCCCCGATGCGGTCCTGGGCCAGCTTGGGAAC
Source organism: Phenylobacterium parvum (assembly GCF_003150835.1). Classification (NCBI taxonomy): domain Bacteria; kingdom Pseudomonadati; phylum Pseudomonadota; class Alphaproteobacteria; order Caulobacterales; family Caulobacteraceae; genus Phenylobacterium; species Phenylobacterium parvum. The sequence continues at coordinate 2,813,419 of NZ_CP029479.1, read as the reverse complement.
CGGATCCAGCACGCCCTGCGGGCCTACACCCCCGCTGACCAGAAGGGGCTGCGCGCCGCCGCCAGCAGCTTCCGGACCAATCCGGAGTTCAATACCGCCGACGCCATCCAGGCCCTGGGGGTCGGCGAAGCCCTGGTCTCCGTGCTCGACGAGAAGGGCGCGCCCACCGTCGTGCAGAAGACCCTGGTCCGGCCCCCGGTCTCGCGCCTGGGCCCCCTGGCCCCCGGCGAACGGGCGGCGGTGGTGGCCTCCAGCCCCGTGAAGGGCGTCTACGACACGGCGATCGACCGGGAGAGCGCCTTCGAGGTCCTCCAGTCGCGGGCGGTGGCGAAGGCCCGGATGGAGGCCGGTGGGGCCGCCGGCGGTCCCGCCCCGCGCGCGCCGAGGGCGCCCTCCGGGGCCCGGGCCCCGGCGGCGTCCCGGAGCCGCCAGAGCCTGACGGAAACCTTCGCCAAGCAGCTGATGCGGACCCTCGCCTCCTCTGCGGGGCGCGAGATCTTGCGGGGCGTCCTGGGCGGGATGCGACGGCGCTGAGGCCCCCGGGGAACCTTCGGACACGAAAAAGGGGCCGGCCCCGAAGAGCCGGCCCCCTTCAGGATCGGGACGGCGGGTCCTAGCGCGGCGCCATGCGGATGGAGCCGTCGAGGCGCACGTCCTCGCCGTTGAAGTAGCCGTTGGTGATCATGGTCAGGGCCAGCTGGGCATACTCCTCAGCCTTGCCGAGACGCTTGGGGAAGGGCACCGAGGCGGCCAGGGCTTCCTTCACCTGGGGCGGGGCGCCGTTCATCAGCGGGGTCGAGAAGATGCCCGGCAGGATGGTGTTCACCCGGATGCCGTCGCCGGCGAGGTCCCGGGCGATGGGCAGGGTCATGCCGACCACGCCGCCCTTGGAGGCGGAATAGGCCGCCTGGCCCATCTGGCCGTCCTCGGCCGCCACGGAGGCGGTGTTGACGATCGCGCCGCGCTCGCCGTCCTCAAGGGGCGTAAGGTCCAGCATGCCCTTGGCCGACTTGGCGATGCAGCGGAAGGTGCCCACGAGGTTGATCTGGACGATCAGGTTGAAGGCGTCGAGGGGAAAGTGCTTGGTCTCGCCCGTCTGCTTGTCGCGGCTGGCGGTCTTGGCGGCGTTGCCGGTGCCGGCGCAGTTGACGAGGATGCGCTCCTGGCCGTGTGCGGCGCGGGCCTTTTCGAAGGCGGCGTCGACGTCGGCGTCGGAGGTGACGTTGCATTTGCAGAACACGCCGCCCACTTCCTTGGCGACCTCTTCGCCCTTCGCCTCATTCATGTCGAAAATGGCGACCTTGACTCCGTGCGCGGCGAGGGCGCGGACGGTGGCCTCGCCGAGGCCGGAAGCGCCGCCCGTGACAACGGCGGCGATGGAGGAATCGAGTTTCATGGACGCTGAGCTCCCGTGCTCGTCTGAAGAAAGACCACTAGCCTTGCCTTTATCCCGATGAACGCCGACTCAAAAGCATCACGCGACGTAAATCCGGGGGGAATCGACCCGGAATCCCCCATCGCTCCCGACCGGGCGCTGGTTCCGGAGGTCGTGCGGGTGAACGCCCAGAGGGTTTCCCGGGGATTCTGGCCCAAGATCCGCCGGGTCGCCACACACATCCCCTTCGCCGCCGACGCCCTGGCGGTCTGGCGCTGCGCACAGGATCCGGCCACGCCGCGCACGGCCAAGGCCATGATGCTGGCGGCGCTGGCCTATTTCGTCCTGCCGACCGACGCCGTTCCCGACATCCTCGGCGCGTTCGGGTTCACCGACGACGCCGCAGTCTTCGCCGCACTTCTGGCGGTGATCGGCAAGCACCTGAAGCCCGAGCACAGGGCGGCGGCCCAGGCGGACCTGAAGCGCCTGCGCGGGGAGGACTAGGCGGCCTGCGACGAGGGTGACGGCGCGCCCGGGATCCCGGGGCAAGGCATGCGGACTTACGGCCGGCCCATGACGACCAGGGGAGAGAAGGCGCCCAGAATCAGCCGGGAGGCGTCGAAGGGGGGCGCTTCGGCGCTCTCCATTCTCGGATCCTCATGCATCCGCGCCTCGGCGGCCTCGAGAAAGGCCTTGTCCGGCCAGACCTGCCAGGTGAAGACGACCTTCTCGCCCGGCAGGGCGGCGACGGCTTTCCGGAAATCGGTCTGCCTGCCTTCAGGGACGAGGTCTTCCCAGCTCTCGACGATCTCGAGACAGCCGTACTCTCGAAAGAAGGCGGCGCTGGCCTCGGCCCACTGGCGATAGTCCTCAAGCCGGTCCTCCGGAACCGGGATCACCATGCCGCAGACATGCATGCTTCCGCTCCTTCCGGGGCCCTGCTCTCCACCCTAGGGGAGGGCGGGGCGGACGCCTAGACGGGCTCGGCGCCGACGGCGCCCCTGCGCGAGGCCGCGTGCTCGCGCCAGGTGATGAACAGGGTGGAGGCCACCACCACGGCGGCCCCGACGATCGTCCAGACCCCCGGGACCTCGGCGAACAAAAGGAAGCCGACGGCGGCGGCGAAGACCAGCCGGATGTAGTCCACAGGGGCCATGGCGGCGGCGTCTCCGGCGGCCATCCCGCGGATATAGAAGGCCTGGGTCGCGGTGCCCATGATTCCCATCATGGACAAGAGGGCGAGGTCCACGGGCTCGGGCCAGCGCCAGGACAGGAGGGCCCCGGGGATCGATAAGACCATCCCCAGCGTTGCGGCCCACACGAGGAGGACGGTCGGGGCGTGATCCCGGGTCAGGACCTTCATCCCCGTCACCGTCAGGGCGAAGAGGAAGGACGAGGCCAGCATGGCCAGGGCCGGCAGGCCGAGGGCGAAGTGCCCCCCGGCGCCAGGACGGACCATGATCAGCACGCCAACGAAACCCGCCAGGGCGGCGAAGATGCGCAGGGGCCCGATCCGCTCGCCCACCACGAAGGCGGCCAGGGGCACCAGCCAGAGGCTGCGGGTGAAGGACAGGGCGTTGGCGTCCGCCAGGGGCATGTTCTGGAAGGCGTAGAAGGACAGCATTGTGCCCAGGGTGCCCGCCCCGGCCCGGAAGATCAGCAGGCCGGGGCGGCTGGTGGCGAAGGCCGTCGACCGATGGCGCAGGATGATCGGCAGCAGGATCAAGAAACCGGCCGCCTGGCGGTAGAAGGTCTGCAGCCCCGGCGAATAGCCCTCGCCCAGGTACTTGATCAGGGTCGACATGACCGTGAAGGCCAGGGCCGACGCGGTCATCCAGAGGGCGCCCCGGACGTTGGGCGACAGGGCGGCGAAGGCGGCGCCGGCGCGGTTCAACCCTGGCCGGAGCCCGGGGCCATCTGCATGAGGGACTCCCCGAAGATCGCCGCGAAGGGCGAACCCGCCTCGGGATCCCAGCTGTGCCGCGAGCCCACCGTGATGCCGCCGTCCACCACCAGGTGGGTCCCGGTCACGAAGGCCGAGGCGTCGGAGGCCAGGTAGAGGGCCGCCTGGGCGATGTCCTGCGGCAGGCCCGGCTTCTTCACCGGCTGGGCGATCTGGGCGTTCTGGGCCACGAGGGCGGCCATCTGGTCGGCGGCGTCCCGGGTCATGCCCATGGTGGCGCCGAAGATGGAGGTGGCGATCAGGCCGGGACAGATGGCGTTGACCCGGATGCCCTGGGGCGACAGCTGGGCCGCGGCGCAGCGGCTCATGTGCACCACCCCGGCCTTGGCCGTGGAGTAGGCGATCGGGCCCCAGCCCGCCTGAAGGCCGGCGATGGAGGCGGTGTTGATGATCGACCCGCCGCCGCGCTTCAGCATGGCGGGAACCGCGTGCTTCATGCCCAGGGCCGGCCCGCGGACCAGGATGTCGAAGATCCAGTTCCAGCCGTCGGCGGTCACCTCGGTGATGGCGCCCATCCGGTCGGAGATGCCGGCGTTGTTGAACTGGATGTCCAGGCCGCCAAAGGCGCTCTCGGCCAGGGCCACGGCCGCGACGATGTCCGCTTCGGCGGTGACGTCGCAGCGTGCATAGCGCACGGCGTCGGGGAACCGGCGCTCCAGCATGGCCCCCTTCTCATCCTGGACGTCGGCCGCGATCACCTTCGCCCCCTCCGAGACGAAGAGCTCCAGGGTCCCAAGGCCAATGCCGGAGGCCGCCCCCGTGATCATCGCCACCTTGCCTTCAAGCCGTCCGGCCATGTCCGTTCTCCTGTCCCGTTTCCGTCAGTCGCCGAGGGTGACGACGACCTTGCCCATGGCCTTGCGGCTGCCCAGGTGGGCGATGGCGTCCGCGGCCTTCGCGAAGGGGAAGCGCTCGGACACGTAGGGCCGGATCTTGCCCTGGGCGTAGAGGTCGATCAGCTCGAGGTTGGATTTCTGGAACAGGTCCGGATTGCGGGCCGTCCAGTTGCCCCAGATCACGCCGACAATGTCGCAGCCCTTGAGAAGGGGCAGGTTCAGAGGGATCTTCGGGATCTCGCCGGCGGCGAACCCGATGACGAGGTAGCGGCCTTCCCAGGCGATTGAGCGCAGGGCCGGCTCGGCGTAGTCGCCGCCGATGGCGTCGTAGATCACGTCCGCGCCCTTCTCGCCGCAGGCCTCCTTGAAGAGCTGGGAAAGCTGCTTCTGGCCGTCGCGGTCAAAGGGGCCGCGGCCGTAGACCACGCCGGACTCCGCACCGTGGCGGATGGCGAGGTCGACCTTTTCCTGGGTGGAGCAGGCGGCGATGACCCGTGCGCCCATGGCCTTGCCCAGCTCGACGGCCGCCAGGCCGACGCCGCCGGCGGCGCCCAGGACCAGCATGGTCTCGCCGGCCTTGAGATGCCCGCGGTCCTTCAGGGCGTGATAGGAGGTCCCGTAGGTCAGGATGAAGGCGGCCGCCTCGTCGTAGGGCATGGCGTCCGGGATGGGGGTGAGGCGCCCGGCGGGGGCCGCGATCTCCTCGACCAGGCCGCCATGGCCGATCTGGGCCAGGACCCGGTCGCCCACCTTCACCTCGGTGACGCCCTCGGCGATCTCGGTGACGATGCCCGAGACCTCGCCGCCGGGGGCGAAGGGACGGGGGGGCTTGGACTGGTACTTGTCCTCGATGATGAGGACATCGGGGAAGTTGATGCCCACGGCCTTGACCTGCACGCGCGCCCAGCCGGGGCGGAGGGTCGGGGCGGGGATGTCCTCGATCACCAGGGTCTCGGGCCCGCCGACGACCTTGCTCAGGACCGCTTTCATGTCTCTCTCCCCATGTTTCTGTCGCCTCAGGCGATGGCCGCGCACGCTAGCCCAGCCGCCCGGCTCGCGGAAGCCTCACGAGGGCGGGAATCGCAGGATTTGGCGGCCGTCCCGGCCTCGCCTATATTCCGCCCTCCTGGCGCCGAGGCTTCCGTGACCGTCACCCTTGATCTTTCCCGGGCCCGCGAGGCGGGCGCCGCCCGTGCGCGGCGGCCGAACCTGACCGGCCTGACCCGGCAGGGCTTGGCCGACGTCCTGGTCGAGGCGGGACTTGTGCCCCAGGCCAAGGCCCGGATGCGCGCCACCCAGCTCTGGCGCTGGATGCACCACTACGGTGTCACGGACTTCGCCCAGATGACCGACGTGGCCAAGGAGCTGCGGGCGGCCCTCTCCGAGGCCTTTGACCTGTCCCGCCCCGAGGTGGTCGAGCGCCAGGTCTCGGTGGACGGCACGCGGAAGTGGCTGATCCGAATGGCGCCCGGCGTCGAGGTCGAGACCGTCTTCATTCCGGATGTCGGCCGGTCCGGCGCCCTGTGCGTCTCCAGCCAGGTCGGGTGCACCCTGAACTGCACCTTCTGCCACACCGGCACCCAGCCCCTGGTGCGCAACCTGACCGCCGCGGAGATCGTCGCCCAGGTCCAGGTGGCCCGGGACGAGCTGGGAGAATGGCCCTCGCCCAAGGAGGACCGCCGGCTCTCGAACATCGTCTTCATGGGCATGGGCGAGCCGCTCTACAATCTCGACAGCGTGGCCGACGCCATCGACATCATCGCCGACCACGAGGGGATCGCCATCTCCCGGCGGCGGATCACCGTCTCGACCTCGGGCGTTGTCCCCCAGCTGAAGGCCCTCGGGGAGCGGACCCAGGCCATGCTGGCCATCTCGCTCCACGCCACGAACGACGCCCTGCGCGACGAGCTGGTGCCCCTGAACCGGAAGTATCCGATCGCCGAACTGATGGACGGGATCCGGGCCTATCCCGGCCTGGGCAACGCCCGGCGGGTGACCTTCGAGTACGTCATGCTGAAGGGGGTCAATGACAGCCCGGCCGAGGCGCGCGCCCTGGTGAGGCTGCTGGCCGGCATCCCCGCCAAGATCAACCTGATCCCCTTCAATCCCTGGCCGGGCAGTCCCTACGCCTGCTCCGACTGGGGCGCCATCGAGGCCTTCGCCGCCATCCTGAACCGGTCCGGATACGCCTCTCCCATCCGCACCCCCCGGGGGCGCGACATCCTGGCCGCCTGCGGCCAGCTGAAGAGCGAGAGCGAGAAGGAGCGCGCCTCGGTCCGCCGCGCCCGGGAACGCGCCGCCGAGGCGGCCCCGGACCCGGACGGCGACGCCTCCGGGAAACCCGACTGAACGGAGTTCGCATGCCCGCCCCCATCGCCTCACCCGAGATCCTGGCCTTTGCCGCCGGCTTTCCCCTCGCCCTGCTGCACGCCGCTGCGACCCTGCTGATCCTGACCGCCGGCGCAGCGCTCTACGCCCTCCTGACGCCGCATCGCGAAATCGCCCTGATCCGTGAGGGCAACACCGCCGCCGCCATCTCCTTCGGCGGCGTCCTGGCGGGCCTCGCCCTGCCCCTGGCCGCAGCCATGACCGCCTCGGCCTCCCTTCTCGAGATCATCATGTGGGGGGCGCCCACCGTCGTGGTGCAGCTGCTGGTCTTCCGACTGGTGGACCTGCTTCTCAAGGGCCTGCCCGAGCGCATCCAGCATGGGGAAATGGCCGCCGCCGCCCTGCTGGCCGGGGCCAAGCTCGCCTCGGCCGTGGTCCTGGCCGCCGCCGTCGCGGGGTAGGGGGCCGGCGTGCATTTCCCGCGCCTCAGCGACTGGCTGGTCTACCTGGCCATCATCGTGGCTGTCGTCATCGTGGCCGTGACCCGGCGCGAACGGGCGGATGCGCCTCCACCCCCGCCGCCGCCCGCGGCCGGGGAGGGCCTTCCCCTGGGCCCCGCCTCGCCCTTTGATCCCTCGGTGATCGTCGAGGCGCCCGCAACGCCGGAGCCGGGGTCCGGCACCGCCTTCTCCATCGACGAACGCGGGGTCTGGATCACAGCCCGTCATGTGGTGGACGGCTGCCGGCGCGCCGCCGTCGTGGTGGCGGAAGGGCGCGGCGTGGCCGCCGAGGTTCGGATCGACCCGCAGGGCGAGGTCGCCGTCCTGACCACCGAGGGCGGCGCCGCCGCCCTGCCCGTGGCGGTGGGGCGGACCCTGAGGCGGGGTGACCGCGCCTACCACCCCGGCTTTCCCCAGGGCCGCCCCGGAGAGGCGACCTCGCGCCTGATCGGCCGCGAAAACATGGTGATCCGCGGGCACGGCGAACGGACGGAGCCGGTCCTGGTCTGGGCCGAGACCGGCCGCACCGACCAGCTCCGGGGGAGCCTTGCGGGGCTGTCAGGGGCGCCCGCCCTGGACGACGCGGGAAGGGTGATCGGCGTTACGGTGGCGGAGTCCCCGCGCCGGGGCCGCATCTACACCACCTCGCCGGAAACCCTGGTCCGGGCCCTGCGGGCCGCCAACGAACGGCCGGAGGCGGGGGCGGTGGGGGAATCCGTGACCACCACCAACTACGGCATCGTGGCCGACAGCCTGAGGCGCGACCTGCGCGTGGCGCGGGTCATCTGCCTGGACGCCGCCTGAGGCGGGGTGGCTTCAGTCCGGGCGGCGGACGAAATCCAGCCAGACAGGTTCGCAGTCGCCGAGGCGCTTGGCCTCGTAGCGGGTCCGAACATGGTCCGCGGGGGCCTCGCGCCAGTCGGCCGCGCTCCGGGCGGGCCAGTCGAACCGGGGCTCGGCCAAGAGGACCTTCAGCATCTGGTCAGCGTAATCCGCCCAGTCGGTGGCCAGGCGCAGCCGCCCCCCCGGCTTGAGAAGCCGGGCGGCCTCGTCGGCGAAGGCCGGGCTGACGAGCCGGCGCTTGTGGTGCCGGGCCTTCTGCCACGGATCGGGAAACAGGACGAAGAGGCGGTCCAGGCAGCTGTCCGGCAGGCGCGACATCAGGTCTCGGGCGTCACCGTCATGGATCCGGACGTTCTTCAGCCCCGCCTCGTCGACGTGCCGCAGGGCGCTGGCGACCCCGTTGAGGAAGGGCTCGGCGCCCAGGACCAGGACTTGGGGCCGGGCCGCGGCCTGGGCGGCCATGTGCTCGCCGCCGCCAAACCCGACCTCCAGCCAGGTCTCGCGGGCGCCAGGCATGAGCGCCGCAGGGTCTACAGGCCCCTCAGACGGTGGACGCAGGGCCGGCAGCAGGGTCTCCATCAGGGAGGCCTGGCGGGGCTTCAGGGTGCGCGAGCGGATCCGTCCGAAGGACCGCAGGGGCGGCGGGGTGTCCACGCGTCGTGTCAGGCCAGGCCCTTGAGGGCGTCCACCAGGTCCGTCCGCTCCCAGGAGAAGCCGCCGTCCGAATCGGGCTCGCGGCCGAAGTGGCCGTAGGCCGCGGTGCGGGCGTAGATCGGACGATTGAGCCCGAGGTGACGCCGGATGGCCGCCGGGGTCGCCCCACCGATCAGGTCGGGCAGGGCCTTCTCCAGCTTCGCCGGGTCGACCTGCCCCTCGCCGTGCAGGTCGACGTAGAAGCTGAGGGGGGTGGAGACGCCAATGGCGTAGCTTATCTGGATGGTGCAGCGACGGGAGAGGCCCGCGGCCACCACGTTCTTGGCGAGGTAGCGGCAGGCGTAGGCCGCGGAACGGTCCACCTTGGTCGGGTCCTTGCCGGAAAAGGCGCCGCCGCCATGCGGGGCTGCGCCGCCATAGGTGTCGACGATGATCTTGCGCCCGGTCAGGCCGGCGTCCCCGTCAGGACCGCCCTGGACGAAGCGGCCGGTGGGGTTCACGTGCCAGACGGTCTTGCGGGTCAGAAGGCCGTCCGGGAAGACGCTCTCGACCAGCGGGCGAATGGCGTCCTTGACCCGGGCCGGGGTGGCGAGCCTCAGGCCAATGCGCTTGGCGTGCTGGGTGGAGATGACCAGCTGGGTGACCGCGACCGGCCGACCGTTCTCGTAGGCCAGGGTGACCTGGCTCTTGGCGTCGGGCTCGAGGAAGGGCATCTCGCCGGAGTGCCGGGCGGCGGCCAGGCGGCGCAGGACCTCATGCGAGTACTGCAGGGTCGCCGGCATCAGCTCGGGGGTCTCGTCGCAGGCGTAGCCGAACATGATGCCCTGGTCGCCGGCGCCTTCGTCCTTGGAGTTGGTCGCGTCCACGCCCTGGGCGATGTCGGCGGACTGGCCATGCAGATGGCAGGCGTACTTCGCCTTGTCCCAGTGAAAACCCTTCTGCTCGTAGCCGATATCCTTCACGGCGGCCCGGACGCGGGGCTCGAGGGACGAGATCAGCTCGCGCGTGAAGGCCTTGTTCTCGGCCTTGCCGGCGCCGGGACGCGAGGCGCGCACCTCGCCCGCCAGAATGATGCGGTTGGTGGTGACCAGGGTCTCGCAGGCCACCCGGGCCTCGGGATCGGCGGCGATGAAGGCGTCCACGACGGTGTCGGAGATCCGGTCGGCGACCTTGTCGGGATGGCCTTCGGAAACGCTTTCGCTGGTGAAGATATAGGAGGGGCGGGTCACGGGACGGCTCCGTCTGGATCGCGGCGCGCCCTGGACCGGCGCTGGCGGTTCGCGAGACCTATAAAGATTTCTTTATGTCCTGCAAGGGCGGCGGACAGGACCAGCAGGAGCAGGAAGGGCAGGTCGCCCCACCGGACATAGGGTGTCGGCGGACGGGGCGGCGGCAGGGGCAGGTCGATCACGCCTGAAGCGCCCAGCCCGAGCACCGGGCCTACCGTCCGACCGCTGGAATCGATTACCGCCGAGACTCCGGTCGGCGTCGAGCGGACGATGGGCAGGCCTTCCTCGATGGCCCGGTAACGGGTGATGTTGAGATGCTGCCAGGGCCCCGAGGCGCGGCCGAACCAGGCGTCGTTGGAGACGTTGAGGATCCAGTCGGGGCGGGCGCCTCCGCGGCGGCCTGCAGCGCGGGTGAAGCCCGGGAAGAGGGCCTCGTAGCAGATCATGGGCTGGACGCCCGGCAGACCCGGGATGGTCAGGGGGACGGGCGGCGGCCCGGCGGTGAAGTCCTCGGGCATGTGGACAAGGCTGCGAAGGCCGATCCGCCCAGCAAGGTCGCCAAGGGGCAGGAACTCACCGAAGGGCACCAGCCGGTGCTTGTCGTAGACGCCCGCCAGGGCGAGGTCCTGGCCGGTTCCCTCCAGGAAGATGAGACTGTTGCGGTAGGTCAGGGCGTCACGGTCATCCAGCTCGACCCGGTTGGCCCCCATGGCCAGGACCTGCCCCGGCGCAAGGGCCTGGGCCAGGGCGCCGCGCCAGGGCGAACCCGGCGTCAGGAGGTCGTTGATCACCGCCGGCAGGGCGCCCTCGGGCCAGACGACGAGGGCTGGACGCTTTGCCGAGGGGCGGCCTGTGAGGTCCAGGTAGGTCCGGAAGATTCCCTCGAGGTTCTCGGGGCGCCATTTGGTCTTCTGGTCGATATCGGCCTGGACGATCCGCACCAGGGGACCTGGAGGCCCGGCGGGGACGTCGGCGATCCGCGCCTGGCCCCAGGCGTGGAAGGCCAGGAAGGCGCCGGCGACCGCCGCCATCCGGGCGGTGCGCCGCGCCGGTTCGCCGGGGGCCAGGATCCAGGCGGGCGAAGCGCAGAGGACCAGGGTCACCCAGGTCAGGCCATAGGCGCCGACCAGGGCTGCGCCTTGCGAGAGGGGTGAGCCTGCGGGCCAGGCCTCGCCGGGCAGGTTCCAGGGAAAACCCGTGAGGACGTGGCCGCGCAGCCATTCGGCGCCGGAGAGGCAGGCGGCGAAGGCCAGGAGGCCGGGAAGGCCCCGGGCGCCGAGCCGCCCCCAGACGGCCGCCGCCGCCGCCCAGAAGAGGGACAGGCCGCCGGCCATGAGGACCAGGGCGATGGGCGCCATCCAGCCATAGGTGCGCTCGTCCACCAGGAAGGGCTCGACGATCCAGCTCACCGAGACGGCGAAGTAGCCAAGGCCCGCAAGGCCTCCCCTCAGGGCCGCGGCGCGCACAGGGCGACCGGCGGGCCGGGACAGGGACCAGAGGATAAGGGCGAATCCGGCGAGGCCGGGCAGGAAGCCATAGGGCGGGAAGGCGAGGGCCGCCAGCAGGCCGCCCGCCAGGGCGGCCAGACCAGCGACGGCGAAGGCGCGGTCCGGCAAGGTCAGTCCACGCCGGCAGCAGCCGGCGGCGGCGCAGGACGGATCCGCACCCGCTTGATCCGCCGGGGATCGGCGTCGAGGACCTGGATCTCATAGCCCTCGGGATAGGCGATGACCTCGCCGCGCCGCGGCAGCCGCCCGGCCACGGCGGCGACCAGGCCGCCCACCGTATCGATCTCCTCGTCGAGGTCAGGCGGTGCGAGGTCGCGGCCCAGGGCCGCCTCCAGTTCTTCGAGGGGGGCCCGGGCGTCGGCCTCGAAGACGCCGTCCGCCCTCTCCTGGACCCCCGCCGCCTGGGCCTCGTCGTGCTCGTCGTCGATCTCGCCGACCACGGCCTCCACAAGGTCCTCCAGGGTTACTAGGCCGTCCGTGCCGCCAAACTCGTCGATCACCAGGGCCATGTGTGTCCGGGTCGCCTGCATGCGCAGCAGCAGGTCCGCGGCGCGCATGGAGGCCGGCACATAGAGGGCGTCGCGCTTGAGGCGCATGAGCCCGGAGTCCGCAGCCCCGCCCCGCCGGGCCTTGGGCCGGGCGCCGGTGGCCATCTGCTTGAAGACGTCCTTGACGTGGACGACGCCCAGGGGGTCGTCCAGCGTCTCGCGGTAGATCGGCATGCGCGAATGCTCGGCCTCTAGGAACCGGGCCACGACCTCATCGAAGGGGGTGTCGACCTCCACCGCCACGATGTCCGCCCGGGGGGTCATGACGTCATCCACGCGCAGGGATTGGAAGGCCTGGGCCTGGTCGACCAGGCGGCCGCCCGCCGACTCCGTAAGGGCCTCCGCTGCGGTGGCGGTGGAATCCTGGCTGCGGGTCCCGAGCAGCCGGCGCAGCCAGCCTCCGGGACCCCTCCCCTGTCGCCCCTCCGGGGCGGACGCGTCACGACTGGCCATGGTCTCCTCTTTCGGCGGCGTAGGGGTCAGGCGCCCCAAGCCCCGCCAGGATCTTGACTTCGAGAGCCTCCATCTCCGCCGCTTCGGCGTCGCCCTCGTGGTCGTAGCCTACAAGATGCAGCACCCCGTGCGCCACGAGATGTTGCAGGTGATGCTCCAGGCGCTTGCCCTGGGCCTCGGCTTCCCGACGACAGGTCCCGTAGGCCAGGGCGACGTCGCCCAGCCAGCCTTCGGGGTTTTCGGGGGCCGGGAAGGACAGGACGTTTGTGGGGCCGGACTTGGACCGGAAGGCGAGGTTCAGCTCGGCCAGCCGGGCGTCATCTGCGAGAAGGATGGCGAGACCCCCCCGGGCCCCGGCCGCCGCCAGGGCGGCTTCGGCGGCGCGGATGGCCAACCCCTCTGGATCGGGAAGGGCGCCCTCCCAGGCCTCCGCCTCGGCCAGGACCTCGATCCCGGCTAGCCCGGCTTCCGGGATCACGACCCCGGGTCCGGTCGGCGGCCGTCGGCCTCGTAGGCCCGGACGATCCGCTCGACCAGGGGGTGTCGGACCACATCTTCGGGTCCAAACCGGGCGACGCCGATCCCCTTCTCGCCCTCCAGGAGGGAGACGGCGTGGGCCAGGCCTGAGTCCCGCGGATGGGGCAGGTCGATCTGGCTGGGGTCGCCGGTGACGACCATCTTCGCGCCCTCGCCCAGCCGGGTCAGGACCATGCGCATCTGCATGCGCGAGCAGTTCTGGGCCTCGTCGACGATCACATAGGCGTGCGACAGGGTCCGGCCGCGCATGAAGGCGATGGGCGCCAGCTCGATCTCGCCCTTCTCGCGGCGGCGGCGGAACTGGTCCACGCCCAGAATGTCGGTCAGGGCCTCCCAGACCGGGGCCATGTAGGGATCGACCTTCTCGGTCAGGTCGCCCGGGAGGAAACCCAGGCGTTCGCCCGCCTCCACCGCGGGACGGGAGACGATCAGCCGCTCGACATCGCCGCGCAGCAGGGCGCCGACGCCCGCCGCCACGGCGAGGAAGGTCTTGCCGGTGCCGGCGGGGCCGAGGCCGAAGACCAGGTCGCATTTGGCCAGGGTGTCGAGGTAGCGGGCCTGGGCCGGAGTGCGCGGGGACACCGGGCCGCGACGGCCCGAAGGCAGGGCGCCGGGGGGCGATCCCCGGCCGGTCCGGGCCTGGCCGATGGCCACCCGTACGTCCGCCTCGGCGACCTCCAGCCCGCGCTCGGCCCGCAGGGCGAGAGCCTCGACCACGCGCTTGGCCGAGGCGCGCCCTCGAACATCGCCCGTCAGGGAGATTCCTCCGCCGGGGGTCTCGACCAGCACGTCGAAGGCATCCTCGATCAAGGCGGCGTGCCGGCTGGAGGGACCCGCGACCGCGCGGGCGGCGGTATCCGAAAGGGTGACGAATTCGGCCGTACGGCTCATGCGGGCTGGGCTTCGGGCAGGAGGGTCCCCGAAAGGCTCATCCGCGCGGCGGAGTCGATCCGCACAGGGGCGATGCGGCCGATCAACTCGGCCGGCCCCTCGCAGTGGACGGCCTGCAGGTAGGGGCTTCGGCCCGACAGCTGGCCGGGATGACGGCCGGGCTTCTCGAACAGGACCGGCAGGACCCGGCCCTCCTGGGCGGAGTTGAAGGCGCGCTGCTGGGACTCGATCAGGGCGTTCAGGCGCGCCAGGCGCTCGTCCTTGACGGCCTCGTCCACCTGGCCGGGCTGGGCGGCGGCGGGCGTCCCCGGCCGGCGGGAATACTTGAAGGTGAAGGCCGAGGCGTACCCCGCCTCGCGCACCAGGGCGAGAGTCGCCTCGAAGTCGGACTCCCGCTCGCCGGGGAAGCCGACAATGAAGTCGCCCGACAGGGCGATGTCAGGCCGCGCGGCGCGGATCTTCTCCACCAGGCGCAGGTAGGACTCGGCGGTATGGCCGCGGTTCATCGCCTTGAGGATGCGGTCCGATCCGGACTGAACCGGCAGGTGCAGGTAGGGCATCAACTGGGGCAGTTCGGCATGGGCGGCGATCAGGTCATCGTCCATGTCCCGGGGGTGGCTGGTGGTGTAGCGGATGCGGTCGAGGCCCTCGATCCGGACCAGCTGGCGGGCCAGGCCGCCCAGGCCGCCCTCACCCGACCAGGCGTTGACGTTCTGCCCCAGGAGGGTGACCTCGCGCACGCCGCGGGCCGCCAGGCTCCGGGCCTCGGCCAGGATCGCCTCGGCCGGCCGGGACCATTCGCCGCCGCGGGTGTAGGGCACCACGCAGAAGGTGCAGAACTTGTCGCAGCCCTCCTGGACGGTGAGGAAGGCGGTCACGCCCGAGGTCGAGCGGCTGGCACCCAGCGCGTCGAACTTGGCCTCCGGGGCGAAGTCGGCGGCCAGGCGCTCGCCCCGGGCCCGATGGGTGCGTGCGATCAGCTCTGGCAGCTGGTGGTAAGCCTGCGGCCCGACCACGAGATCCACCGCGGGCTGGCGGCGCAGGATCTCCTCGCCCTCGGCCTGGGCCACGCAGCCGGCGACGGCGATGGTCATCCCCAGGCCGGCGGCGACGCGCTCGGTTTTCATCACCTTCAGCTGGCCCAGCTCGGAATAGACCTTCTCTGTGGCCTTCTCGCGGATGTGGCAGGTGTTCAGGACCACCAGGTCGGCCTCTTCGGGCCGCTCGGTCATGGCGTAGCCCAGCGGCGCCAGGACATCGGCCATGCGCTCGCTGTCGTAGACGTTCATCTGGCAGCCGTAGGTGCGGATATAGAGCCGCCGCGTCGCCGGGGCCTGGGGATCACTCATCGATTGGCAGGCCGTAAAGCTCGAGCCGGTGGTCCACCAGCCGGTAACCCAGGCGCCTGGCGATGGCTTCCTGCAGGGCTTCGATCTCGGCGTCGACGAACTCGATCACCTTGCCGGTCGTCATGTCGATCAGGTGGTCGTGGTGGGTTTCCGACGCCTCTTCGTAGCGGGAGCGGCCGTCCCGGAAGTCGAGGCGCGAGAGGATGCCCGCCTCCTCGAAGAGCCGGACGGTGCGATAGACGGTCGCGATGGAGATGCGCGGATCGACGGCGTGGGCGCGGCGGTGCAGCTCCTCCACGTCGGGATGGTCCTGGGCGTTGGACAGGACGCGCGCGATGACCCGGCGCTGTTCGGTCATGCGCATGCCCTTGGCGATGCAGAGGTTCTCGATACGGTCCAAGACGGGATCTCCTGGGGCGCAGGATAGGGGCTTCAGGGCGGCGTGTTAAGCGTCCGCCTCAGGACAAGGGCATCTGTAGGGGTCGACCCGGGCCGCGGATAGTAGCCGCGGCGGCGGCCGACCTCCCCGAAGCCTGCGGCGGCGTAGAGGCGGCGGGCCGGGGCGTTGTCCTCGGCAACCTCCAGGAAGACAGCCTCGGCGCCCTCTGTCCGGGCCGCCGCGAGGGCCGCCGACAGGAGCCTGCGGCCAGCGCCCGAGCCCCGCGCTTGAGGCTGGACCCCGATGGTCAGGATCTCGGCTTCTCCCGCCACTGTCCGGACCAGGACCAGGCCGACCCCGTCCTCGACCAGGGCCAGGGCGTCGAGGGCGGCGATCTCCGCCGCACTCCAGCCCGGCGAGAAGGCGGCGGCGTGGAGGCGGGCCAGGTCGGCCAGGTCGGCGGGGCCTGCGCGGCGGACGCTCATGGCGGGGCCAGGCCGCCCGGCAGGCGAGCGTCGGGCGGGCGCATGTAGAGGGGAACAAGGGGCGCCGGCGGCCGGTGGACGGCGAGCCGGGCGACGAGGGCGATGTCCGGGATGGCGGAGGGCCGGCGTTCAGCCCCGGCCAGGGCGTCTCCGGCGAGGTCCGCGGATCCCACGATCCGGGCGATGGGCGAGAGACGGTCCAGGTCGGAGGCGGGTCCGATCCCGGGCTCGCCCAGGGCGGCGCCATCCTCGAAGACCTGGCTGCAGATCGCCTCTCCCCGTCCCGGCAGGAGGGCGAGGGTGCGGCCCGCCGAACCTGCGAAGGGGGCCGCAAGCACTTCAAGGCAGCCCAGGCCGATCACCGGCCGGCCGAGCGCCAGTCCCAGCCCCTTGGCGAAGGCCAGTCCGACGCGCAGGCCCGTGAAGGAGCCCGGACCAAGGGTGACCGCGATCCGGTCGAGGTCGGCGAAGGCCAGGCCCGCCTGCTCCATCACCTCCCGGGCCAGGGGCGCAAGGCGCTCCTGGTGGCCGCGCTCCATGGCCTCGGTGGCCGAGGCTGCGATGCGGTCGCCATCGAGGACGGCGACCGAACAGGCCGCCAGGCAGGTGTCGAGGGCGAGGACGCGCACGCGGGCCTAGAGGGTCTGCTCGACCCGCACCACCTCGGGCACATAGTGCTTGAGCATGTTCTCGACGCCCGACTTGAGCGTAGCGGAGGACGAGGGGCATCCGGCGCAGGCGCCGCGCATGTGGAGCCAGACGGTCCCGCTGTCGGGCTCGAAGCGGTCGAAGAGGATGTCCCCGCCGTCCCGGGCCACGGCCGGCCGGATCCGGGTGTCCAGGAGTTCGCGGATTTCGGCGACCACCTGGGCGGTGTCGCCCTCATAGGTCTCCTCGCCTTCGCCCGTCCCGGACGCCGCCTCGAACAGGGGCTGGCCTGAGGTGAAGTGGTCCATGATCGCCGCCAGGACAGGGGCCTTGAGGTGGTCCCAGTCGGCCGAGGCGACCTTGCCCACGGTCAGGAAGTCGCCGCCGAAGAAGACGCGGTTGACGCCCTCCAGGGCGAAGATCTCGGCCGCCAGGGCCGATGCGGCGGCCTCTTCGGCGGAGCGGAAGTCCTGGGATCCGGACTCCATCACGGTGCGGCCGGGCAGGAACTTCAGGACCTGCGGATTGGGAGTGGGTTCGGTCTGGATGAACATGCCTGTGATTTGGCCGTTCCCGGCCGACGACGCAAGACCGGCCAGGCCAGAAGCCGGCGCATTGAACCCGCCGGGGAAAGGGTGTATCGCGCGCCCCGCACGACGGCATCGGGCCGCCGCGGCGGGGCGAAGGCCCCTCGGGGACAGTCATGGCGGATCCGGCCGAGCCTACCAGCGGCGCACCTGCCGCGCCTGCGGACGCCCACCACGGCCGGCCGGAAGGCTTCGTGGCCCTGGCCGTCGGCGCCCTGGGCGTGGTTTTCGGCGACATCGGCACAAGTCCGCTCTACGCCATGCGCGAGGCCCTGGCCCATTCGCGCGCGGATGTCTCGCCAGAGCTCTCCGTCCTCGGCGTCGTCTCGCTCATCACCTGGGCCCTGATCCTGGTGGTGACCCTGAAGTACGTGGCCCTGATCATGCGCGCCGACAACAAGGGCGAGGGCGGGACCCTGGCCCTGATGGCCCTGGCGCAGCGCGCCCTCAACCGTCGGTCGGGAGCGGTGCTCCTGCTGGGCATGGCGGGGGCCGCGCTCTTCTACGGCGACGGGGTGATCACCCCGGCCATCTCCGTCCTGGGTGCGGTGGAGGGGCTGCGGGACGCCCCTGGAGTGAGCCCCGAGCTCGGCGGACTTGTCCTGCCCATCGCCGGCGCCATCCTGGTGGCGCTCTTCCTGGTCCAGTCCCGGGGGACGGCCAGGATCGCCCGCGCCTTCGGGCCGATCACGGCGGCCTGGTTCCTGATCCTGGGCGGGCTGGGCCTCTATCACATCTTCGACAGTCCCTCTGTCCTTCGGGGCCTCCTGCCGCACTACGGCGTGCTCTTCCTGCTGGACAACGGTTTCGTGGGCTTTGTCATCCTGGGCAGCGTCTTCCTGGCCGTCACCGGCGCCGAGGCGCTTTACGCCGACATGGGCCATTTCGGGAAAGCGCCCATCCAGGCGGGCTGGCTGGCCCTGGTGCTGCCGGCCCTGGTGCTCAACTATCTGGGCCAGGGCGCCATGGTGCTGGCGCATCCCGAGATGCGGGAGAACCCCTTCTTTGGAATGGTGCCCACCCTGGTCTACTGGCCGGTGCTGCTGATGGCGACGGCGGCCAGCGTGATCGCCAGCCAGGCGGTCATTACCGGCGCCTTCTCCATGACCCAGCAGGCCGTTCAGCTGGGCCTCCTGCCCCGGATCGATATCCGCCGGACGTCCGAGACGCAGGCCGGGCAGATCTACGTTCCGCAGGTGAACACCTTCCTGATGATCGGCGTCATCCTGCTGCTGGTGACCTTCCAGACCTCCTCCAACCTGGCCGCCGCCTACGGCATCGCCGTGACCGGCTCGATGTTCGTCGACACCCTGCTGTTCTTCGTGATCATCCGACACCTCTGGAAGAAACCCCTCTGGCTCGCCATCCTGGCGGCGGCGGGCTTTGGGGCGCTGGACCTGGTCTTCATCTCCTCGAACATGCTCAAGCTTCCCCAGGGCGCCTGGCTGCCCCTGGTCGCGGGCGCGCTCATGGTGGTGGTCATGTGGACCTGGCACACCGGCACGCGGATCCTGTCCGAGAAGACCCGAAAGGACTCGGTCGCCCTGACCGAACTCACCGAAATGCTCCAGGCGCGCCCGCCCCACAGGGCTTCGGGCGCCGCGGTCTTCCTGACCTCCGACCCCGACGTCGCCCCCGTCGCCCTGATGCATAACCTCAAGCACAACAAGGTGCTGCACGAGCGCAACGTCATCCTGACCGTCATCACCGCCCAGACCCCCCGCGTCCGCGACGAGGACCGGATCCGTATCGAGCCGGTCAATGACGACTTCCGGAAGCTGACCATCTCCTATGGCTTCATGGAGAGCCCGAACATTCCCAAGGCCCTGGCCCTGTGCCGCCAGCAGGGCCTGAAGTTCGACATTATGGCCACCAGCTTCTTCCTCGGCCGCCGCTCGGTGGTGGCGTCGGCCAGCTCGGGCATGCCCCTGTGGCAGGACAAGCTGTTCATCTTCCTGATGCGCAACGCCGCCAACCCGACGGACTTCTTCAAGATCCCGCCGGGCCGGGTGGTCGAGCTGGGCACCCAGGTCACCGTCTGACCTGCCGATACGGCGGCGCGCCGGGGCCCGGACTGCGGGGGATTCAGGGAATCGGCAGTTCGAAGCTGCGCTTGAGGGTTTCCATCGGCACGTCAGTCTTGACGCTCTGGACGCTGGGAATCCGGGTCAGGTGATCGGCCTGGAACCGCCAGTAGGTGTTCAGGTCCGCCGTCACGATCCGCAGCAGGGCGTCGCAGTCGCCGGTGGTCAGGTAGCACTCGACGACCTCGGGAAACTGCCGGACGATTTCCGCGAACTTCTGGGTCTGCTCGGCGTCCTGGGTCTTGAACCAGACCCGGGCGAAGACCGTCAGGCCAACGCCGATCCGGGCCCCGTCCAGGACCGCCACGTAGCGTTCGATCACCCCCGCCTCCTCCAACAGGCGCACCCGCCTCAGGCAGGGTGAAGGCGACAGCCCGACCTCCGCCGCCAGCTCATTGTTCTGGATCCGCCCGTCCCTCTGCAGGGCGCGGAGGATGCGGCGATCTATGGCGTCCAGCCGGACTGGCAGATTGTTGGTCATGTTCTCGTTCTGATGGAACTATATGCCAATCTGCTACTCCGATATGGCATCTTCGCAATCAAATTTCGCAATTCGCGGCCTAGACTTGTGTGCATGAGCAAGCATGGCATCAAGAAAGTCGTCCTCGCCTACTCCGGCGGCCTCGACACCTCCATCATCCTGAAGTGGCTGCAGACCGAATACGGCGCGGAGGTCGTGACCTTCACCGCCGACCTCGGCCAGGGCGAGGAGATCGAGCCGGCGCGGGCCAAGGCCCTGGCCGCCGGGGTCAAGCCCGAGAACATCTTCATTGAGGACGTGCGCGAGGAATTCGTCCGCGACTACGTCTTCCCCATGTTCCGGGCCAATACGGTCTACGAGGGCCAGTACCTGCTCGGCACCTCCATCGCCCGGCCGCTGATCGCCAAGAAGCAGATCGATATCGCCCGCCAGACCGGAGCCGACGCCGTCAGCCACGGCGCGACCGGAAAGGGTAATGACCAGGTCCGCTTCGAGCTCGGCTACTACGCCCTGGAGCCCGACATCCACGTGATCGCGCCCTGGCGGGAGTGGGACTTCAAGTCCCGCGAGGCCCTGCTGGACTTCGCCGAGAAGCACCAGATCCAGATCACCAAGGACAAGCGCGGCGAGGCGCCCTTCAGCGTCGACGCCAACCTCCTGCACTCCTCGTCAGAGGGCAAGGTGCTGGAGGATCCGGCCGTGGAAGCGCCGGAATTCGTGCACATGCGCACCATCTCGCCCGAGGCGGCGCCGGATGAGCCGACGATCATCACAATGGACTTCGAGGGCGGCGACCCCGTGGCCATCGACGGCGTGCGGATGAGCCCGGCGACCCTTCTGACCCGTCTGAACCAGCTGGGTCACGACAACGGGATCGGCCGCCTGGACCTGGTGGAGAACCGCTTCGTGGGCATGAAGTCCCGTGGCGTCTACGAGACCCCGGGCGGGACCATCCTGCTGGCCGCCCACCGGGGCATGGAGTCCATCACCCTCGACCGCGGGTCCATGCACCTGAAGGACGAGCTGATGCCGCGCTACGCCAGCCTGATCTACAACGGCTTCTGGTTCGCCCCCGAGCGCGAGATGCTGCAGGCGGCCATCGACCTGTCGCAGAAGCACGTGACCGGGCAGGTCCGGGTCAAGCTCTACAAGGGCAATGTCTCGGTGATCGGCCGGACCAGCCCCTGGTCCCTCTACGACCAGGACCTCGTCACCTTCGAGGAGGGCCGGGTGGCCTACGATCACCGCGACGCCGCCGGCTTCATCAAGCTCAACGCCCTGCGCCTGAGGGTCCAGGCCCGCCGCGATCGGCGGACCGGAGGGTAGTTCCCCCCGGGCGCGGGTCATGTCACCCTCCGGCCAAACTGGAGGAAATCCCATGAGCTTCCCGAACGCCACCGCCATCGTCACCCTTCTCGCCCTTCTGGCCTATGTCTGGATGGGCGTCCGGGTGGGCGGCGCCCGCCGCACCTCGGGCATCGCCGCCCCCGCCATGTCCGGCGACCCCATGCTCGAGCGTTACCTGCGCGTGCAGGGCAATACCCTGGAGTGGCTGCCCATCTTCCTGGGCTCCCTCTGGCTCTTCGCCCACTACTGGGGCGACCTGCCGGCTGCGGTCCTGGGACTGGTCTGGATCGTCGGCCGCATCCTCTACGCAGTGGGTTACTCCGCCGCCGCCGACAAGCGTGAGCTCGGCTTCATGGTCCAGATGGTCGCCACGGCGGTCCTGCTGTTCGGGGCCCTGGGCAAGGCGGTCCTGTCGCTCCTCGCCTGAGGCGGCGGCCACATTTTCGCCGGAGACGGCCCCCAACGTTGGGGGTCGTCCCTGACAGGAGCCCATGATGCGCCTGAAGCGCCTTGTCCTCGTCGCCGCCCTTGGCCTCGCCGCCGGCCTCGGAGCCTGCACGACCGCCACGCCCTACCAGCCCCTTCTGGAGAGCGCGCCGGGCCTGGGCGGCTACTCGGACGTCCGGATCGAGCCCGGGCGCCATCGCGTGACCTTCACCGGCAACAGCCTGACTTCCCGCGAGACCGTCGAGCTCTACCTCGCCTACCGGGCGGCGGAGCTGACCCTTGCCAACGGGTACGACACCTTCACCCTCGTCACCCGCGACACCGACCGCAAGACCTCGGCGCGCGTGAATCCCGGCCCCACGCCCCTGCCCTACTGGAGCCCCTACTGGCGGTATTACGGCCCCTACGGCTGGCGGACCTACGACCCCTGGATGGACAGCGCCTTCGCCCGTCCGTCGATGGACGTCTCCACCGTCGAGAAATTCACGGCCTCCGCCGAGATCGTCCTGGGCAAGGGCCCCAAGCGGGCGGACGACGCCGAGACCTTCGACGCCCGCGCGGTGATCGAGAACCTCGGCCCGCGCATCCAGAGGCCCGAAGACGGGCGGGCGAAGCCCGGCGTCAGCCCTTCGCCAGCACCGAAGTCGTAAAGATCACGTCGGCGGACCGGGTTAGCCGGTCGGCAAGGCCCGTACCCAAGGCCGCGCCAGCGGTCCAAAGGCCGGCCGGGAGGGAGGGCGCTTCCGACGCCGCAGCCAGGATCTCCGATACGATCCGGGAAGTCGCGAGGTAGGCCGGGTCCCCTTTTGCCCGGACCTCACAGGCGATCCGCCGGCCCGACGGATCGATGCCGATGACCATGATGTCGAAATAGCCCGCCTCGAGCACCGACAGCGGCGGCCCGTCGCCGGGGCGCGGGGCGGTGGCCGCCAGGGGCGAGCCGCCGTCGGAGACCTCTTCCTCATCGATCACCGCCAGCTCCTCATAGCGGAAGTCCCGGCCCCAGGGGTGACCCTGGAGGAAGTTCGACCGGTGGATGTTCTTGGTGTTGATCGCCGCCATCAGGATCGGGCCCACCGTGCGGGCGATGTCGGGGTCGAACCGCACGCTCTCGCCGTCCGGCTGCTCAGGGCCTCGGAAGCCCGGGGTCAGGGCGAAGGGGTCGCGCAGAAGGGCGGCGACCTGCGGTGAGCCCATCATGCGGGAAATGGTCTCGCGGGCCGTCGCGGCGGTGCCGCCGGACAGGGCGCCCCTCATCCGGAGCAGACGGGACCGCACCTCAGGAGCGGGACGGGCGAACCGCGCCTGGGCGGTCTCCTGGACCGCCATCACGCCCAACTCCCAGACCGTGGAGTCAAATCCGCAGGACAGGAGCGCCGTGACGCCGCGCTCCCGGGCCTTGGCGTCATACCGGCGGATCATGTCCGCCATCCAGTGGGGTTCGCCGCACATGTCGACATAGCCGGCGCCCTCGCGCAGGCAGGCTTCCAGGACCGGAGCCCCGTAAAGCTGATAGGGCCCGACTGCGGACAGCACGAACCTCGCGCGGCGCGCCATCTCGTCCAGGGAGCGGGGATCGTTCACGTCCGCAAGGATCAGGGGCAGGCGCGGCCAGCCCAGCCGGTCACGCAGGTAGGCCAGGCCCGGACCGTCACGTCCGGCGAGCCCCCACCTGTACTTCCCGCCATCCCCGTAGGTGTCGGCGAGGCGCTTGGCGATCAGGCGGCCGGTGAATCCGGTCGCCCCGAAGATCACGAAATCGAGTTCCGCCGTCCTGGCCAAGGCCGCCCCCGGTCGTTGTCCGGGGGCGGAGTGTGGCGCGTCGGAGCTTAAAGAAGGTTAACCGGCCTTGTCCGTCTCGTCGGTGAAGGCGAGGCCCGCATGGGCGGCCAGGCGCTCGATCAGCGGGACGCCCAGGGCCGCACCCGGGGTCCAGACGCCGCCCGCGGTCGCCGGCGTGCCGATCAGCTGGATTGCGGTCTCGGCCATCATCTTGGAGGTCGAGCCATAGCCCGGGTCGCGGTCGCCCTTGACCGAGACGCGGACCTTCCGGCCGTCGGCGTCGATGCCCACGAACAGGATGTCGTAGAAGCCGTTCTCGCGCTCCTCCAGGCTGGGCCCCTCGCCCGGCTTGGGCGCACCGGCGCCGCCGAGGTCGGTGAAGGAGGTGCTGGAGCCCGGCGCCGTGATGGACATCTCGTCGTAGGTGAAATCCGCCCCCCAGGGGTGGCCCTGCAGGAAGTTCGAGCGGTGGACGTTCTTGGTATTGATAGCCGCCATCATGAAGGGGCCCACCTCGGCGCCGACGTCCTCGTCGAAGACGGCCTCATTGCCCGGGGGCTGGGCGGGGCCGGTGAAGCCGGGCGTCAGGGCGAAGGGGTTGATCATCAGTTGGAACAGGGCGGGATTGCGCCGGATGGCGTCCATGGTCGCCGCGCCGCTGGCCGCGGTGCCGCCGGACAGGCCGCCGCGCATATTCCGAACACGGCCCTTCACCCGCGGGACGGGGTGACCCAGCCTGCGCTTCGCAGTCTCCTCGGCGAACAGGACGCCCAGTTCGAAGGGGATGGAGTCAAAGCCGCAGGAGAAGAGGATGCGCGCGCCCGAGGCCCGGGCGGCCTCGTGGTGGGCGGCGACCATCTCGGCCATCCAGTTGGATTCCCCGCACAGGTCCACATAGTCGGTCCCCGCCTCGACGCAGGCGGCGACGAGGTCAGAACCGTAAAGCTGGTAGGGCCCGACCGTGGTCACGATGACCTTGGCCCGGTGGACCATGGCCCTCAGCTGGGCCGGGTCGGCGGCATCGCAGACCACGAGGGGCGTCGAGGCCGGGGCGCCGATAAGGTCGCGGACCTCGGCCAGCTTGTCCGCCGAACGGCCGGCCATGGCCCAGGAGACCTCGCCGCCAGGCGGCTGGGTGCGGACCAGGTGCTCGGCCACGAGACGGCCGGTAAAGCCTGTGGCGCCATAGACGATGATGTCGAATTCCGCGTCGGCCCGCATGGGTCCCTCCCTGGTTGTCCTGAACGATATGGACCCTGGCGGGCCCTCAGCCAAGCTTGGGATGGGCGCCCGCGCGGCGGGCAAGCCAGACGGAGTGGCCGCCGCAGTCCGGATCCTCTGGCCGGAAGTCCAGAACTCCGAAGCCCGCCGCCGACAGGCGGCTCCGGTAGTCGCCGGGAGAGAGGCTGGCGTGATGCAGCGGGTCGCCCCCGAACTCGCCCATGGCGGTTCCCGCGTCAGGACCGGAGGTGAACATCAGCGCCGCTTCAGGGGCCGCGTGGGCGCCCAGGACCGGGAACAGAGCCCGCTGGTCCGACTGCGTCAGGTGGAAGAGGCTGTCCCAGGCCAGGATGCCGTCGAATGTGCGCCCCAGCGCAAGGCTGCGCATGTCGGCGCAGAGCCAGGTCCCGGCGGGGAACCGGGCCCGGGCCCGGTCGATGGCGGGCGCCGAGGCGTCCACGCCGGTGACATCGAACCCCTTCTCCAGGAGCCAGGCGCCAAGAGGCCGGCCCGTCCCGCAGCCCAGGTCCAGGACCCGGCCGCCCGGGGGCAGGCCGTCCACGAACCGCGACAGCCAGGCGCCCTCGATCCGGACCTCCGCTCCACGGGCCGCATCCCATTTCTCCGCATGTCGGCTGTAGAGGCCGATCACGTCCGCGGCGGCGCGCCGGGCCCTGGCGTCAACCTTAAGGGGGTCTTCGGGCATGGGAGAAGGCTGGCATGGGCGGGGGCGGGACGCCAGACCACACCCTTCCCCGGCGGGAGACCGGCCTTGCCCGGCCGCAGGACGGGCCCTATCGAAGACGCCTGAGCTTGCTTCCGCCACCCCGCCGACACCCGGATCTCCCTTCATGCGCCCGTTCAGCCTGCAGACCCGGCTCATCGCCTTCATCCTCCTCCTGCTCCTGACCTCGGTCGGCGTAGTGGCGGGACTGGGCTATGCGAGCGCCCGGGCCTCCCTGAAGGCGGCGGCCCTGGCACAGCTGCAGGGCGTCCAGACCTCCCGCGTCAAGCTCGTCTCGACCCTCCTCCAGGCCTCCCGGAACGAGGTCCTCGCCCTCTCCGGCCTACCGGAGATCGGCCGGATGAGCGCCGAGCTCAGGGCGGGCTACAGAGCCCTCAACGGTGCGCCGCCAGATGCGGCCGCCCGGGCCGCCGTGATGGATTTCCACACGCGGGAGTACGCGCCGGCCCTCAGCCGGGGGATCGACGCCACGGTGGCGCCGGCCACCCTCCTGCCCGCGTCCAACGCCGGCTGGCGGGCCCAGGCGGCCTATGTGGCGCCGTCGGCCCGGCCCTACACCGGATCCCAGCCCCTGCCGACCGGCGCTGACCCCACGTCCTACGGGCGCGCCGTGGCCGACACCCACGCCCGGCTGGGGGACATCCTCCGCCGGTTTGGCTTCGAGAACATCCTGCTGATCGACCCCGACACCCTCGAGGTTTTCTTCAGCTACCAGGCCAACGCCGCCCTCGGGACCAGCCTGGCGACGGGTCCCTACGCCTCAAGCAAGCTGGCGACGGCGGTCCGCGGGCTGCAGCAGAGCCAGAACGTCGACGACTACCGGATGTCGGACTTTGAATTCTACCGGCCGGCCCTGGGCAAGCCCCGGGCCTTCATCGCCACGCCGGTGTTCGAGGGCAACCGGCTGGTGGCCATCATGGCCCTGCGCCTGCCGACCGACCGGATCGAGGCCGCCCTGTCCAATGACGGGATGGGACGGACCGGCGAGGTCTTCCTGATCGGACCTGACAGCAAGCTGCGGACCGAGTCCCGCTTCCTCCAGGAAGATCCCAAGGCCTTCGTGGCCCGCCTGCGCCGCTCCAGCCTCACCACCCACACGGTGGACCAGATCGAACGGCTCGGCACCGCCGTTCTGCTGGCGCCCGAGGTCGGCGCGGCCTCGGAAGCGGCCCTGACCGGGCGCAGCGGGGTGGAGGACGACGACGTGGACTACCGGGGCGAGCGCGTCTTCACCGCCTACGGGCCGGTGGACCTGGATTCCCTGCGCTGGGCCGTGATCGCGCAGGTCGACCAGAGGGAGGCCCTGGCGCCCGTCCGCGCCTACGCCGGCCAAGCCCTGGCGGCGGCGGTTGGCCTGGCCCTGCTGGGGTCCCTAGTCGCCATCGCCTACGCCACGCGGATCACCCGCCCGATCAGCGCCCTCGCTGCGGCCGCCGAGCGGATCGGAAGGGGCGACCACGACGCCGAGGTCACGCCGCCCCGCGATCCCGAACTCCGGGCCCTGGGGGACTCCCTCAACGACATGATCCGGAAGCTCAGACAGCAGAAGGCCGAGGCCCTCGCCCAGGCGCAGGAGAGCGAGCGGCTCCTGGAAAGCCTGCTCCCCGCCTCGGGCGCCGCCCAGATGCGCGAGGGCGGGCATGATGCGCCGCGCTCCTTCGCCGACGTCACCGTGGCCTTCGTCAACCTGTTCGGACTCGACGCCCTGGCGCAGAAACTGGGCGACGAGGGCTCCCTCAGCCTCCTGAGCGACATGGTCGGGGCCTTCGACGAGGCCGCCGAGGCCCTGGGCGTGGAGAAGGTCCGCACCATCGGCTCGTCCTACCTCGCCGCCTCGGGCCTGTCCGCCGAGCGGCCGGACCACACCCTCAGGATGGTCGAGTTCGCCCGGGAGGCGGTGCGGATCGTCCGGCGCTTCAACGCCGAGCGCGGCCTGGACCTCGTGGCCGAGGTCGGCATCAACACCGGCCCGGTGACCGGCGGCCTGGTGGGGCGCCGGCGCTTCATCTACGACCTCTGGGGCGACACGGTGCGCCTGGCCCGGGGCATCGTCTCGGACGGCGAGACCTCCATCCAGGTGACCCAGGCGGTCCGCGACCGGGTGCAGGACGTGGTGGCCTTCGGCGCGCCGGTCCTGACGGAAATCAAGGGCATGGGCCGGGTGGAGCTCTACCCTCTGGCCGAGGACGGCGCGGCGCGCGGCGGTCCGGCCCCGGACGGGGACCGCTGAGATGACCCTCCCGGACCTGGGCGGCCTGGCCGTGGGCCCGGCCCTGGCGGTCGGACTCGGCCTGCCCCTCGCCCTGCTGGCCATGACCGAGGCGATCCAGGTCGCAGGTCGCCGCGGCCACCCCATCGCCGCACCCCTGAGGTGGACCCGCAACTGGTTCATGCCGGCCCTGGCCCTGGTGCTCTTCCTGCGAGTGGCGGCGGGGTTCCCGGCGTCGAGCCTGCCGGTTCGGCTGGCCGAGACCGTGTTGTGGATTCTCGCCGCCGCGGGGACCCTCAACTACATCAACAGCCTCGTCTTCGAGGCGGCGGCGCCGGGCAGCTGGGCGACCCGGGTGCCAAGGCTCCTGCGCGACCTGGTCCGGGTCCTGCTGGTCGCCCTTGCCGGTGCGGTCGTCTATTCGCAGGTCTGGGGCAAGGACCTGTCCGGCGCCCTCACCGCCCTGGGCGTCAGCTCTATCGTCGTCGGCCTGGCCCTCCAGGAGCCCCTCGGCAACCTCTTCTCCGGGGTCATGCTGCTGATGGAGCGCCCCTTCGAGGTAGGCGACCACATCGAGGTGGGCGACGTCTCCGGCGAGGTGAAGGAGATCAACTGGCGCTCCGCCCACCTCAAGGCCTTCGGAGGCCTGACCCGGGTGGTCCCCAACTCGGTGCTCAACAAGGAAGTCATCACCAACTACTCGCGGCCGCGGAAGCTGCGGATGGAGATGGTCGAGGTCTCCTTCAGCTACGACGACGCGCCCAACGATGTCCGCGACGCCCTACTGGACGTGGCCGCCGGGACCCCCGGCGTCCTGGCTGCGCCTGCGCCGATCGCGGCGACCCTCAGCTTTGGCGACTTCGGAATCGTCTACCGGCTGATCTACCGGACCCTGGAGGAAGACCGTTGGCCGGTGCGCAGCGAGGTGCTGACACGGATCTGGTACGCCGCCCGGCGACGGGGCCTCAGCATGCCCTATCCGGTCTCGGTCAACCTCGACTACGAGCAGAAGGGCGAATTTGGCCGTCCGCCGCCGTCGGCCCGGGCTCTCCTCGGCGGGCTCGGTCGCTTCCCGGATCTCTCGGACATCGCGGAGGCCTCCCTGGAGGCCCTGGACTTCGCCCGGGGAGAGCAGATCTTCGAGGAGGGCGAACCCCTGACGGGGGTCATGATCCTGGTCCAGGGCGAAGTGTCCCTGCAGGCCGGCGCCGGCGAGACCGCTGTCGAGGTGGCCCGCGCCTTGCCCGGCGAGGTTTTTGGTGAAAGCGGCATGTACGGCCGCCAGGCTTCCAGCCTGCGGGCCGTAGCGCTGCAGGACTGCCAGGTGGTCCGGATGGCGCCCGACGCCGTGTCGCGGCTCTTCGAGAAGAGCCCGCCGCTGGCGCGCGAGGTGGGCAAGATCCTGGAGGTGCGTCGGCGCGCCGCCCAGTCCGCACGCGAGACCTGACCCGGGTCCTGAGCCCTCGACGCGCCCTTCAGGATCACGCGCCATGCCCGTCACCGCCGCCCGCGCCAAGGCACTTGCGCTCAGCCTCGAAGGGGCCTCCGAACACCCGCACCTTGATCGGACCGCGCTCAGGACGCCGCGCAAGACCTTCGCCACGCTCGCCAGGGACGGCGCCGACATCAATCTGATGTTCGACCCCGACCTGCGGGATTTCTTTTGTGAACAGGAGCCGCTCGCCTTCTCTCCCGTCCCGGGCGGGTGGGGCCGGATGGGCGCCACACGCTGCGACCTGGAGGCCGTGGACGAGGCCACGCTTGTCTCGGCCCTCAAGGCCGCGCACGCCCTCGCCGCGCCCCGGCCCAGGACCCGGCGCACCCGTTAGCCTGCCGGGGTCGGGCGGGTGGCGGCGGCTTCAGAGCGGCCGCGGGGCGCGCCCCCGGCCACCCTCGCGGACGCCGGCGGCGCGCATGTGGTCGCCCAGGCTGCGGCCGGCCAGCCGGCATTCGGCGGCGACACGATCCCAGCTCCGCCCGCGGGAGACGCAGTCCACCCGCCGTCCGGCGGTGATGCGCTTGAGGGTGTCGCGGGCCTTGCGACCGCCGGGCTCCTTCAGTTCGGGGGCGTAGAAGTCGGCCAGCCGCACCTCCACCCAGTCTGCGCCCCGCCGTGGGCCCACGGCCACGCACAGGGAGTCCCCGTCACCCACATGCACCACAGGCCCGGAGAAGCGCTCCCCCCGGGCGAGGGAGGCCGGCATGGGCCCTTTCTGGGGAACCGCCCCGCAGGGATCGGCCAGGGCGGGGCCGCCAGCCAGGAGGACAAGGCCCACAAGGCCCGTCGCCAGCGGCGGGGAGAACCGGACCCTTCGACGATTCATAAACCCTCCGGAGTCAATCTGGCGGCGAGAAGGGTCGGCGTCGGAGAGGGGCGCCCGGCCCCCGTCCGACTGGAGACCCTGCAAATGCGCGCTCTCGTATTCATCCTCGCCGCCCTGGTGCTGGCGGGGTGCAGCCCCAAGACCCAGAAGCCGGCCGAAGCGCCGCCCCCGGAAGCCAAGGCCCCCGCCTTTCCGCCGGCCCTGATACGCGAATACGTGGCGGGCATCAAAGCCCGCTGCGGGTCCGGGGCCGCCGAGGGTGTCTCGGCCGCAGACGTCGTCCGGAAGGGGGAGAGCCCCGCCGGCGCGATCTACGGGATCGACCTGGAGAGGATCTGCCCCGGCGCCGAAACCAAGGGGTTCTGTGGCACCGGCGGCTGCGAGAATCCGGCCTTCCGGGTGGGCGCGGACGGAACGGCGACCCGACTGGTCGAGGGTGTCAACCGGGGCTGGGAGGTTTCAGGGGACGGCAAGATCCTTCTCGTGGCCGTTCACGGGGGACAGTGCGGCCTGCCGGGGCCCGTCCCCTGCGACGAGAAGATCGAGATCGCCACCGGCAAGGTCCTGGGCCACGAGAGCCGGGGTAAGCCGGTATCCGCCCCCCGCCCCGAGGCCAGGCTGACCGAAGCCTACTGCCTGGGCCTGCACATCGCCGTGGCGGGCAAGGCCGCCGACATCCTCGGGAAGGACAGCGACCTCGCCGAGGCTGGATCGGTGTTCGCCGCCGGCAAGATGGTCGAGGCGAAGGACAGGGCCCGTGCGCCCGGTTTCCAGCACGAGATGAAGAACGGCGCCTTCATCGTCGACCATTACCTGACCATGGGCGCCATGACCGACAAGATCCCCGAGGCGGAACAGCTCGGGCCCCGCTTCAAGGCGGGCTCGCCCCTGTTCGACGACTGGATCGCCTGCGCTGCGGCCTATCCGCTCAAGAAATGAGGCTCGGGTCGTCGTCCAGCTCGAGAGGCGCGGCTTTGGGACCTTGACCTGGTCAGGTTTCGAGGGCGGCATGGCGCGCTTGCCGGTTCCCGCATCAGACGCAGGCGCCGACCGCTTCCGGCCAGGAGTCTTCCGAATGCGCATCACCCCCCTCCTCCTGGCGGCCCTGGTCCTGGCCGGGTGCAACCCTGGGCCCCCACAGACGGCGGAAGCGGCGACGCCGCAGGTCCAGGCCGGGAATGAGGGCGCAAGAGACGTCGCGGGGAAGGAAGGCGAGCCTTCCGACGCCTACTGCCTGGGCGTCCAGAACGCGGTCATGAACATCCTCGCCCTGGCCTTTGGCCTCGACAGCGACCTGGCGCGGGCCTCGGCGGTCTCTCTCGCAGACCGGGAACATGACTTTGCGCAGGCGAGGGGCTTGCAGTCCCTCGCGGAGCTGGAGGATCCCGACGTCATCGCCGAGGAGCAGCGCGGGAGCGCCTGGGCCTTGGAGGTCTCGGGGCTCAAGCCTCTCCCCACGGTCCTGAGCGAGGCCCAGAAGGAACGAGTTCGTCAGGACCATGAGGCCCGCAAGCCTCCGTTCGACACCTGGACCCGATGCGCGGAGCTCTATCCGGTGAAGGGCTGAGGCGCCGGCTCAGCTCCCAAGGCCCGGCGGGTCGAAGACCGCCAGGGCCCGGCGGGCCCCGGCTGCGTCGCCGGTGATCGCGAGCGCCCCCGAGGCCTCCAACTCCGACAGCCGGGCCTGGCCGCCCAGGACCCGGGCGAGATCCGCCCAGCGGACGGCAAGGCGGGTCGTGGCCCCTGCGCCGTCCGTGGCGACGCTGACGCTGTTGCGCACGTGAAGGCCGGCGGCCCCGGCGTCCGGGAAGTCGAAGCCGAGGTGCAGGTCGATCCCCTCCGCACGGGCCGGGTCGACCATCACCCGCAGGAGGTGCAGGGCCTCGCGCGGGGGCCGCCCCGCCAGCTGGGCCGGGCGCAGGCGGTGCTCGGCCACCCGCGACAGGTCCAGGGCGCCCTCCAGCTCCAGGGCCCGGGTCAGGCACCAGTTGCGGATGTTGGCCGCCGAGGTCCCCTGGGCGATGGCGCGCAGGACGCCGGCCAGCTGCGCCCTGTCCGCGGCCTCCGCCTCCGGCCGTGCGACCAGCCAGGAGGCCAGCTCCAGGGCCCAGCGCAGGTCGCCGGCGTCCTGGGCGGCGTGCGCCTGGGCGCGGACCTCGCCGGCGCCGCCAAAGCCCTCGACCAGCCGCCGCGCCCGTTCGGCGGGGGGTAGGACGAAGAGCTTGCCCGGCTCGCCGTCGAACCAGCCGCGCAGGCCGGCGGCGATCTGGCGCACATGGTGCTCGGCCACGCCGTAGAACTCGCTGGTCAGGTAGTCGTCGTCGCAGGCGGCGGGCAGGCGCACCTCATGGGCGAGGGCGTCGGCGGTCTTTCCCCGGTTGAGGCCGCGCACGGTCTGGTCCCAGAGGAACTGGATGGAGTCGCGGTAGCGCGTCACGCGGGCGGCGATCCCGGCGGCCCCGGTGATGGGCGGGCCATGGGCGCCCAGGAGGTGCTCGGCCCCCAGGGACAGGATGTGGTCGATGCCCGCCAGCAGGACCTGCGGGTCGCGGTACTCCTCGCCCCGGATCGGGAAGATGTTGAACAGGGTCGGCCAGACCAGGTTCTGCACGCAGGTCGAAAGCTCGGGGAACCAGAAGGTGACGCTGTCGTCGGCGTCGGAGGGGGCGTGGTGGATCTCGACCACGATGCCCGCCAGGGTCAGGCGCTCGCCGCCCCGGAAGGTCTGGGTCAGGGGGACGTGGCCGGGCGTGAAGGGGGCGTGCTCGGGATTGCGGAAGTGCAGGCCCAGGCCCTCGTTGACCAGGGCGTCGGGCCCCTCGGGGGGCAGGCGCAGGCCGAACTGGTGGATCAGGCCCCGGGAATAGGCCGGGGCGATCTCTCCCGAGGTGCGGGCCAGGTTCAGGGGGATACGTTCGTGCCCGAGGATGGGCAGGTCCGCGCGGCCGGCGTCCGCCAGGGCCGCCGTCGTGCCGCCGATGTAGTGGAAGTGGCTGTAGAGCACCGCCGCCAGGGGAGCGGAGGTGTGGGCGCGCACCTCGGCCAGGGCCGTGCGCATCTCCTCCTCGCTCTCGCCCGTGTCGATGGCGATCAGGCCTTCCGGCCCCTCGATGAAGGTCTGGTTGGAGAGGCCATTGCCCACCAGACACCAGACCCCGGGCCGCGGGGCGTAGAGCCGCCGCTCAAGCCGTCCGGAGTGGTCGATGTGCCGGCGGTGCGCCTTCTGGCCCAGGGGCCCCGTGCCGACATGGGCCGGATCGGCGTCGAAACTGCGCATGGAGGCCCCTTCCTGAACTGCCTGGCCGCAAGCCTAGCGCAGTTCGGGGGAGTGGGGGAGAAAGGGGGCGGCCTAGTGGCAGATAGCGGGCGAGGGATTGGAGGCGCTCGTCGCCTCGCCTAGACTGGCGTCGAGACTGACGGCGCTGGCTGGAAATGACCGATCCTGTTCACGGATACGATGAGCGCGCCGCGGTCTTCGTGCACCAGTACGAGCAACTCGACCCGGAGTCGGTTCATGCCTCGTTCCTAGACTGCCTCCCGGAAGGGGCGGACAGGCTGGCCCTCGACATCGGCGCAGGGTCCGGGCGCGATGCGGCGTGGCTGCGGCGAAAAGGTTTTGAGGTGGTCGCCGTCGAACCCTCCCCCGGCATGCGGATGGCGGGCCAGAGCCTGCACCCCGACCCCCTGATCCGGTGGGTGGATGACCGGTTGCCCTCCCTGGCCGCCACGCACAGACTCGGCATCGCCTTTGACGTCATCCTGCTCAGCGGTGTCCTGATGCACGTCACGCCCGGCGACCGGCCGCGAGCCTTCCGGAAGGTCGCGACGCTCCTGAAGCCAGGGGGCGTCCTGCTCATTTCCGTCCGGGATGGGTCCGGCGAGAGCGACAGGCCCATGTGGCCGGTCTCCCGGGGCGAGGTCGAAGGCTATGCGCGGGCCCACGGCCTGAATGTGGTCCGGATCGGCTCCAACCCCGACCTGCAGGGTCGGACGGCTGTCAGCTGGACGACTTTTGTCCTGTCCCTGCCCGATGACGGTGCGGGAGCCCTGCCGCTGCTCAGGGGCATTATCCTGAACGACGACAAGTCGGCGACCTACAAGCTCGGCCTGCTCCGGGCGGTCGCCCGTCTCGCGGACTCAGCCCCAGCCCTCGCGGTCGAGCGGCCGGAGGAGGACATCGTGGACCTGCCCCTGGGGGCTGTGGCGCTCTACTGGCTACGGATGTACCTACCCTTGGCGGCGGCGGGCCTGCCCCAACTTCCCGGAAACCAGGGCTCCGACCGGCTGGGCTTCGCCAAGGACGCCTTCCGTCGCCTGCTCGCGGGAGGTGTCGTCGGGCAGGACCTGAGGATCGGATCGACCTTCTCGGGAGAACGGGCGGCGACCCTGGCGAAAGCCCTAGCGGATGCCCGGTCCACCATCGCCAAAATGCCCGCGCACTTCACCCGCTATCCGAACTCTGACTCCCAGGTCTTTACTGCCCGACCCGCCAGGCTGGCTGGGTTCAAAAGTGAGATCATCCTCGACGGAGACACGCTGAGATCGTTCGGGACCCTGGCAGTCCCGGGTCAGATCTGGCGAACCCTGCAGAGGCTGGGGGCCTGGGTTGAACCTGTCCTCGTCAGCGAGTGGGTGCGTCTTGTCGAAGGCTTCGCCGTGCGGATGGGGCGCAAGCTTGGGCCAGGGGAGATCGAGGCGCGCCTTCGCTGGCTCGACCCGGAACGGGACACCCGCCTCGCGCGAATGGTCGCGATACAGCGACTGGATCGCGGGGAATCGATCCGCTGCGTGTGGACCGGCGGCCGACTGAAGCGAGACGCCTTCGACATCGATCATTGCCTGCCCTGGTCCGCCTGGCCCTGCGGCGACCTCTGGAACCTTCTGCCAGCCCGGGCGACTGTAAATCGCAATAAGGGCGCTCGGCTGCCCTCGCCCGGAGCCTTGTTGGAGGCCCGGAGCGGGATTCTGGAGTGGTGGCGCGAAGCCTGGGACTCGGACGACGCCCTTTCGCAGCAGTTCCGCAGGGAGGCTGCCGCAGCGCTACCGCTGCACGGTGGGGGAGACCTGGAAGATATCTTCGCAGGGATGGAATGGCGCAGACTACGCCTGAGACAGGATCAACAGGTCCAGGAATGGGCTGGGCCGAAAGCCAGGAAGACAACGTCTCTCTCCTCCACGACCTGAGGGCGGAGGAGGTCGGCGATTGGCCTACTAAAGCCCTCCCCGCCTACTTCCGGTTCTGCTTGCGGGCGGCGTAGCGGAGGTCGCGGGCTTCTTTCTGGCGGGCGCGAAGGTCCAGTTCGCGGGCTTCCTGGGTGATGGCCTCATCCTCCAGGCGCAGGCGCTCGGCCTCGGCGGCGGCGGCGCGCTTGGCGGCGCGCTCGGCGTTGCGGGCGGCGCGCACGGCCTCCAGCTCCGCGGCGGCGGCGGCCTTTCGGGCCTCCAGGTCGGGATCCATTATGTGGGGCTTGGGCTTCAGGCGCTCCAGCATCGCCTTCTTGGCGGCGGCCGACGCCTTCTGGCGGTCTTCGTACTTCCTACCGACATCTTCGTACTTCATGCCTTGGGGCTCGAGCCTTTGGTCTCAGGGTTTCCAGTCCGGGGCCCGATCCCGGGTCGCAGCCGCCGTCCCGATGTCCGGGGACGATAGACCTGCGACTTGATCGATTTTGGAGCGGGCGAGGCGATTCGAACGCCCGACCCCAACCTTGGCAAGGTTGTGCTCTACCCCTGAGCTACGCCCGCGCTCCGTGAGGCTCCTTGCGGGGCCCCGATGTTCGGGAGCCGGCTTATGGCAGAGGGCCGGCGGCTTGGCAAGACAGTCTCAGCCCATGAAGCGCGGGGTCTTGAGGCGGCGCTTGTTGACATGCTCGGCGGGGGCGGGGCCGGTCTCGTCGGGCAGTTCGCCACGGAAATAGAAGCGCTGCCAGGCCTCCTTGGTCGCCTCGGGCTCGAAGCGCATGATCCGGCGGTTGAACTCGGCCCGGTGCTTCTCCCAGGCCTCGTACTGCCCGCGCAGCTCGGGATTTCGGGCCATGGAACGGATCACGGGCTGGAAGTCCGCCATCTCGCGGTCCTTGATCACGGTGATGAAGCAGAAGGGCTCGCCCTTCTCGAACCGCACCTTGCCCGGGCGGGTGAAGATCCAGTTCATGGTGAAGGGGAAGGGGAGCCAATCCGTCTCCACCAGGCCCGACAGGGGCTGGATTCCGTCCTTGACGTGGTTGGGCGGGCCCTGCGCCAGGACCGACCAGCCGGGCGGGGTCCGGAAGAGATAGCCGGGGTGCATGGTCACCACCCCCGAGGAAAAGTGGCTCATCACGAACCGATGGAACTCGGGGTGCGGGCGGTCGGGGGTGAGGGTGATGTCCTCCTGCATGACCCCGCCGTTCCACTCGGCGGTGAAGCTCATGGGGCAGAGGATCTCCCAGCCCGTGGTGTTGGCCATGGACAGGGGCAGGCATCGATAGGGGTGCCGGGCGGCGAACTTGTCCATCCAGGCGCGCTGGGGCCGGCCGGGAACGATCTCCGGCGGGCGGTCGGCGGTGGGATAGCACTCGAGCTCCATGGCGGGCTCCCGGTCCTTGTCTGTCCTGACCATCCCCTTAGCGAGGGCGCGCGCGCAGCGTCCACCGCTTTTCCGGCAGGCGGGGGAAGGGTAAGGAGCGCCATGCTCGACCGCGACGGCCTCCTCGACCTCTTCGACCAGCTGGGGATGGCGCACGCCACCCTGGACCATCCGGCGGTCTTCCGGGTCGGCGAAGGGGCGGAGATCAAGGCGAGGATTCCCGGCCCCCACACCAAGAACCTGTTTCTGAAGGACGCCCGGGGCGACCTCTGGCTGGTCTGCGCCAAGGACGACACCGCCATCGACCTGAAGCGCCTGCACGGGGTGATCGGCTCGGCCCGCCTGTCCTTCGGCGCTGCAGACCTGATGGAGGCCAGCCTGGGGGTGACGCCCGGCTCGGTGACCCTGTTCGCCCTGGCCAATGATCCCCTGCACAGGGTGCGGCTGGTCCTCGATCTCGCCCTCGCAGAGGCCGACCAGGTGAGCTTCCATCCCCTCGAGAACACCGCCACCACCACGGTGGACCAGGCGAGCCTTCGCCGGCTCCTGGAGCACCTGGGCCGCGAGCCCCTGGTGGTGGATTTCCCCCGCCTGGCCCTCTCTGCGCTTCCCCCGCGTTGAAGCGAAGGCCAGGAAGGTCCATCTTGCAGCCTCATTCCTCTCCCGGAGACCCCGCATGAGCCTGATCGGTGAAAACTCGGCCCCCCTTTCGGGTGCGGCGCCGGCCGGCCTGATCAAGGACGGGACCGACGCCGGCTTCATGGCCGACGTGATCGAGGCGTCGCGCGAGACCCCGGTCATCGTCGACTTCTGGGCGCCCTGGTGCGGCCCCTGCAAGCAGCTGGGCCCCGCCATCGAGCGCGCGGTCACCGCCGCCAAGGGCAAGGTGAAGCTGGTGAAGATCGATATCGACCAGCATCCCCAGTTCGCCGGCCAGCTGCGGGTCCAGTCCATTCCCGCCGTCTTCGCCTTCGTGGGTGGGCGGCCGGTGGACGGTTTCACCGGCGCCCTGCCCGAGAGCCAGATCAAGGCCTTCGTCGAGCGGCTGGCCGCCCAGGCCCCCGCCGACGCCGGGGACGAACTGATCGCCGTCGGGCGCGAGGCCCTTGAGGCCGGCGACCTGAACACCGCCGCCCAGGCCTTCGCCCGCGTGCTTCAGGCCGACCCCCAGGACGTCCGCGCCCTGGGAGGGATGGCGAAGGTCTACCTGGAGGGGGGCGACCTGGAGCGCGCTGCGGAGATCGCCGCCATGGCGCCCGAAGGGGCCAAGGACCCGGGTCTGGAGAGCGTGCGCGCGGCCCTCGCCCTGGCCGAAGCCGCCCCCGCCGAGACCGCTGCCTTCGAGGCCCGCCTCGCCGCCGACCCTGCCGACCACGAGGCCCGCTTCGAGCTGGCGCGGGCCCTGGCCGGCGCTGGCCGGCTGGACACCGCCATGGACCACCTTCTGCAGATCATCGCCGCCGACCGCGACTGGAACGAGGGCGCCGCCCGCGCCCAGCTCCTGACCGTCTTCGAGGCGGCGGGCGCGGCCTCGGACCTGGCTCGCCAGGGTCGCCGGCGGCTGTCCGCCATCCTGTTTTCCTGACGCCATGGCGTCCCGTCCCCTCCCGATCGAGCTGCCCCAGACCCTTCCGGTCTTTCCGCTGGACGGGGCCCTGCTGTTGCCCGGGGCGGAGCTGCCCCTGCGCATCTTCGAGCCGCGCTACCTGAACATGCTGGACGACGTCATGTCAGGCGCCCGGATGATCGGCATGGTCCAGACCGCCGGGGGCGACAAGGCGCGGCCCAACCTGGCCAGGATCGGATGCGCTGGCCGGGTGACACGCTTCAGGGACGGCGCAGAGGGCGACTACCTGATCACCCTGACCGGGGTCTGCCGGTTCCGGATCGCCGAGGAGCTGGGCCGCCAGACCCCCTACCGGCAGGTCCGGGCCGACTTCGCACCTTTCACTGAAGACCTGGAGCCCGGGCGCCGGACCGGCGGCGAGCGCGCCCGCCTGTCCCGGGCGCTGCGGTCCTACCTCAACCGGCGGGACCTGGACGTGGACGAGGCCGCCCTGAACGCCGCCCCCCTGGACGAGCTGGTCGCCGGCCTGTCCATGAGCCTGCCCTTCTCGCCGGCCGAGAAGCAGGCCCTGCTGGAGGCCCCCGACCGCGCCGACCGACAGGATGTGCTGACCGCCCTCCTGGAGATCGACGCCCTGACGGATGACGACGGACCGCCGGAAACCCTGCAGTAGGTGCTGAAATGACCGATTCCTCGCCGGACGCTCCGCTTCCGCCCCTCGACGCCGGGCTCGACCCCCGCCTGCTGGAGATCCTGGTCTGCCCCGTGACCCACGGCCCCCTCGAATACGACCGGGCCGCAGGCGAGCTGATCAGCCGAAAGGCGAACCTGGCCTATCCGG
This sequence comes from Phenylobacterium parvum, assembly GCF_003150835.1. NCBI lineage: Bacteria > Pseudomonadati > Pseudomonadota > Alphaproteobacteria > Caulobacterales > Caulobacteraceae > Phenylobacterium > Phenylobacterium parvum. The sequence goes on along the minus strand of NZ_CP029479.1, from coordinate 2,774,690 downwards.
TGCGGGACGGGGTGCCCGTCATGCTGCCCGAGGAAGCCCGGGAGCTTTCCTGAGGGCGTTGCGCATGGCCGCACAGACCGTAAACCGCTACGGCCGGCTCTGCGCCGAGATCTATGATCTCGACAAGCCGGTAGGGTCCCTGTTCGACGGGCCCTACTACCAGGCGCGTCTGGAGGGGCTGGACGGCCCCATCCTCGAAGCCGGAGTGGGCAATGGTCGGCTGATGGTGGCCCTGCTGGACGCGGGCCTCAGGATCAGCGGTTTTGACGCCTCCCCTGACATGCTGGACCGGTGTCGCGCCAACGCCGAAGGCCGCGGCCATGCGCCTCAGTTCTTCCAGGCGCGGTTCCAGGATTTCGAGGCGCCGGGCCAGGCCGCCATCCTTGTCCCGACCAGCACCTTCACCCTTGTCGACAACTTCCATGAGGCCATGGCGGTCCTAGAGCGATTCCGGGACCAGCTCGCGCCGGGAGGCTTGCTGCTGGTGGACCTGCCGCCCCTGAGCTTCCTCGACGCGCCCGGGGGAATCCGGTCCTGGACCGCCGCCAACGGCGATCTCCTGACCCTCGAGAGCCGCCAGGTCCGCAAGGACGTCGTGGCGCAGACGCGGCTCAACCATGACCGCTATGAACGCTGGCGGGACGGCCGCCTCCTGGAGACCGAGCTCGAGCTCTTTGCCTACCGGGCCTGGGGTCTGGAGGAGTTCGCGATGGCCCTGGCCCGGACCGGATTCGCGGACATCGAGGTCTGCGGGAACTTCCGACCCGGAAGGCCGCCCAGATCCGGCGACGGGATTTTCAACTTCTCGGCGCGAAGGCCCGGCTAGGGCGCCTCGCCGCGCAGGAGCCTCGGCAGGTCGCCGACGGCGCCGCCAGCCTCCTGCATGAAGAAGCGCCGGGCGGGACCGATCCGGTTCACCGTCGAGAGACCAAGGCCGCGGACGGCCCGCAGGACCGGATTGTCGTTCGAGAACAGGCGGACGAAGGCGTCCGCCGCGACGGCAAGGCCGACATTGTCGACGTTCCGCCAGCGGGCATAGCGGTCCAGCACGACCTCGGAGCCAATATCCTCACCCAGCCGCACCGCCTCCACGAGGACCTGGACAAGGGCCGCGGCGTCCTTCAGGCCCAGGTTGAGGCCCTGGCCGGCCACCGGGTGGACCCCATGGGCGGCGTCGCCCAGCAGGGCGGCGCGCGGCGCGGTGATGCGCTCGGGAAGCTGCAGGGCCAGGGGATAGGTAAAGACCTCGCCGACCAGGCGGGGCCGGCCCAGGAGGTCGCCGAACCGGCGTTGGAGATGGGCGTGGAAGGCCTCCGGGCGCGCAGCCCTGAGGGCCTGGGCCCGGGCGGGCGGTTCGGTCCAGACCAGGCTCGACCGCTGGCCGGTCAGGGGCAGGATGGCGAAGGGCCCCGAGGGCAGGAAGTATTCATGGGCGACGCCGCCATGCGGCTGGTCCAGGGCCACCGTGGCCACGACCCCCGTCTGGCGATAGGTCCAGCCCGCGCTGCGGATGCCCGCGGCGGCGGCCACCGTCGAGACCCGGCCCTCGGCGCCGACGGCGAGGGGCGCGGTCAGCACCCGGCCATCATCCAGGCGGACCGCTGCGGCTCCCGGCGCGAAATCCACTCCGGTCACCCGCGAGGGGGCCAGGACCTCGACGCCTTCGTGACGGACGGCCGCCGCCAGGGCTGCGCGGATACGGCGGTTCTCGATCATGTAGCCCAGGGGCTCGCCCTCGGAGCGGTCGGCGATCTCGGCGGCGTCGAAGCGCAGGAAGCCGGAGGCGGGCGCTGCGGCCGATGGGCCGGGCGTGCGACCGTCGGTAACAAGGATCTCACAGATCCGTTCGGCGTAGAGCTCCAGGTCCCCGGCCAGGCCGAGGGCCCGCCACTGGCGGAAGCTGGAATAGGCGATGGCCGAGGCCCGACCGTCGAAGTCTGGGGCCTGTTGGGCGTCGAAGGGCTGGGGATCGACAAGGATGGGCTTTAGCCCGCTGCGCGCCAGGCCTAGGGCCAGGGTCGCTCCGGCCATGCCGGCTCCGGCGATGATCACGTCCGCGTCCATGCCGCGATATGCCGCCGCCGGGCGCCCGCCGTCCAGTCCCTCATTCGGCAACGGTCAGCCTGCTGTCGCGCATTTCATGGACGTTGCGGTCCATTTAGGAGTTGTGCCCCGGGACGGCGCGCCGCAAGGTAAGGGCAAGGGCGGCGAAAAGCTCCCGAGTGCGGAAGAAGGGGGGAAGCGATGGACCGCAAGAGTCCAAGGCGACCCAAGGGTTGCATTGCAGGCCAGCGGCGGCGCAGGGCGAGGGCCTGATGCCGCGCCGCCTGGGACAGGTCGACGAATCCAAGGGACTGGCCATCCTTGAAGCCGCCCGCCACGCCCTGGCGGAGCGCGGAATGGGCGCGTCCATCGAGGATATCGCCCGGCGGGCCAATGTGTCCAAGCAGACCGTCTACAACCGGTTCGGCTCCAAGGCCGAACTGGTCAGGATCCTGGTCGAGCGCCGGGTGGACGAGATCACGGCGCACCTGGACAGCCCAGGTTCGGGTGACGGACCGGAGGAGGCCCTGGCCGGCTACGCCCGTGTGGTGCTGGAATCCATCGCCACGCCCTCCTCCATCGCCCTTCTGCGGATTCACATCCAGGGGGCGGCGGAGATGCCGGACCTGGCCCGGACCTTCTTCGAGACCGGGGCGCGGACCTCGCGGGCGCGCCTGGCCGCCTTCCTGGAGGGCGAGACCCGCGCCGGGCGCCTCCGGGTGGATGACTGCGCCCTGGCGGCCGAGTTCTTCGCCGGCATGGTCATCGGCTCACACCAGACCGGCCGGCTCCTGGGCGTGGACTCCGACCTCGCGCCCACCGCCATCGACCGCATCGCGCGGGAGGCGGCGGGAAGGTTCGTGAGAGCCTACGCGGCCTGAGGGGCTCAGCCCTCGTCGGAGTCGTCCGGCAGGCCCATCATGTGGAAGCCGGCGTCGACATGGACCACCTCGCCGGTGGTCGAACGCCCGAGGTCGGACAGCAGCCACAAGGCGGCGCCGGCGACGCCCTCCATGGTGGTGTCTTCCTTCAGCGCCGACAGGGCCCGGCCCTGGGCCAGCATGGACCGGCCGCCGGAAATGCCCGCAAGGGACAGGGTCCGCATGGCGCCGGCCGAGATGGCGTTGGCCCGGATGCCCTGGGGCCCGAGGTCGCGGGCGATATAGCGGGTGGCGGCCTCGAGGGCGGCCTTGGCCACACCCATGGTGTTGTAGTTCGGGATGGCGCGTTCCGAGCCCAGGTAGGTCAGGGTGACCAGGGATCCGCCGTCCGGCATCATCCGGCTGGCCCTGCGGGCGCAGTCGACGAAGCTGTAGGCCGAAATGTCCATGGCCGTCCGGAAACCCTCCCGCGTGGCGTTCTCCACGAAGGAGCCCTTGATCTGGTCGCGGGGCGCAAAGGCCAGGGCGTGGACGAAGAAGTCGATCTTGCCAAAGGCCTTCTCGACCGCCGCGAACCCGGCGTCCATGCTGGCGTCATCGGTGACGTCGACAGGCTCGATGACCGTGGACCCGACGCTTTCGGCCAGGGGGCGCACCCGGCGCTCCATGCCCGGCAGGTGGAAAAAGGCCAGGTCGGCGCCCTGGGCGGCCAGCTGGCTGGCGATGCCCCAGGCGATGGACTGGTGGTTGGCCACCCCGGTGATGATCCCGCGCTTGCCCTTCATGAGCTCGCCGCGGGGCATGTCGTAGTCGTCGGCCACTTTACGTCTCCTGGAGGGTCGGGAAGGCGGAGTCGGGTCAGACCCGGGACATCACCAGACAGCCATTGGTGCCGCCGAACCCGAAGCTGTTGGACATGACGGTCTCGACCTGGCGGTCTTGGCGCTGGCGAAGGATGGGCAGGCCCTCGAAAGCGGGGTCGAGGGTTTCAATGTGGGCGCTCTCGGCCAGGAAGCCGCCGTTCAGCATCAGGAGCGAATAGATCGCCTCCTGGGCGCCGGCGGCGCCGAGGCTGTGCCCGGTCAGGGACTTGGTGGAGGAAATCGCGGGGGCGGCCTCGCCAAAGACCTCGCGGACCGCCTCCATCTCCTTGATGTCGCCCACCGGCGTCGAGGTGCCGTGGGGGTTGAGGTAGTCGACCTTGCGGTTCCCGGCCCGGGCCAGGGCCAGGCGCATGCAGCGTACGGCGCCCTCGCCCGAAGGGGCGACCATGTCGAAGCCGTCGGAATTGGCGGCGTAGCCAACGATCTCGCCATAGATCTTCGCCCCGCGGGCCTTCGCTCGCTCGAGCTCCTCGAGCACCAGGATTCCCGCGCCGCCGGCAATGACGAAGCCGTCGCGGTTGGCGTCGTATGCCCGGCTGGCTACGGCAGGCCGGTCGTTGAAGTTGGAGCTCATGGCGCCCATGGCGTCGAACAGGACCGAGAGCGTCCAGTGCAGCTCCTCGGACCCGCCGGCGAAGACCACGTCCTGGTTGCCGAGGGCGATCTGCTCATACCCTGCGCCGATGCAGTGGGTCGAGGTCGCGCAAGCCGACGAGATTGAATAGTTGATCCCGCGGATCTTGAACCAGGTCGAAAGGACAGCCGAAACGCCCGAGCTCATGGCCTTGGGGACCGCGAAGGGACCGACGCGCTTGGGGCCCTTCTCGCGGGCGATGGCGGCGGACTCGATGATGGCCTTGGTCGAGGGCCCGCCCGAGCCGACGATCAGGCCGGTCATCTCGTGGGAGACCTCAGCCTCGGTGAGGCCGGAATCGGCGATGGCCTGCTCCATGGCGATGTGGCCAAAGGCCGTACCCTGGGCCAGGAACCGCGCTGCGCGGCGGTCGACGGCGGCCTCCCAGTCCAGGCCGGGATCGGCGTGCACCTGGCAGCGGAAGCCCAGGTCCGCATACTCCGGCGCCGCCGATATGCCCGACCGGGCCTCGCGAAGGGATGCCCGGACATCGTCCAGGGAGTTTCCGATGGATGAGACGATGCCCATGCCCGTGACGACGACGCGCCGCATGCCCTGTTCCCCCAGATACGCCGGTATCAGACCAGATCCTTCGGATCGTACAGGCCGACACGAAGGTCCTTGGCCTCGTAGATCACCTTGCCGTCCGCCTCCATGACGCCGTCGCCGATACCCAGCACCAGCCTGCGCATGATCACTCGCTTCAGGTCGATGCGGTAGACGACCTGCTTGACCTTCGGGGTCACCTGCCCGGTGAACCGCACCTCGCCGACCCCCAGGGCGCGACCCTTCCCGGGCGCCCCGGACCACCCGAGGAAATAGCCCACCAGCTGCCACATGGCGTCGAGGCCCAGGCAGCCCGGCATGACCGGGTCATTGATGAAGTGGCAGTCGAAGAACCAGAGGTCCGGTCGGATATCCAGCTCGGCGATAACCTGGCCCTTGTCGTAGGCCCCACCGGACTCGGTGATCTTCGTGATCCGGTCGAACATCAGCATGGGCGGGACCGGCAACTGGGCGTTGCCCGGCCCGAACATTTCGCCCCGACCACACGCCAGGAGCTCCTCCCGGGAATAGTGGTCCTTGGCCTTGGCGCCGGGAATCATGGCTCGCCCTTCCGCTCGTCGCATAAACCGAGGCGCCCGGCGAAGTACGCCGGACGCAGTTGACCCGCTCTATCAGAGCCCGGGGGGCCGCTCAACGGGCGGCCGGGCGAGGCGCGGGGCGCGGCGGGGCGCACTGGGGGCGCTCGTCGACGCCCCACAGGCCGGAGGCCTGGACCCAGCCGGAGACGCCGTCCGCCTTGATGCGGCACCATCCGGACTCGCAGCGCTGCAGGGCGGCCAGGGCCCGGGGCTGGAGGACGGCGAGGGTGCGGGCGTCAGCCCGCGGCGAGGCCTGCACGGCCAAGGGGGTCGCGGCCGTGCGCATGACATTCCGGCGGCCGTCCGTGGTGCGCATGTGCACCCAGGCGACGCCGCGGTCCGGGTCGCAGATCCGGCGCCATTCCGAGGATTCGGCGATCACCTGCACCGGCAGGCCGCGGACCTGGTAGACCCAGAGGGCCGGATAGTCGTCGCCCGGACCCGACCGGGCGTTCACGGACCCGAACTTGAGGGTCACGTAGCGGGGCACGGGAAGGCCGGAGGGCGTGACGCGCGCATCGGCCACGGCGGCTGCGCCCGGGGCCGTCAGGGCGAAGGCCGCCGCCAGGAGGATCGAAAGGGCGGCGCGGCGTCCGCGTCCGGAAGGCTCACCTTGGCCGTTCATGCCCTCTTTGCTAGAGGTTCGGGAGCGAAGGCGCCAGAGCGCCGTTTCGCAGGACGCTGAATTTCGGAGCCCTCCCGCCGATGCCGACGCGAAAGCCGAAAGTGATCGTGACGCGCCGGCTTCCGGACGCGGTCGAAACCCGCCTGCGCGAGCTGTTCGACACCGAGCTGAACCTTTCCGACGAACCCATGACCCGCGAGGCCCTGGTCGACGCCGCAGGGCGCTGCGACGTCCTGGCGCCGACCATCACCGACCGCATCGACGCAGGCGTGATCGAGGCTGGCGGCGAGCGCCTGAAACTGATCGCCAACTTTGGCGCCGGGGTTGACCATATCGACGTGGCCGCCGCCGCGGGGTGCGGCGTGACCGTGACCAACACCCCTGGCGTGCTGACTGAAGACACCGCCGACCTGACCCTGGCCCTGATGATGGCTGTCTCGCGGCGGATCGTCGAAGGCGCGAGGTCCATCGAGGCCGGGGAATTCAAGGGCTGGGCGCCGACCTGGATGATGGGACGGCGACTGTCGGGCAAGCGGCTGGGGATCATCGGCATGGGCCGGATAGGACAGGCGGTGGCCCGCCGGGCCCGGGCCTTCGGCATGCAGATCCACTACCACAACCGCACGCCGGTCAGCCCGCGGATCGCCGAGGAACTCGAGGCCACCTACTGGGAAAGCCTCGACCAGATGCTGGCCCGGATGGACATCATCTCCGTCAACTGCCCGCACACGCCGGCGACCTACCATCTCCTTTCCGCCCGGCGGCTGAAGCTGATGCCGCCCCACGCCATCCTGGTGAACACCGCCCGGGGAGAGATCATCGACGAATCCGCGCTGGCAGACCTCCTGGCCGCCCGCGGGATCGCCGGCGCCGGGCTGGACGTCTTCGAGTTCGAGCCCCAGGTGAACCCCAAGCTCCTGGGCCTGCCCAACGCCGTGCTCCTGCCGCACCTCGGTTCGGCCACCGTGGAGGCCCGCACCGAGATGGGCGAGAAGGTGATCATTAACATCCGGACCTGGATGGACGGCCACCGGCCGCCGGACCGGGTGCTTCCGTCCATGCTCTGAGTCCGGCGGGTTGAACCGGCCGCCGGCGCGCTTAAGTGCTTGCCGGGCGCAGGCCCGCCAGACCCGAAGGACCGGAGACCACCGTGGCCGCCCCAGACGCCCTTCCGCCTGCGCCGCGGCGCACCCTGCTCGACCTTGTCGAACGCATCGGCAACCGCCTGCCGGACCCGGTGATGATCTTCGTCTGGATGATCGGGTTCCTGATCGTCCTCTCCGGGATCGGAGCCGCCCTCGGCTGGTCGGCGTCCCTGCTCTTCCGGGGTGAGGCGCCGCCCGCCTGGGGTGAACTGGAGGGCGGGCGCCTGGTCTTCCGGGCCGAAAGCCTGCTGTCCGAGGACAATCTCGCCCGGCTCTTCACGGAGACCGCCAAGACCCTGACCGGCTTCGCCCCGCTGGGGCTGGTCCTGACCGTCATGTACGGCGCGGCGGTGGCCGAGCGGTCGGGCTTCTTCAGCGCCCTGATCCGCGCCAGCCTCCGCGGGGCTGACCGGCGCTGGCTCACCCCCCTGGTGGCCGTCGTCGGAATGGTGTCGCACCATGCCTCGGATGCCGCCTACCTCGTCTTCATTCCCCTGGCCGCCCTGCTCTACGCCGCCGTCGGACGCCACCCCCTGGCGGGCCTTGCCGCGGCCTTCGCCGCCGTGTCCGGCGGATATGCCGGCAACATCACGCCCGGGCAGATGGACGTCCTGCTGTTCGGCTTCACCCAGGAGGCGGCGCGCATCATCGATCCCGCCTGGACGATGAACCCGCTTGGGAACTGGTGGTTCATCCTTGCCATCGTGGCGGTCTTCACCCCCCTTATCTGGTTCGTCACGGACCGCATCATCGAGCCGCGCCTGGGGCCGTGGGGCGGCGGCGGCGACGCAGAGCTCCGCGAGGAGCTCGCACGGTCGGCGCCAACCGCGGACGAGCGCCGGGGCCTTCGCCGGGCGGGCCTTGCCGCCCTGGCCGTCGCCGCGGGCTTCGCCGCCCTCGCCCTGTGGCCGGGCTACACCCCCCTCATAGACGAGACCAAGGCCGGGACGGCGGCCCTTCAGCCCTTCTACTCCGCCCTGGTCGCCGGGTTCTTCGTCCTCTTCCTCGCCGTGGGCGTCGCCTTCGGAAGCGGGGCGGGGACCATCCGGTCCCACCGCGAGGTCTTCGCCATGATGGGCGAGGGGGTGCGCGCCCTCGCCCCCTATCTCGTCTTCGCCTTCTTCGCCGCCCACTTCGTGGCCATGTTCAACTGGTCACGCCTGGGGCCCATCGCGGCGATCAATGGCGCCCACGTCCTGGAAACCCTCAACCTGCCGGCGCCCGCCCTCCTTCTGGGCGTGCTCGGCTTCTCCTCGGGCCTTGACCTCTTCATCGGCTCGGCCAGCGCCAAGTGGAGCGCCCTGGCGCCAGTCGTGGTGCCCATGTTCATGCTGCTGGGCATCAGCCCGGAGATGACCACCGCCGCCTACCGCATGGGCGACAGCTTCACCAACATCATGACGCCCCTGATGAGCTACTTCCCCCTGATCCTCGGCTTCTGCCGGCGGTGGGATCCCTCTGTGGGGGTCGGCTCGCTCCTCGCCCTGATGCTGCCCTACGCCCTGGCCTTCATGGCGGCGGGCGCGCTGATGACGGGGCTGTGGGTGGTCTTCGACTGGCCTCTCGGGCCCGGCGCAGGGGTGCGCTACGTCCCGCCGGGGTAAGTCGCCCCGCAGGCCGGACAAAGGGGGTCAGCGGCGACGCGGACCGTCCGGGTAACGGCAGCCAGGGCGTCATAGACCAGAAGCCGGCCCGTCAGGTCCTCGCCCGCACCGGTGATCCATTTCACGGCCTCCAGGGCCATCATCGAGCCGATCACGCCGGCCAGGGCGCCCACCACCCCCACGGCCTGGCAGGTCTCGGCGTCGGGCGGGACCTCGGGAACCAGGCAGCGATAGCAGGGGCGGCCCGGGAAGATCCCCACCTGGCCTGTCCACCGGCCGATCGCGCCGGAGACCAGCGGGACCCCGTGGGCCACGCAGGCGTCGCTGACCGCCAGACGGGTGGCGAAGTCGTCCGTGCCGTCGAGGACCAGGTCGAAGCCCTCGACCAGGGTGGCGGCGTTGCCCTCGTCGACGCACAGCTGCAGGGCCTGGGTCTCGACATGGGGGTTCAGGTCGGTCAGGCGACGAAGTCCGGCGTCGACCTTCGACCGGCCGCGGTCGGAGGAAGTGAACAGGACCTGCCGTTGCAGGTTCGACAGCTCCACCCGGTCCGGGTCCACGATCACCAGGCCGCCGATCCCGGCCGCGGCGAGGTAGAGGCCGGCGGGGGCTCCGAGACCACCCATGCCGATCATCAGGACCCGGGCTGACCTGAGTTTCTGCTGGCCGGGCCCGCCGATCTCACGCAGGACGAGATGGCGGGCGTAGCGTTCGACCTCGTCGTCGCTGAAGGGGGTGAGGCCTGTCACCAGGCCAGATTCCGGGGGCGGCGGGCCTTCTGGAGGGCGGCGTCGAGGGTTCGCATCAGTTCGGCCCGGGCGTCCGGGCCGAGAGCCTTGCCGACCGAGGCTTCGCGTCCCGAGACCGCTAGCCTCAGGTCGATGACACGGTCATCCTCGGCCTCGGAGGACAGGCGGGTGAAGGCGGTGGGGCCTTCCCACACCAGGACCCGGCGATGCGGCGTCTCCTCGATCAGCCGGACGCGGCTTTCTGTGACCACCACCCGCTCGATCCGGCGGGCCGAAGAGAAGCTGACGGCGAAGGCGACCACGATGGCCAGGACATCGAGGCCCAGGAAAATCGGCACCAGGGTCGCGCCCATGGCCAGGAAGACCGCTGCGGTGACGCAATTGATGAAGGTGATGATCGAAATGAGGATGATGAAGCCCCGGTCCGACAGGGACCGGTGCGGACGGATCTCGACATTCAGGATCTCAAGATCGTTCATCGCGCAAAGCACTATCCTGAGAGAGGCCGGCGGGGAAGACCGTCAGCCTCCGTAGCGTCGCCGGTTCAGGTCCAGGCGAACCCGCCGCAGGAGGGGCAGGGCGCCGGCGAGGTCGGGCTCGGGGAAGGCCGCCAGGAAGGTCTCGAGCAGGGGGTCCAGGGCGGCGATGGCGGCCTCCCGGCTGCGGCGCCCCGACTCGGTGAGGGCGACAACCTTACCGCGGCCATCCGAGGGGTCGGGCGAGAGGGCGACCAGGCCGCGAGCCTCGAGCCGCTTGAGCAGGGCGGTGATGGCGCCCTTGGTGACCTGGAGCGCCTGGGCGAGGCGGGCCGGGGACTCCGAGCCGCCGCGGCTGACCAGGTGATTGAGCAGGCCGAAGCTGGCCATGGTGACGCCGTCCGGCAGGACGCGCTCCATCTCCGTACCCACCAGCTGGTCGATTACGGCGATCTCGAGGAAGAAGTCGAAGGCGACGGGATGCCTGGAAGGCGTGGTCATCCGAGCGGGCTCAGGGGCGCCACCGACAGGGCGTCGGGGGTGCTGTTAGCCGGATTGCGGCGCGGCGGCAACCGGCAAGGACCTCAGCTCTCGCGGCGGTGGTCGAGGTCCTCGCGGATGCTGCGTAGGACGGGATGGGCGCGTCGGATGGCGTCGAGATCCATCCGGGCCTCGAACTCGGCCACCAGCGGCGCCATCCCGGCAAGGGCCGCCTCTCGCACGGCAAGGCCCTGTGGGGTCAGGCGGACCTTCTTGCCCCGTCCGTCCCTGGGGTCCGGCTCGAGGGTCACGAAGCCCTCGGCGGTGAGCTTGTGCAGGACCCCGGTGATCGCCCCGCGTGTGACCTGGAGGGCGCGGGCCAGGGCGCCGGGCGAGGCGGTCTCCTGCCCGGTCCGCACCATGTGGTTGATCAGGCCGAAGCCGGCCATGGACAGTCCCGTCGGCAGTCGCCGCTCCATGAGGGTGCGCACCAACTGCTCGATGATCGAGATGTCGGTGAAGAAGGCGATCAGGTCGGGGTCGCGCGGAGCCATGCCCGAACGCGCATCACGACAGGATCAGGTCGTCAAGCCTCCTGCGGGGAGACGGATCGGACAGTTTGCGGACTGCGCCCATCCTGGCCAGGATCTGGACGGGCGCATCCGGGCGCGCGCCGAGCAGGGCCTGGACCTGCTGATAGGGGCCGGCCATCTCGGCGAACTCCTCCAGGGCCATGCTCCAGGGGTGCAGGACAAGGCCCTGGGCCGAGGCGGCCAGCTGGGCGCGGGCGTAGGCGTGTCCTGCAGCGAGCTGGGCAAGGCGGTCGCCGGTCTCGCTGCGGATCCAGAGGAAGCCCGGCGTCGCCTCGACCATCTTGCGGTACATGTCCATGCCGCTCCGACTGGCGAAGGAATCTGGATCAGCCAAGGCCTCGCGCGTCATCACGCCGGTCCGCGCCAGCACCTCCATCATCCCCCCGGAAAGGTCTATGCCATCGGGGTTGCGAACCACCTCAGCCCTGCCGATCCGCATCAGGCGGACCGATTCCATGTGGGTCCTGGGCGTTCCAGACTCGATCTCCCAGGCCTTCCAGCAGATGTCGGCCAGGGAGTCGCGGAGCCCGGACTCGCGCGTTTCACCGGCGACAAGCCCCGGTCCGGCTGCAGCGGCGAGCACCGCCTGGACGGCGGCGTCGGCGGGGCGGTCGGGAAGGAAGGGAACCTTTTCCGTGCGGCGGCGGACGATCTGGTCGAACAGGGGCCCCGCCGTCACCCCGGGTTCCGGCTTCAGGACCACCCGGGCGAAGGGCCTGTCATCGAGTTCAGGCCCCGGGGCGCCCTGGGGCCAGGCCTGGATGTCCGCCACGAGGCCAAGGCGGGGGGCCGACTGGGCGATCAGCTCCAGGAAGGCCCCGCAACCCACCACGATCTGGCGGCTGAAGGGATCGGTCGCCGGCAAGAGTCGGGTCCGGTCCACGTAGAGCGACATGGCGTCCGCGCCCTCCATCCGCACGAGCCAAGGTTGGCGGTTGTGGGGGTTGGGCGCCAGGAGGCCGTGGGCCAGCACGAAGCGCCGGGGATCGGACTCGCCCTGGCCGGGCTGGCGCCAGGCGGCGTAGGGGTCGGGCGTCACGGTCGCACCGGCGCAGCCCGCAGAGGCGAGGAGGGGGGCCATGGCGAAAAGTTCGAGGATATGGCGGCGGGTAGGCATGGGCGGTCGTTCCTGCTTAGACCTGAACTATATCGCTTAGACCTAAGCAAATGGCAAGCCCTTGCCGTTCCCCTGGCGGCCGGGGATGATCGGGGATGCCAAAGACCCCCGCAAAGCGCCGATCAACACCCCGGAAGTCGCCCGCCGAGCGCGCCCGGATCCAGGCCCTCTTCGAACGGTTCGAGGCCGCCGAATCCGACCCCCGCACCGAGCTCGACTACGACTCGCCCTATACCCTGCTGGCCGCGGTCGCCCTTTCGGCCCAGGCCACGGACGTTTCCGTGAACAAGGCGACGGCCCGGCTCTTCGCCGTCGCAGACAGCCCGAAGAAGATGCTTTCCCTGGGGGAAGAAGGCGTCATCCCGTACATCGCCTCCATCGGCCTCTTCCGCACCAAGGCGAAGAATCTGGTCGCCGCAGCGAAGATCCTGGTGGAGACCTATGGAGGCGAGGTCCCCCTGAACCGCGAGGCCCTGCAGGCCCTGCCAGGCGTGGGCCGCAAGACCGCCAGCGTCGTCCTGAACGAACTGGGCGTGGAGCCGGCCATCGCCGTGGATACCCATGTCTACCGGGTGGCCCATCGCCTGGGCCTGGCCCGCGGCCGGACCCCGGACCAGGTCGAGCATGAACTGATGGCCGTCATCCCGGACCCCTGGCGGACCCGGGCCCACCACTGGCTGATCCTGCACGGGCGCTACGTCTGCATCGCCCGCCGGCCCAGGTGCGGCGAATGCCCCGTGGCCGACCTCTGCGCTTCCAGGGAGAAGGCCTCCTAGCTCCCGGCCCTTGGGCGGACGGGGACGGAGAGGTCGCAAAGACCAAGGTCCGCGCCCCTGTCGCGGCGCGCCTCGGCGAGGCGGCGGGTGAAGGCCGGCCCTGTGGGATCCATCATCTCCAGCCTCGGACGCTCGGCAGGGGGAAGGTCCTGGGCCGGACGCACCCGAACCATCCGGTCCGGCGTCGCGGGGGGCTCGCCAGGGGCGATGGCCCCAAGGACGTCCAGCCCCTGAACCAGCTGGCCCCAGACGGTGTAGTCGTGGTCAAGACGGCGGGCCGGTGCGAGCATGATGAAGATCTCGGAATTGGCGGTCCGGATCCCCTCCTGGCGACCCATGCCGACCACGCCGGTGCAATAGGCGCCCCAGCCCCGTCCGCGACCGTCAAGGACGACAGGGTTGGGACCCAGGAACCCTTCCGAGCCCTCAGCCGCCCGGCGCGCCGCGGCGAAGCCCTGGCCAGACGTCCGGAAGGTGAACTCGGGGGGTAGGTCCGGGTGGCTGGAGACCCCGCCATCGCGGTTGTTCGGGTTTCCCGTCTGGGCGACGAAGCCCGGGATCACCCTGTGGAACTGGAGGCCGTCATAGACACCCTCCCGCGAAAGCCGCAGCACGCGCTCCACGGCCTGGGGCGCAAACTCCGGCTGCAGGGCGATGACCAGTCGACCACGGCTGGTGTCGATCACCAGCAGGCGGTCCTCGGGAAGGGGAAGCCAGTCCCTGGCCGCCGCCGGGCCGCCCGCGAAGGCCAGGACAAGGGCGGCGAGCCCGGCGAGGCGGCGGCGGCGCGATCGTTTCATGCCTTGTGATGCCATGGGCCGCCACATTGCTCCAGACCGGCTTTGCCTGTAGCAGGACCGCGCTTGGCCAGCCCCGGGGGAGCCCCATGACCGAACTCTTCGACGTCGCCGCCATCGGCAACGCCATCGTCGACGTCATCGCCCCGGCGGACGAGGCCTTCATCGCGGGCGAGGGCCTGGCCCGGGGCGCCATGACCCTGGTGGACGAGGCCCGCGGCCGCGAGCTGTACGCCCGGATGGCGCCCGGGGTGGAGACCTCCGGCGGCTCAGCGGCCAATACGGTGGCGGGACTGGCGAGCCTCGGCGCCCGCACCGCCTTCCTCGGCAAGGTGGCCAATGACCAGCTGGGCGAGGTCTTCGCCCACGACCTGAGGGCCATCGGCGCCCATTTCCCCAGCCTGCCGCTCCACGACGGCCCCGCCACCGCCCGCTGCCTGGTGAATGTCACGCCGGACGGCCAGCGCACCATGTGCACCTTCCTCGGCGCCTCGGTGGAGTTCACCGACGACGACATTGACCCGGCCGTCATCGAACAGGCGTCGATCGTCTACCTCGAGGGCTACCTGTTCGACGCCGAGCCGGCCCGGCGGGGCTTCGCCAAGGCCGCCGGCCTTGCCCGCGCCGCTGGCCGGATGATCGCCCTGACCCTGTCCGACGGCTTCGTGGTCGAGCGCCACCGGGCGGCCCTCCTGGGCTTCATCGGGTCGCAGGTGGACCTGCTCTTCGCCAATGAGGCCGAGGCCCTGGCCCTGTTCGAGACCGACGACCTCGCCGTGGCGCTCGATGGCCTGCGCAGCCGCACCCGCCTGGCCGCCGTGACCCGGAGCGAGCAGGGCTCCCTCCTGCTCGGCGACGGCGAGGTGGTCTCGATTCCGGCGGTCCCCGTGGAAAAAGTCGTGGACACGACCGGCGCCGGCGACCAATACGCAGCCGGTGTGATGTACGGTCTCGCCAAAGGGCGGTCCCTGGAGGTCTGCGGACGCCTGGGCGCCCTGGCGGCGGCCGAGGTGATCTCTCACTATGGGCCGCGGCCGCAGGTTTCCCTGCGTGAACTGGCGGGCCGGGAAGGACTCTAGGCCATGACGCGCAGGGCCGAGGTGGTTCGCGAGACCCGCGAGACGAAGATTTCCGTGAAGGTGGACCTGGATGGCGCGGGCCAGACCCGCATCGCCACCGGCATCGGCTTTCTGGACCACATGCTGGACTCCCTGGGCCGGCACGGATCCCTGGACCTCGACGTCCAGGCCAGCGGCGACCTGCACATCGATTTCCATCACACGGTCGAGGACGTGGGCATCGTCCTGGGACAGGCGGTCCGCCAGGCCCTCGGTGACTTCCGCGGGATCCGCCGCTTCGGGCTCGCTGTCATTCCCATGGACGAGACCCTGACCCGCTGCGCCATCGACCTCTCCAACCGCCCCTACCTGGTCTGGCGGACGGCCTTCCCGACCCCCAAGGTCGGCGACATGGACACCGAGCTCTTCAAGGAGTTCCACCACGCCTTCGCCATGAACGCCGGCGCCTGTGTGCACCTGGAGACCTTCTACGGGGCCAATTCCCACCACATCGCGGAAAGCGGCTTCAAGGCCCTGGGCCGGGCCCTGAGGGAGGCGGTAGAGATCGACCCCCGGGCCGGCGGCCAGGCGCCCTCCACCAAGGGCTCTCTCTGACCGCATGAGCCGTCTCGCCCTGATCGACTACGGGTCGGGAAACCTCCGCTCGGCCGAGAAGGCGCTCGTCCGGGCGGCCGGAGGGCAGGTCGAGGTGCGCGTGACTCACGCCCCGGAAGAGGTCCTGGCCGCGGACCGGATCGTCCTGCCCGGCGTGGGAGCCTTCGCCGCCTGCCGCGCCGCCCTCGACGCCCGTCCTGGCCTTGGCGAGGCCCTGGATGAGGCGGTCCGGGTGCGGGGCCGACCCTTCCTGGGCATCTGCGTCGGCATGCAGCTGATGGCCTCCCGGGGCCTTGAATTCGGCGTGACCCCCGGCCTCGGCTGGATTCCGGGAGAGGTCCGTCGCCTGCAGCCGACGGATCCCTCGGCCAAGGTCCCGCACATGGGATGGAATGACCTCATCGATCCACATGGGCCCGGACTGATCGCCGGGATCGGCGCCTCTCCGATGTACTTCACCCACTCCTTCGCCTTCTGGCCCGACGACACGGCCGACGTGGCCGCCGAGGCCGACCATGGCGGGCGCTTCCCCGCCGCCGTCGTGCGCGGCAACATGGCCGGCGTCCAGTTTCATCCCGAAAAATCCCAGTCTGCAGGAATCTCCCTGCTGTCGCGCTTCCTGGAGTGGCGTCCGTGATCCTCTACCCGGCCATCGACCTGAAGGACGGCGAATGCGTCCGGGTCCTGCACGGAGACCTCGGCACCGCCACGGTCTTCAACACCTCCCCCGCCAACCAGGCGAGGACCTGGGCGGGGGCCGGTTTCCACTGGATCCACGTGGTCGACCTCAACGGCGCCGTTGAGGGGCGGGCTGTCAATGGCGATGCGGTCGAGGCCATCCTCGGTGCGGTCTCCACCCCGGTCCAGCTGGGCGGGGGCGTACGCAGCCTCCAGGACGTCGAGCGCTGGATCGAGGCGGGCGTGTCCAGGGTCATCCTCGGCACAGTGGCGGTGACCCATCCGGAAATGGTGATCGAGGCGTCCCGGCTCTGGCCCGAGCAGATCGCCGTGAGCGTGGATGTCCGCGCCGGCAAGGTGGCGACCCAGGGCTGGACCGAGAATACCGACCTCGAAGCCGTGACCGTGGCGAAGCGGTTCGAGGACGCCGGCGTAGGGGCCCTCATCATCACCGACATCGACCGCGACGGGACGGTGATGGGCTTCAATGTCGAGGCCTTCGGGGCCATCGCCGACGCAGTCGCCATCCCCGTCATCGCGGCCGGCGGGCTCGCCTCGGTGGAGGACATCCTCCGGCTCAAGGCGCGGCGCGGGACACCCGTAGCCGGGGCGGTCCTGGGCCGGGCCCTCTACAACGGCGCCATCGACCCGGCCGTCGCCCTGGCGGCCTCAGCCTGACCATGCTGAAGGTCCGCGTCATTCCCTGCCTGGACGTGAAGGATGGGCGCGTGGTGAAGGGTGTCAACTTCGTCGCCCTGCGGGACGCCGGGGACCCGGTGGAGCAGGCGCGGGCCTACGACGCAGCGGGCGCGGACGAACTGATGTTCCTGGACATCACCGCCAGCCACGAAGGACGCGGCGCCATACTCGACGTGGTCGCCCGGACGGCCGACGTCTGCTTCATGCCCCTTTCGGTGGGCGGTGGCATCCGGACCGTGGACGACGCCAGGGCCCTGCTGCTGGCGGGCGCCGACAAGATCAGCGTCAACACCGCCGCCGTGGAAGATCCGGACCTCATCTCCCGTTGCGCCGACGCCTTCGGCTCCCAGGCGGTGGTGGCGGCGATTGACGCGCGAGCGGTTCCTGAGGGCGGGTGGCGGGTCTTCACCTACGGTGGGCGGCGCGATGCCGGCCTGGACGCCGCCGACTGGGCCGCGGAGGTCGTGCGGCGCGGGGCGGGCGAGATCCTCCTGACCTCCATGGACCGCGACGGGGTTCGCAGCGGCTACGACCTAGGTCTGTTGCGGGCCGTGACAAACGCGGTCAAGGTTCCGGTGATCGCCTCGGGGGGCGCAGGGGAGGCCCGGCACATGGTCGAAGCCGTCACCGAAGGGGGCGCCGACGCCGTCCTGGCCGCCTCCATCTTCCATTTCGGCGACGTCACCATTTCCGAGGTCAAGGCCGCCATGGCCACGGCGGGCGTTCCCGTCAGGGCGCCGGAGCCTGCGGCGTGAGCCGGCTTGGGGAGGCCATCTCCCGCCTGGAGGCGGTGATCGAGTCCCGCCGCGGAGCCAGCCCGGACTCATCCTGGACGGCGCGGCTCCTCAGTGACGGCCCGCCGCGGGCGGCGCGCAAGCTGGGCGAGGAAGCCGTCGAGGCGGTGGTGGCCGCCGTGTCCGGCGACCGTGACGGCCTGGCGGGGGAAGCGGCCGACGTCCTCTACCACCTGCTCGTCCTGCTGGCCGCCGCCGGGGTCTCGCCCGAAGAGGTGGCGGCCCGGCTCGAGGCCCGGGAAGGGGTTTCGGGGCTGGACGAAAAGGCCTCACGGAAGCCGGGGCCGCCGTGAAGGCGCCTTCGCTCACCACAATGATCCTCGGCGGCCTGGTCTCGGGCCTGCTCGCCGGCGCCCTCCTCCATGCCGTGCAGGCGCCGGGCGAGGCGGGCCTGGTCGCGGGGGCCGAAGCCATCGGGGGCGTCTGGCTGGACGCCCTGCGCATGACCATCATCCCTCTGGTCTTCGCCCTTCTCGTCACCGGGATGGCGCGGGCGGCGGAGACCGCTGGCCGGGGAGGCCTTGCAGGTCGCGCGCTGGTGGTCTTCGCCCTCCTTCTCCTGGCCTCAACCAGCCTTGCGGCCCTGGTCGCGCCAGCCCTCCTCTCCGCCTGGCCAGCCCCGGCCGAGGCGGCGGCGGCCCTCCGTGCTACGGCCGAAGGCGCCGCGGCCCGCATCCCCGAAACCCCGCCCCTGGCCGAGTGGCTCCGCGCCTTCATCCCGGCCAACCCTGTAAAGGCGGCGGCCGACGGCGCCATGGCCTCCCTGGTGGTCTTCGCCCTGATCTTCGGCCTGGCCGTCTCGCGCCTGGACGGCGCCCGCCGGGACGCCCTGGTCCTGGTCTTCGACGGTGTCCAGGCGGCCATGATGGTGATTGTCCGCTGGGTCCTCGTCCTGGCGCCTGCCGGGGTCTTCCTCCTGGCGCTTACCGTGGGCGCCCGTACGGGCATCGGCGCCGTGGGGCTCCTGGGCCACTATGTGATCGTGATCACCCTGGTGTGCCTACTGGCCGGAGCCCTGGGCCTGGGCGCCGCCCTCCTCGGGGGCCGGACCCCGCCCGGCCAGCTGGCCGCGGCCATGACCCCCGTCGGCGCCATGGCGATCTCCACCCAGTCCTCCCTGGCCTGCCTGCCCGTCATGCTGGCCGCCTGTGGCCGGCTGGGGATTCCGGAGCGCGTCAGCGGCCTGGTCCTGCCCATGGGCGTGGCCCTCTTCCGGATCACGAGCCCCGCGGGGAACCTCGCAGTCGCCCTCTACGTGGCGCATCTCTATGGCGTTCCCCTGGCGCCGGCCCAGGTGGTCTCAGGGATCCTGGTGGCGGCCCTGGTCAGCCTGGCCGCAGTTGGCGTCGCCAGTTCCGTGACCTTCTTCACGACCCTCGTGCCCATCTTCATGAGCATGGGACTGCCGATGGAGCTGCTGCCCCTCCTGCTGGCGGTGGAGACCCTCCCGGACTTCTCGCGCACCCTCGGCAACGTGGCCGGGCATGTGGGCGTTACAGCCTGGGCGAACCGATGGCGGGGGGCGGCCGGCGCTTGAGGGCGATGTAGAGGGCGCCCTCGCCGCCGTGCCGGCGATGGGCCTCGGACACGCCCGCCACGACCGGCTGGAGATGCGGCGCCGCAAGCCACTCGGGGGTCAGGCGTCGCAAGACGCCGTCGCCCCTCAGGCCCTTTCCCGTGATGACAAGGACGGCGCGCATCCCGTCGCGCCAGCAGTCCAGGACGAACCGCTCCAGGGCCGCCCGGGCGGCGTCCTGGGTCAGGCCATGCAGGTCGATGTGGGCGCCGATCGGGTCCCGCTCGCGCGAGATTCGCTTTCGCCTCAGGGGCTCCAAGGCCTTGGGTGCGGAAGTCGACGCCGGGCGCGCCGCGGCGACGGAGCGTGAGGGCGGCGCCGGGGTCCGGGCCGAGGTTGGAGGGGGGACAGGAAGGTCGGGCGGCGGCGGAACCGGATCCTGGCTGGCCCGGCCCGGGAGCGGGTGGACGGTCGCCGTCACCTGGGCCCAGAGACGGTTCTCCTCGGGATGGAGGGGGCGCCTCATGGTCGGGGGACCAGCCGGTATAGCCGGAGGACATGCCGGATGCGGCCCGCCTCCAGGCCCGCCTCTGCGCCCTGGCCCAGATAGAGGTCGGCCCGTATGTCGCCGCGGATGGCGCCGCCAGTGTCGAGGGCGGTGACTAGCCGCTGGTAGGACGGAAAGGCGCCCGACAGGATGGGCCCGTGGGCGTCGATCCAGTAGGCGTCCCCGCCGACGTGGCGGGAAAGATCGACGGCGATGGCCCGGCCTGCGGGCAGGGGAACCCCCGCCGCCCCCTTGGGGGGCAGGCCGTCATCCGGCGTGAGGCGGAAGAAGACGTACCGTGGGTTCAGGGCCATGATCTCGGCGGCCTCAGCGCCCCGGTGGGCGGCGAGCCAGGCGCGTATGCCTTCGGCGGAGGTCTGGCCCGCCGCCAGGAGGCCGCGGTCTCTCATGGCGTTGGCGACGCCGGAGAAGGGCTGGCTGTTGGTGCCGGCGAAGACCGCCTTGGCGGGAGGGCCTTCGGGAAAGATGAGGGTTCCCGAACCCTGGATCTGCAGGAAGAACTTGTCCTCGGGCCTCAGCCAGGCGAGGGCGTCCAAGGCCGGGCGGGACTCGATCGCAGAGCGATCGGGGTACGCGCCGCCTTCGGGGGGGAGATCGGCGGGTCGGGGACGAAGGGGCGCGGAAAACTCGTCGTCCGGGCGCCGGCGGGCGTCATAGACAGGGGCGAAATAGCCGGTCAGGACACCTTCTCCGGGCAGGAGTTGGGCCCGGAACCGGCTCTCGAAGAAGGTGCGTGCGGACTGGGCGTCCAGGAGGTCCACCGCCATGGCCTCGCGGCAGATCCGCGCCGTGACGGGAGTCCGGCGGACCTGGCAATTCGCCCGCCAGGCCTCGAAGGCCGCCACGAAATCCTCCTTCTCCCAGCCCGGAAGGGCGGTCAGGGGCAGGAGACCCTCCGTGCTGGGACCCGGAGGGGGCGTCGGCGGGGCGGGTGCGGGCGACGGTGCGGGAAGGGGTCGAGACGGCGGCGGGCCGGGCGAGGGTCGCGGCGGGGTGGCGCAGGCCGCCAGGAGCAGAAGCCCGGCCAGGGCGACGGGGCCGGCCCGGCGCATGCTTCAGGCCTCGGCGACGTCGACGCCGACCAGACGCCAGGCGGCGTTTCGGTCGGTGAGATCCTTCTCGAAGGTCCAGACCTCTGCGGTCCGCCGTTCGAAGACGCGGAGTTCGTCTTCGGCGCCCCCCTTCTGGGTCTGGGTGAGTTCCCCCAGGAAGCGGACACTGATCCGGGCCAGGTCGCCGTCGACCTCGGCATGCTCCACGTCCGAACGCGGGGGGTGGGGCATGTCGACGCTTTCCTGGCGGCCCGCCGCCTCACGCTCGGCGATCCCGGCCTCGAAGGCCTTCAAGACGTCGGGCCCCAGGAGGGGGGCGAGGGCCTCGCGGTCGCCAGCGGCGTAAGCGGTGACGATCGTGCGGTAGGCGCTGCGGACATTGGCCAGGAAGACCTGGGCGTCAAAGCCGGAGTCCCGGGCGCGGACCGCCGCCAAGCCTTCGGGGGCCTCTTCCGTGGCGGGAGCCTCGGTCGTCAGGGGGACAGCGGGACGGCGGAGCGGCCCGGCCGGTTCGGGCCGCACGGCGCGGTCCTCCGGCTGCCGGCCCATGCGCCGGCCCAGGACGGCATAGAGCTGGAAAAGGGCCACGGCGGCCACGGCGGCGAGAAGGATGAGCTGGAGCACGGCGGGTTTCGGGTCGCTTCAGTCAGTGGATGGAGCGTTACATATAGAGGCTTCTTCCCAGCCCGTCAGGGGCCGGAGCCCGAGATTGCGTGCAGAACAGGCGCGTGATAGCCAGCCCGACCGGTTTTCAGGTCGCTCCGGGCGGCCCAAGGCCCAGACGGAGCCCCTTATGTCCGACGCAGATTCCCAACCCGAAGCCTCCGGCGCCCCGGAGCCTGGCATCCGCATCCTGGCCCAGTTTGTCCGGGATCTCTCCTTCGAGAACCCCAGGGCGCCCGACGTCCTTCGGTCCGGCGGGCCGCAGCCGCAGATCGACATGGGCGTGGAGATGAACGCCCGTGGCCGCGATGACGGCCTCTTCGAAGTCGACCTGAAGCTGTCGGCCCGCGCGGCGCGCGAGGACGGCCCGGTGTTCATGGTCGAGCTGGTCTATGGCGGCCTTTTCGCCATTGACGGCGTGCCGGCCGAGAACCTCGAGCCGGTCCTGCTGATCGAATGCCCCCGATTCCTCTTCCCCTTTGCCCGCCGGATCATCGCCGATGTGACGGCGGACGGGTCGTTCCCGCCCTTCATGCTCGACCCGATCGACTTCGGCGCGGTCTACATGGCCCGGAAGGCCGAGGCCGAAGGCATGGGCGAGGCGGTGGGAACGGCCTGAGGTCTGCGCCTCAGAGCCAGGACTTCCAGAGTTCGGACTTCACGGCGCCCAGAACGAATTCGGCATGGGCCGCCCGTTCGGCCTCCGTCGATCGCGCCGCAAGTGGCCTGGGCCTCGCGCCATAGGGCCCGCGCGGGCCCGCATCGAAACTCCCGGCCGAGACAGCCACAGTCAGTTCCAGCGCACGCTCCCGTCCCCCGCACAACTCCAGGTAGACTGAAGCGAGCAGGCGGGCGTCGATGAGGGCGCCATGCTTCTCCCGCTCTGACAAAGAGATCTTGAACCGCTTGCAGAGGGCGTCGAGGGAGTTCTGCATCCCCGGGAAGCGGCGGCGCGCCAGGGCCAAGGTGTCCACCCAGCGAGGCTCGGGAATATCGGGCAGGCCGGCCAGGCCCAACTCCCAGTTGACGAAGGCGCGGTCGAAGGCGGCGTTGTGCGCCACGACCGGAGCGTCTCCGATGAAGTCCAGGAAGGCGTTCGCCACCTCGGCGTCCGCAAAGCGAGGCTTGCCCTTCAGGAAGGCGGCGGACAGGCCGTGGACCCGCTCCGCCTCCACCGGCATGTCGCGCTCGGGGTCGATATAGGCGTGGAAGCTGCGCCCCGTGGGCAGGAAGTCCTCGATCTCCAGGGCGGCGATTTCGACAAGCCGATGGCCCAGGTGGGGCTCAAACCCCGTGGTTTCTGTGTCGAGGACGATTTCGCGCGCCATGGTCCGGGAATGCCCTGTTTCGTCCCGGCCTTCAATCCGCGGCAGGCGCCCTGCGGGACTTCCAGGCGGGGTCGCGAATGGCTTCCAGGACACGGCGCACACCCTCCCGGGCGGCCTCCAGGCCCTGGCCGGTGTCGATGACGAAATCAGCGCGGGCGCGCTTGTCGGCGTCGGGCGTCTGTCGGGCCAGGATGGCGTCTAGGCGCTCGGGCGTCATGCCTTCCCGGGCGAGGACCCGCGCCCTCTGGACATCCGCCGGGGCCGTGACAACCACGACGGCGTCCATATTCCGCTCCCCGCCCGTCTCGAAGAGGAGGGGAATGTCGAATACCAGGACGTTGGCGCCCGAGTCCTCGGCCTGGCGATGAAACTCCAGCCGGTCACGACCCAGGAGGGGATGGACCACGGCGTTCAGCCGGGTCATGGCCGCGTCATCGCCCAGGACGCGCAGCCGCAGGGCCTCACGGTCGACGGCGCCGTCGCGGGTCACGCCGGGAAAGGCGGCCTCCAGCGGCTCCACCGCCGCCCCGCCCCTGACGTAGAGGGCGGCCACCGCCGCGTCGGCGTCATAGACCGGGACGCCCGCGTCACGGAACATCTGGGCGGTGGTCGACTTGCCCATGCCGATGGAGCCCGTCAGTCCAATGTGGATCATGAAGCCTCTCCCAGGAGACGAAGGACGCGCCCGCGCACCTCGGCGGCGTCGGGCGGAGGTTGGCCGAAGAAGGCTTCGAAGGCCGGGATGGCCTGACCGATCAGCATGTCGAGGCCGTCCACCGTCCTCAGGCCCCGGGCGGCGGCGGCCTCGAGGAAGGGCGTGCGCAGGGGTCGGTAGGTCATGTCCATGACCACGGCGGAGGCGGGCGCTCTGTCGAATGAGGGCGGGGGCGGGGCATCGGGTCCAAGACCGGCGGAGCTGGCGTTGACCAGGGCGGCCGCCCCGGACAGGACGCTGGGGTCGGCGGGATCGAGGGCCCGGACCCGGTCGCCGAACTGTTCGGCCAGGTCCTCCGCGCGGGCGCGGGTGCGGTTGAGGATTCGCACCTCCGGACAGCCGGCTGCGAGAAAGGCGGCGACGGCCCCGCGCGCGGCCCCGCCGGCGCCAAACAGGACCAGGGGCCCGGCGTCGGGCTGGAATCCCGTCGCCTGGCGGGCGAAGGCGTACAGGAGACCTTCCCCATCGGTGTTGTCCGCGCTGACCGAACCGTCGACCTCGAAGATCAGGACATTGGCCGCCCCGGCGGCATGGGCGCGGGCGCTGACCCGGTCGGCGACGGCCAGGGCCTCGGTCTTGAAGGGAAGGGTCACGTTGACGCCCGCAAGGGACCCGCCTCGAAAGCCGTCGACAAAGGCTCTGAACCGATCCGCCGCCAGGCCGAAAGCCAGGTAGGCGCCGTCCAGGCCGGCGGCCTCCAGCCAGGTGTTGTGCAGGACCGGGCTGAGGGAGTGGGAAACGGGGTGTCCCACAACCCCGGCCAGGCGCGTCGTGGACGTCAGGTTCATGGCGCCAGCACGCCCTCGCTGCGTAGAAGGTCCAGGAGCCCGGTCAGGGGTAGGCCCAGGATGGTGAAATAGTCCCCGCGGATTTCGGAGAAGAGCTGCACCCCCGGGCCCTCGAGCCGATAGGCGCCGACGGAAGTGAGGACCTCCTCGCCCTCCGAGGCCAGATAGGCCTCCAGAAAGGTGTCGCTGAAGGGGCGCATCACCAGTTCGGCGGTGGACAGGGTCTCCCAGATGACCGCCCCATCCCGAGCCGCGGCGACAGCGGCGTGCAGGGCGTGCGGTCTGCCCCTCATGGCGCGAAGCCGCTGGGCGGCTTCCGCCAGGCTGGCGGGCTTGTCGTGAAGGCGACCCTCGAAATCCAGGGTCTGGTCTGCGCCGATCACCAGGCCCGGCCGGGCCCTGGACACGGCGAGGGCCTTCTCCCGCGCCAGCGCGGCGGCGACTTCGGCGGGGCTTCCCCCCCGGCCGAGGATCGCCGTCTTCAGGACTGTCTCATCGACCCCGGAATCGGCCGTTTCAAAGGAGACGCCGGCGCCGCGGAGCAGGGCCGAGCGCGCGGAGCTTCGGGAGGCGAGGATCACATCGGGCGGGCTCATGGGACCACCTTCATCGATGGGCGCAGGGACTGCAAAAGATTGAGGACTGCGGCGGCGGTCTCCTCGACCGACCGGCGTGTGACGTCAATCACGGGCCAGCCCTGCCGTTCATACAGCCGCCGGGCCTGGACGACTTCGTCCCGCACAGCCTCGATGTCCGTGTAGGCGGTGTCGCGGTCCTCCTTGAGGGAGAGCAGCCGGTTGCGCCGGATCTGGATCAGGCGGTCCGGGGAGATGGTCAGGCCCACGACAAGGGCGGAGGACAGGCCAGAGAGGGTCTCTGGCACAGGACGGCCGGGAACAAGGGGGAAGTTGGCGGCACGGACACCCCGGTGGGCCAGATAGATGCAGGTGGGGGTCTTGGAGGTCCGGGAGACCCCGACCAGGACAACATCCGCCTGGTCGAGCTCGGCGCCGCCCTGCCCGTCGTCATGGCCGATGGCGAAGTTCAGGGCGTCCATCCGGTTGAAGTAATCGGTGTCGAGGGCGTGCTGGACACCCACCCGCCGGGTGAGGGACGCGCCAAGATACCTCGACATGGCCGAGACCAGGGGGTCGAGGGCCGCGATGCAGGGCATGTCCAGGCGACGGCAACCGTCTTCTAAAGCCGTGCGCAGGCTGTCATCGACGATGGTGTGCATGACGACGCCAGGGGCGTCCTCGATGTCCGCCAGGGCGCGTTCCAGCTGCCGGGGCGAGCGCACCAGGGCATAGTAGTGCTCTATGGGCAGGACGTTCTCGAACCGCGCGCACACCGCCCGTGCCATGGCGTTAAGGGTCTCCCCCGTAGAGTCCGAGACCAGGTGGACGTGAAAGTAGGTCGCAAATCTGGCGGCGGCGGTCATTGGGGGGACGGGGCCTGGGACGCGGGATCGGGGACGGGACTGGGGATTTCTGGGGAAAAACCTGTCAACGCCTTCTTAGCCCAACACGTCAGGCATGGGGAGAAAAGCGCGAGGGAAGGGCGACTGCGGCGGGGGCTGTGGGAGGCCGGACGAAAGACGCGGAGTCGTCCACCAAGCCGTCCCAATGTGGACATCCTTTGCACAGGGTTAAGAATGTCTTTACGCGGCGCCCTGGACAGCTGCCTTTATCCACATCATATATCGTTTTAAATCTATTTATTTCAATGATTTAGTGAATTCTCACAGGTCAGCGAAGCGTCTCCCTGTTCCTGTTCGCGGGATCGTGGACACCTAGGGAAGAACCGCTTCCCGCGGCCCGTTCTCCCCGGTTTGAAGGCGGCCTACTTCCTCTTCCACCTGAAAAAGAAAACCTGTGATGTAAAAGTAAGGGACAGGCGAAGGACCGCGACCCTTGAGCCTGGCGTCGGGCCGGGGTTTAAGGGCGCCATGACTGAGGCGCCCAGACCCAAACTTCTCCGGACCCTGACCGGCGAGGCCTTCGAGCGCCCGCCAGTCTGGTTCATGCGCCAGGCCGGACGCTCGCTGCCTGAGTACCGGGAACTCCGGACCCGGGCGAAGGACTTCCTGGCCTTCTGCTACGATCCGGAAATGGCCGCAGAGGCGACCCTCCAGCCCATGCGGCGGTTTCCCTTCGACGCCGCCATCGTCTTTGCGGATATCCTGCTCATCCCCCAGGCCCTGGGACAGGAGGTCTGGTTCGAGGCGGGGGAGGGGCCACGGCTTGGCCCACTTCCCGAGGTCGCCGCCCTGGCCGGCGAGATCGAGGCCTCCACCGGTCGTCTGGCCTCAATAGGTGAGACCCTTTCCCGAGTGAGGTCGGCCCTTGAGCCTGAACGCGCCCTCATCGGCTTTGCCGGCGCCCCCTGGACCGTAGCGACCTACATGATTGAGGGCCGAGGCTCGGATCGGTCCGGGGCCCGCGCCTTCGCCTATTCCCAGCCCGAGCGCCTGGACCAGATCCTCGAAGTCCTGGTCGAGGCGACGGCCCGCTACCTGGTCCTCCAGGCGCGCAGCGGCGCCCAGGTGCTGAAGCTTTTCGAGAGCTGGGCCGAAGGCTTGGCGGAAGATGTTTTCCAGCGCGTCGTGGTGAAGCCCCACCAGGAGATCATCCGGCGGGTCCGGGCGGCGGGCGTCGATGCACCCTTCATCGGCTTTCCGCGTGGGGCCGGCGCCCTGGTCGACATCTATGCCGACGCCGTGCCAGTGCAGGCGGTAGGCCTGGACACCCAGGCGAGCCTGGCCCAGGGCCGCAGGATACAGGCCGGCGGCAAGGCCATCCAGGGCGCCCTCGACAACCTTCTCCTTCGTGAAGGCGGCTCCGCCATGGACGCGCGGATTGATGCTCTCATTGAGGGGTGGAGCCCAGGTCCCTACATCTTCAACCTCGGTCACGGCGTCCTTCCGGATACGCCGGTCGCCCACATCGAGCGGGCCGTCAGGAGGATCACGGGCAAATGAGCCGTCTCGCAGTCGTCCTCTTCAACCTCGGAGGGCCCGATGGGCCTGACGCCGTCCGACCGTTCCTGTTCAATCTCTTCAAGGACCCGGCCATCATTGGCGCCCCGGCGCCGGTCCGCTACCCGCTTGCGGCCTTCATCTCAACGACCCGGGCCAAGGGGGCCCGGGCCAACTACGCCATGATGGGCGGGGGTTCGCCCCTTCTTCCAGAGACGCGAGCCCAGGCGGAAGCCCTGGAGGCCGAGCTGGCGCGCACCCTGCCCGGCCAGGAGAGCCGCGTTTTCATCGCCATGCGCTACTGGAAGCCCTTCGCCGCCGAAACGGCCCGTGAGGTCGCGGCCTTCGGACCGGACGAGATCGTTCTCCTGCCCCTCTATCCCCAGTTCTCGACCACTACGACGGAGTCCTCCCTTCGGGACTGGGCCCGCGCCTACCGGGGGCCGGGCCGAAGCCGCACCGTCTGCTGCTATCCGATCTCGTCAGGCCTGGCCGAAGCCCACGCCCGGGCAATCCGGGGGGTTTGGGAGGCTGCAGGCCGGCCCACGGGGGTGCGGCTTCTGTTCTCGGCCCACGGCCTTCCGGAAAAGGTGATCAAGGACGGCGATCCCTACCAGGCCCAAGTCGAAGCCACGGCCTCCGCGGTCGCCAGGCTCCTGCCCGAGTTCACGGACTGGGGGATCAGCTACCAGAGCCGGGTCGGTCCCCTGAAGTGGATCGGCCCCTCGACCGATGATGAGATCCGGCGCGCCGGAGCGGAGGGCGTCGGCGTGCTCGTCTCGCCCATCGCCTTCGTCTCCGAGCATGTCGAGACCCTGGTGGAACTGGATCATGAGTACGCGGAACTGGCGAAGGAAGCCGGCTGCCCGGTCTGGCTCCGGGCTCCGGCTCCAGGGATCGATCCAGCCTTCATATCGGCCCTTGGCGGGGCGGTGACCAACGCCCTCGGCCGGGAAGGGGGAACCGCCGCGGACGGGGGCTGGACCTGTCCGGCCGCACACGGCCGCTGCCCCTGCCTTGATGCGAGAAGCGGAGGCCGCCGATGAACGTCTATGACCTGCTTCGCGGGCTCCACATCCTGGCGGTGATCGCCTGGATGGCGGGGATCATGTACCTGCCCCGCATCTTCGCCTATCACGCCGATGTCGCGCCCGGCTCGGAGATGGACCGGACCTTTCAGGTCATGGAGCTCAAGCTTTACCGGATCATCATGGGGCCGGCGATGATCCTGTCCCTGGTCCTTGGACTGGCCCTCATCTGGGTGAACGCTACGGCCCGGCTTGGGGGCTGGGACTTCCTCCTGAAGCCCTGGATGCTTGCAAAGCTGGCGGGCGTGGTCTTCCTGATTGGCTGGCACCATTTCCTGGGTGCGGCGCGCAAGCGGTTTGCGGCGGGCATGAACACCCGCTCCAACCGGTTCTGGCGCGCCACCAACGAGCTGCCCTTCATCGCCGCCATCGTGATGGTCCTGGCCGTCACCCTGGAGTTCGGGGGCTGAACCTCCGCGGAGGCGGATGCTTGACCCGGGCCGGAGAGTATGGTTCCGCTGCCCCATCGGATTCCGGCGACGCCGGGGCCCGATCCCGCCTCTCACCGGGGCCGCGATGGCGCCAGGCGCCTCGCCGGAACCCGGTCCTGAATAATGTTTGACTTGAAACGGACGCCGGAAGGCGGCCGGTCCGGAACGGGCGTGAACTGCGCCGCGTTCCGAAATCCGAAAGATTCCCATGTCTGACGACAATATCCCCCAGGACGCCGCTGACCTCGTCGAGGCCATCGAAGACGCAAGCCTGGACCTGGCCGCCGGCGAGGACGCCGCCGCAGAGGACGATGAACCCACGCAGGCCTCCCAGGCGATCGCCGCCATGGGCCTGACCCGGATGTCCCTCCAGGAACTCAAGGACAAATCGCCCGCCGACCTGCTGAGCTTCGCCGAGACCCTGGAGATCGAGAACGCGAACTCCATGCGCAAGCAGGACATGATGTTCGCCATCCTCAAGGTCCTGGCCGAAGAGGGGGTGGAAATTTCCGGCTCCGGGACCATGGAGGTCCTGCCTGACGGCTTTGGCTTCCTGCGCTCGCCGGAAGCGAACTATCTCCCGGGTCCGGACGACATCTATGTCAGCCCTTCCCAGATCCGGAAGTTCGGCCTGCGCACCGGGGATACGGTGGATGGCGGCGTCCGCGCGCCCCGCGAGGGCGAGCGCTACTTCGCACTCGTGAAGGTTGACCAGATCAATTTCGAGCCGCCCGAGAACGTGCGTCACAAGGTCCTGTTCGACAACCTGACCCCGCTCTACCCGCAGGAGCGCCTGCGGATGGAAATCGACGACCCGACGCTCAAGGACCGTTCGGGCCGGGTGATCGACATCGTCTCTCCCCTTGGCAAGGGCCAGCGTTGCCTCATCGTCGCCCCGCCGCGGGTGGGCAAGACGATCATGATGCAGAACATCGCCAAGGCGATCGCGGCGAACCACCCGGAGTGCTACCTGATCGTCCTCCTGGTTGACGAGCGACCCGAGGAAGTCACCGACATGCAGCGGACCGTGAAGGGTGAGGTGATCGCCTCGACCTTCGACGAGCCTGCCCAGCGGCACGTCCAGGTCGCCGAGATGGTGATCGAGAAGGCCAAGCGCCTGGTCGAGCACAAGCGCGACGTGGTCATCCTTCTGGACAATATCACGCGCCTGGGCCGCGCCTACAACACCACTGTCCCCTCGTCGGGCAAGGTGCTGACGGGCGGCGTCGACGCGAACGCCCTGCAGCGGCCCAAGCGGTTCTTCGGCGCGGCGCGGAACGTGGAGGAGGGCGGGTCCCTGACCATCATCTCCACCGCCCTGATCGATACGGGCAGCCGGATGGACGAGGTGATCTTCGAAGAGTTCAAGGGCACCGGGAACTCGGAAATCGTCCTGGACCGCAAGGTCGCGGACAAGCGGATCTATCCCGCTATCGACATCCTCAAGTCCGGCACCCGCAAGGACGAGCTCATCACGCCGCCGGGGCAGCTGGCCAAGACCCACGTCCTGCGTCGCATCCTGTCGCCCATGGGCGCCCAGGACGCCATCGAGTTCCTGCTCGACAAGCTGCGGCAGTCGAAGAACAACGACGACTTCTTCCAGTCGATGAACACCTGACCGTCGGCCGGTGTTTCACGTGAAACACCGGCGATACCCAACCCGGCTCAGGGAACCAGAAGGGTCGATCCGACGGTCTGGCGGGACTCCAGGGCTTCATGGGCGGCCCGGGCCTGGCTGAGCGGGAAGGTCTGGCCGATCTCGATCTCGATCTCACCCGATGCAATGCGGGCAAAGACCGCCCCGGCGCTGGCGTCCAGCTCGGCGGTCGTCGCCACATAGTCGCCGAGGGTCGGACGGGTCAGGAAGAGCGAGCCCATGCGCATGAGGCGGCCTGGCTCCACAGCAGGCGGTGGGCCCGAGGCGTTCCCGAAGCTGACAAAGACGCCCCGCCGCGAGAGGCTGGCCAGGGTGCCCTCAAATGTCGCCGCCCCCACGGAATCGTAGGCCACGGGAACCCCGGCCCCCCCGGTGATCCGCCGGACCTCGGCCGCCACGTCCTGTTCTCCGTAGAGGATGACATGGTCGGCTCCCAGGTCCCGGACCCGGTCGCCCTTGGCGGCGCTGCCGGCCGTCGCGATGACCTGTGCGCCAAGGGCCTTGGCCCACTGCACCAGGATCTGCCCGACGCCCCCGGCCGCTGCGTGAATGAGAACGGTCTCACCCGGCGCGACAGGCCGGCATCTAAGGAGAAGGAACTCCGCGGTCATGCCCTTGAGAAGGGCGGCGGCCGCCGCGCGGTCGTCCACGCCCTCGGGAACCCGGACGGCGCGTGCGGCGTCCACGCAGTGCAGCTCTGCATAGGCCCCGATCGGCCCGGAAGCGAAGGCCACCCGGTCGCCCGGGGCAAAGCGCGTCACGTCCTCCCCGACGGCGTCGACCTCGCCGGCGCCCTCCATGCCAAGGCCGGAGGGCAACCTGAGGGGATAGAGGCCTGAGCGGTGGTAGGTGTCGATGTAGTTGACTCCGATGGCCGTCTGCCGGACGCGGATCTGGCCCGGGCCCGGCGCCGGGACCTCGAGGTCGACGAGCTCCAGGACCTCAGGCCCGCCAGTGGCGTTCAGTCGGATACCCTTCATGGCTCAGGCGCTCCCCAGGTGGGCGCGGAGGAAGGCCAGGGAGCGCTCACCGGCCAAGGCGGCGTCCGCGGCGTGATAGTGCTCACCCCCCACCCGAGCAAAGGCGTGGTCGCGTCCCGGATAGGTGTGGATCGTGGCCAGGGGCTGGCCCGCCAGGCCCTCCCGGATGGCCGCTTGTGCAGGCGGCGGCACGAACCCGTCAGCCTCGGCGACATGAAGCATGACGGGTTTGCGGAGGTTGGCGCCTTCGTCCAGAAGGCCCTCGATCCCGACGCCATAGTAGGACACGGCCGCATCCGCGTCGGTCCGGGTCGCCGTCAGCCAGGCAAGTTGCCCGCCCAGGCAGAAGCCCACCGCGCCTACCCGGCCATTGCACCCGGGGTCGGAGCGGATCCGGGCGATGGTCGCGGCGATGTCCTTCACCCCCGCGCCGGCGTCAAAAGCGTTCATCAGGGCGAAGGCCTTCTTCCATTCGGCCTCGGTCCCGTCGGTGATGTCTACGCCGGGCTCGATACGCCAGAACAGGTCCGGGCAGATGGCCAGGAAGCCCTGCTCCGCCAGCCCGTCGGTGATGTCCCGCATGACGGCGTTCACACCGAAGATTTCCTGCAGGACGACAACGGCGGGCGCCTTGGCGGCGGCCGGCCGGGCGACGTAGGCCGACATCTCGCCGCCTTCGACCTGGATGCGGATCGTCTCTCCCATCGGGGCTCTCCTGTCTTTTCCAGCATCACACTTAGGCTCGCCCCCGGCCGGGCGGAAGCCGGTTTTGCGAAGCCGGGCCCCGCGCGCTATCCTCAGCGGCCGCCCTGGCCGGACCCCGAGAGGATCGCTCCATGAAGATCACGGTCGAGATTGACTGCTCCCCCATCGAGGCCCGGACCTTCCTGGGCCTTCCCGACGTGAGCGATCTCAACGCCCGCCTCGTAGAGGAAATGCAGGCGAGAATGAGCGCCAACATGGCCATGGTCTCGCCCGACGAGCTCATGAAGAACTGGATGGCCTTTGGCGCCGGGGCGCAGGAGCAGTTCACCAAGCTGATGACCCAGGCGGCCGGCATGGGCATGGGCGCCCCCCGGCCGAAATGAGGGACACGATCTTTGCCCCCGCCACCGCGCCCGGCCGCGCGGCGGTGGCGGTGGTGCGCCTTTCGGGGCCCCTTTCCGGTGAAGCCCTGGTGTCCCTGGCCGGGCGCCGCCCTTCACCCCGCCGGGCCGTCGTCCGGAAGCTGAAGGATGTGGAAGGGCGTGTCCTCGACGAGGCCCTCGTCCTGTGGATGCCGGGGCCCGCCAGCTACACGGGAGAGAACAGCGCCGAGCTTCACCTGCACGGTGGTCCCGCCGTGGTCGCCGGGGTCATGGAGGCCTTGGCCGGGCTGGGCCTGCGGCTTGCCGAACCTGGGGAGTTCACGCGGCGGGCCTTCGAGAATGGCCGGCTCGACCTGGCGCAGGCCGAGGGCGTGGCGGACCTGATCGAGGCCGAGACCGAGGCCCAGCGCCGGCAGGCCCTCGCCCAGCTGGACGGCGCCCTCGGCCGGGCCCGGGAGGCCTGGCGGTCGGACCTGGTGGAGGCCCTCGCTCTCTTCGAGGCGGCGGTCGACTTTCCCGACGAGGACCTGCCTGAGGATGTCGCGGCGCGGGCGCATCCGGCCCTT
Organism: Phenylobacterium parvum; assembly: GCF_003150835.1. Taxonomy (NCBI): domain Bacteria; kingdom Pseudomonadati; phylum Pseudomonadota; class Alphaproteobacteria; order Caulobacterales; family Caulobacteraceae; genus Phenylobacterium; species Phenylobacterium parvum. The sequence continues at coordinate 2,741,480 of NZ_CP029479.1, read as the reverse complement.
GAGCGCCTGGTCGGCGCCCTTCGGTCCGCCCTCGACGGGGTCGAGCGGGCCGAGCGGGTGCGGGACGGGTTCGCCATCGCCCTCATTGGCGCGCCCAATGCCGGAAAGAGCACCCTTCTCAACGCCCTGTCCCGGCGGGAGGCGGCCATCGTCACCGCCACGCCGGGGACGACCCGGGACGTCATCGAGGTCGCGCTCCAGCTGTCTGGATACAAGGTGATCCTGGCGGATACCGCCGGCCTCCGCGACACCCTGGACGAGGTGGAGGCCGAAGGGGTTCGGCGGGCGCGCCGCCGCGCAGAAGCGGCGGACCTGCGTCTCTGGGTGGTGGACGGTTCCGGCGGGGGCGACGCTTCGCCTGCACCGGAAGTCCTTCGGGCCGGCGACATTTGTCTTGTCGCCAAGGCCGATCTTCCCGCCGGGGACGCCGCCGCCCAGGCTCAGGTTGAGGCGGTCGCCCTGCGGCTGGAGCCGCATCGCCTCAGCGCGCATCGGGCCGAAGACGTCGCCGCCCTGGAGGCGGTCCTTGCGGAGCGGGTGGTCGCCGCCCTGGGTTCGGGAGAACCGCCCTCGGCGACACGGCTCCGGCACGCGGCCCTGCTGGCTGAGGCGCTCGAGCGGCTCGAGAGCGCCCGGGCCCTGTCCGCAGAGCCGGAACTCGCGGCGGAGGACGTCCGCCTCGCAGCCCGCGCCCTGGACCGGATCACCGGCAAGATCGGTCCGGAAGACGTCCTGGACCGCATCTTCTCCACCTTCTGCATCGGCAAGTGACCTGTTTCACGTGAAACACCGGGTGATCTGGTGTATGGCCTCGCCGCCTCCCGGCGCCTCCAGGGCTCCGGATCCTGGGATTGACCGAGACCCATGTGGGACGTGATCGTCATTGGTGGTGGACACGCCGGCTGTGAAGCGGCGGCGGCCTCTGCGCGATTCGGCGCGCGGACCCTCCTGCTGACCCACCGGATCGAGACCCTCGGCGAGATGAGCTGCAATCCCGCCATCGGCGGCCTGGGCAAGGGGCACCTCGTCCGCGAGGTGGATGCACTGGACGGCGTCATGGGCCGGATGGCGGACGCCGCCGGGATCCAGTTCCGGCTTCTCAATCGCTCACGGGGTGCGGCGGTCCGCGGACCCCGGGCGCAGATCGACCGCAAGCTCTACCGCCAGGCCATGCAGGCGGAACTGGCGACGACACCGGGCCTCGAGATCCTGGCGGAGGCGGTCGAGGACCTGGTCGTGGACGGAGGTAGAATCACCGGTGTTGTCGGCGCCTCGGGCAGGACCTATCCCGCTCCCCGGGTGGTCCTGACCACCGGGACCTTCCTGAAGGGCGTCATCCACCTGGGCGAGCAGAGGATTCCCGCCGGCCGTGCCGGGGAAGCGCCGGCAATTGGCCTTTCCGACAGGCTGTACGCCCTGGGCCTTTCCATGGGGCGGCTGAAGACCGGAACCCCGGCCCGGCTGGACGGCCGCACCATCGCCTGGGACCGGCTGGACAGCCAGGCGGCCGACGAGGTTCCAAGCCCCTTCTCCTTCCTCACGGACAGGATCACCAACCCCCAGGTCGCCTGCGGCGTCACTGCGACCACGCCGGAAACCCACCGGATCATCGCCGAGCGCCTGTCGGAGTCCGCGGTCTACGGGGGCCGTATCCAGGGCCGTGGCCCGCGCTACTGCCCCTCCATCGAGGACAAGGTGGTCCGCTTCGCCGACCGCACGAGCCACCAGATCTTCCTGGAGCCTGAGGGCCTTGACGATCCCACCGTCTACCCGAACGGCATCTCCACCTCGGTGTCGGCGGAGACCCAGGACCTCTTCCTGAAGACCATTCCCGGTCTGGAGGCGGTGAAGGTGATCCGCCACGGCTACGCCATCGAATATGACTACGTCGATCCCCGCGAGCTTGATCCCAGCCTCGAAGTCAAGCGCCTGCCCGGTCTCTATCTTGCGGGCCAGATCAACGGGACCACGGGCTACGAGGAGGCCGCCGCCCAGGGCCTGATGGCCGGCCTCAACGCCGCCCGCGCCGCCTCTTGCGCCGACGCCGCTGTCTTCCGGCGCGACGAGGCCTATATCGGCGTGTTGATCGACGACCTGGTCACCCGGGGCGTGACCGAGCCCTATCGCATGTTTACGAGCCGGGCCGAGTTCCGCCTGACCCTCCGGGCGGACAACGCCGACCAGAGGTTGACCGACCGGGGCCTCGAACTGGGATGCATCGGAGCCCGGCGGGCCGCCGCCTGGGGCGCCCGGCGTGAAGACCTGGCCGCCGCCCGGCGCATGGCGGCGGAGCTTGTCCTCACCCCGGCCCAGGCTGCCCGCGAGGGGCTTCCGGTCAAGGCCGACGGCCAGAGGCGCAACCTCTCCGAGCTCCTGGCCTATCCCACCATCGGCTTCGAGGACCTCGCGCGGATCTGGCCTCAGGTCCGGTCGTGGAGCCCTACGGTCCGGGAGCAGGTGGAGATCGACGCCGCCTATTCGGGATACCTGGACCGGCAGGCGGCCGACGCCGAGGCCTTCCGGCGGGATGAGTCCCTGCGCCTGCCCGCCGACCTCGACTATGCCGGCGTGGGCGGACTCTCCAACGAGATCCGCGAGAAGCTCGCCAGCATCCGGCCCCTGACCCTGGGCCAGGCCGCCCGCATCGAGGGCATGACCCCCGGCGCCCTCACCGCCCTCCTGGCCCATGCCCGACGCCACGCCGCCTGAAGCCGGGCCAGCTCCCACCGCCAAGGCCTTCGCCGCCCTGACCGGGGCGGACGCCCGGGCCCTGGAGGACCTGGAGGCCTACCGGATCCTGCTCGGGGACTGGAACCAGAAGATGAACCTGGTCGGTCCTGCGACCCTGCCGGCCTTCTGGTCCCGGCACGCCCTGGACTCCGCCCAGCTCCTGCCCCTGGCGCCCGACGCCCTGACCTGGGCTGATCTTGGGACCGGCGCGGGTCTGCCCGGGGTGGTGCTGGCCATACTCGGCCGGAACCGCCCGGGCTTCCATGTCCACCTCGTTGAAAGCATGGCCAAACGTTGCCGATTCCTCGAGACGGTCGTCACCCAACTGGGTCTACCCGCCAGCGTTCACAACGGCCGCGCCGAGGACCTTGACCTGACTGTGGATATCGTCACCTCACGGGCTTGCGCGCCCTTGGTCCGGCTGCTTGGGTACGCTCGGCCCTACTTTCGGAGAGGGGCGACGGGTTTGTTCCTTAAGGGTCAAGATGTTGTGGCTGAAATCGAAGAAGCCACAAGATCATGGGATTTTGAGGTGGAAATCCTGCCCAGCCTGAGCGATGATCGGGGTCGTATCCTTCGTATCCGGAGCTCCGGTCGTGGCCCACGTCGCTGAAGCCTCCCGTCCCCTCCGCATCCTGGTCGTCGCCAACCAGAAGGGCGGGGTCGGCAAGACCACCACCGCCATCAACCTGGGCACCGCGCTGGCGGCGGTGGGCGAGCGGGTCCTGCTGATCGACTCCGATCCCCAGGGCAACGCCTCGACGGGCCTGGGCGTGCCCCGGGCCGAGCGCCGGGTCACGCTCTACGACGTGCTGATGGGCGGGACGCCGCTCCTCGACGCCGTCACCCCAACCCGTCTTCCCGGCCTGGACCTGGCGCCCGCCGACCCGGACCTCTCCGGGGTGGAGATCGAGCTTGGGCCCGAGGCCCGCCGGTCTTTCCGCCTCCGCGACGCCCTTGAGGCCGTCCGGGCGTCGGGGCGCTACACCTACGTCCTGATCGACTGCCCGCCGTCCCTCAACCTCCTCACCGTCAACGCCATGACCGCGGCCGACGCCGTTCTCGTGCCCCTGCAGTGCGAGTTCTTCGCCCTCGAGGGGCTGAGCCAGCTCATGCGGACCGTGGAGCTGGTGCGCGGCAGCCTTAATCCCCGACTCGAGATCCAGGGCGTAGTCCTGACCATGTTCGACCGGCGCAACCGGCTGTCGGAGCAGGTCGCCGGGGATGTCCGCAGCCATTTCGGTGAAACCGTCTACCAGACCGTGATCCCGAGGAATGTCCGGGTCTCGGAGGCGCCTTCCTTCGGCAAGCCCGTGCTGGTCTACGATATCAACTGCGCCGGCAGTCAGGCCTACCTGAAGCTCGCCCGCGAGGTCGTCCAGCGCGAACGCGCCCGGCGCGAGGCGGCCTGAGGAGGCCCCCATGGCGGAGAAGCGCGGACTTGGCCGGGGTCTCTCGGCCCTTCTCGGAGAAGCGGCGCCGCCGCCACCGCCGCCGCCTGGCAGCGTGACCGAAATCCCCCTCGACAGGATCTGGCGGTTCGAGGCCCAGCCCCGCGCCCGTTTCGCCCCGGAGGAAATGGAAGCCCTGGTCGAGTCCATCCGGGCCAGCGGCGTGCTGCAGCCGATCCTGGTCAGGCCGCATCCCTTCAACCAGGGCCATTACGAACTGATCGCGGGTGAGCGCCGCTGGCAGGCCTCCCAGCGGGCCGGACTTCACGTCATCCCCGCCCTCATCCGGCAGATGAGCGACGTCCAGCAGCTCGAGGCGGCGATCGCAGAGAATGTGCAGCGGGAGTCCCTCACCCCCATCGAGGAGGCGGCGGGTTACCAGCGGCTGATCGAACTCCATCACCGCACCCAGGCAGAGGTCGCCGAGACCATGGGCAAGAGCCGCTCCCACGTGGCCAACGCCATCCGGCTTCTCGCCCTGCCGGCGGAGATCCAGGGCATGCTGGCGGAGGCCGAGCTGACCGCAGGCCACGCCCGGGCCCTGCTTGGAGCGCCGGACCCCCTTTCGGCCGCCCGGCATGTGATTGAGCGCGGGCTTTCGGTCCGTGACACCGAGGCCCTGGTGAAGCGCCTCCAGGCGGAGGGTGGCGTCGAGGCGACGTCCCCGGGCGCCCGGACGGCGTCGCGCAAGGACCCCGACACCCTCGCCCTCGAGGCCGACCTGTCCGCTGCCCTCGGCCTCAAGGTCGAGATCTCGGACAAGGCCGGTCGCGGCGAGGTCAGGATCCACTACGGGGCCCTGGAACAGCTCGACGAGATCTGCCGTCGGCTCTCCCGCCGCTAGGCGGGACCGATGCCCGCCCTCTATGACTCCATCGGCGCCGGATACGAGACCCTCCGCCAGCCCGACCCCCGCATCGGCGCGCGCCTTCATTCCGCCCTCGGGCCGGCGCGGAGGGTGCTCAATGTCGGCGCCGGGACCGGAAACTACGAACCTTCCGACCGGTCGATCGTAGCGGTAGAGCCGTCCGCCCGGATGATCCAGCGCCGCCCGCCAGGCTCCGCCCCGGCGATCCAGGCCTCGGCGGCGGCCCTTCCCTTTGCCGACGGCGCCTTCGACGCCGCCCTGGCCGTCCTGACCATCCACCACTGCCCTGATCCCCTGGCCGGACTCAGGGAGGTGAGGCGGGTCACCCGGGGCCGCATCGTAATCCTGACCTTCGATCCCGCCGCGCGGCCCTGGCTGACCGACTACCTCCCGGGCCTGGCCGCGCTGGATGAAGCCCAGATGCCCCCGCTCGAGGTGTATCGCGCCGCCCTCGGACCCATTCGCGTCGAGCCCCTCCTGACGCCCCACGACTGCGTCGACGGGTTCCTCTACGCCTACTGGCGAAGGCCGCACGCCTATCTCGATCCTCGAATCCGTTCGGGAAGCTCGTCCTTCCATGCCTTGAAAGACATCGATGCAGGCCTGGGCCGGTTGAAGGCCGACCTGGACTCCGGGGACTGGCAAGGCCGCTACGCTGACATCAACGGGCTGGAGGAATACGACGCCGGATACCGGCTCCTGGTGGCCGGGCCCCGGGGAGACCCGCCGGATCGCTGAAACCCTCCGTACCCGGAGGATCCAGGGCTAAAGCCCCAGCCGGCGGGCCCTGGCGGCGATCTGCAGGGCCAGGCGCTCGGCGATCAGGGCGTCGGGCGCCCGCGCCGTCTTGCAGGCCCGGTCGGCGGCCAGGACGTCTGCAGTGATCCCATCGAGGTTTTCCAGGCTCCAGGACCGCGCCTGCCGCAGGAACTCCCGCTCGTCCTTCCAGAAGACCCCCGAGGCCTTGGCCGCCTCCTGCAGTCCGGCGCCGTTCCGGGCCAGGGTCAGGGTGCGGCGTAGCCTTCCCAGATGCTGGCCCAGGGCGCGCACGGCCCCCGGACCGGACAGGCCTTCCTGGGCGGCGCGCCTCAGCCCCGCCTGGGCCTCGGCCAACCTCCCGCCAAAGGCGTCCGACGCCGCCCCGGCGAGGGAGGCCTCAGGCTCCACTCCCAGGAAGGTCTCCAGGTCCTTGGGGCCCGCCGTCACTCCTGAGCCCGGGCCCAGGAAGAGGGCCAGGCGCTCGATCTCGCGGCGGGCCACTCCGCGCTCGTGGGGGAGCCGCGAGACAAACAGGGCCAGGGCCTCGGCGTTGAGGCCGACGCCATCCTTCGCCAGGGCCTCCCGCGTCATGCGGGCGATGTCGCCAGCCTCGTCCTCGTAGCAGGGAATGACCGCACAGCCCTCGGCCTTCTCGGCCGCCCTGCGTAGGGCCGAGTCCCGCCCCAGGGCCCCGGCCTCGACCAGGAAGAAGGCCTCGGGATTGAGCTCGCCCGACAGCAGCCGCCCGAGGGCTTCCACCGCCAGCTTCTCACTCGCCGCCCGTTCGCCGCCGAGGCGCAGGCGGACGAGCCGGCGGCCACCCATCAGGGACTGGGCGGCCAGCTCGCCCTCCAGGCGACCTTCATCTCCGGAGAGGTCGCCCTCGGTCAGGACCGCCACATTGAAGGGATCCTCGGGGTCCTCGGTGACGCTGCGGGCCAGCTGGGCGGCTCGCTCCCGCACCACGCCCATGTCCCGGCCATAGATGACGGCGGCGCGCACCTGGGGGTCCGGCCGGGCCAGGAACCTTTCCAGATCAGGCCTGCGGCTCAGGATCACCCGCGTCAGGACCCCTGGCCGGCGAGGAAGGCGGCGAGCTCCAGGTGTATCCGGCGGGCAGCCTCCTGGGCGGCCCGGGCCTGGGCGTCCTGCTGGGCGATGACCGAGGCGTAGGGCTGGTCGGCGGAGTCGTAGGATAGCTCCACCCGCACCTTGCCGGTCTTGAGCGGCTCGCCCGCGGTCGCCGGGCTAAGGGTGTAGGCGGCTGTCAGGACGTACTCATAACGGGTGGCGACATTGTCGACCCGGACGCCGCGGGGATAGCGGAGCTCGGACAGGGCGACGTCCAGGCGATAGGTCGGCGCCAGGCCCGCCCGCCGGCCCAGGGCGTCGTCGAGCTGCTCCCGCAGGAGCGCCCCGGCCCGGCCCTCGGGCGTGGTCACCTCCACGGCGGCCAGCCCCGCCCCCAGGTCCGGCGTCGCATAGAGGGGCGTGAATCCGCATCCCGCCAGCAGGAGGACCGAGGCGAAGCCCGCCCCCCGGAGCGCCGCCGCCAGGGGGCTCATCCGGCGACCACGATGTTGACGATGCGATCCTTCACCACGATCACCTTGCGGATGGTCAGGCCCTCAAGTCGCCGCGCCGTCTCGGGATCGTCAAGCACCATCTTCTCGACATCCGCCGGCTCGGCCCCGGCGGGCGCCCGGATCTCCCAGCGGCGCTTGCCATTCACCTGAACAGGCAAGGTGACCTCGGCCTCCCGGGTCAGGGCCTCGTCAAAGGCCGGCCAGGGGGCGAAGACGGCCATGCCCTCGCCGCCTATCCGGGCCCAGCACTCTTCGGCCAGGTGTGGCGTGAACGGAGCGATCAGCCGGGCGAAGACCGACAGGGCCTCGGCGCGCTCGGCCAGGAGGGCCTCAGAGGCGCCTTCCGCCTTGTGTTCGCGCAGGAGGTTCAGGAACTCGTAGAGCCGCGCGATGCCGGAATTGAACCGGAAGGTCTCGATGGCCTCGGTCATGGACCGTGTCAGACGGTGGGTTGCCCGGCGCAGGGTCTCGGCGGCGGCGTCCGCCGGATCTGCGGCGTGAGGGCCGGCCGGCTGGCTCTCGAACTCGGCCCAGACCCGGTTGACGAAGCGCCAGGCCCCCTCGACGCCGGCGTTGGACCATTGGGCGTCGCGCTCTGGCGGGGAGTCGGACAGGACAAACAGGCGGGCTGCATCCACCCCGTAGACCTCGAAGATCTCGCCGGGAGAGACGGTGTTCCTCTTGGACTTCGACATCTTCTCGGCGTCGCCGATGACCACGGGCTCCCCGGTGGACAGGAGCCGGGCCCGCCGGATGCGGCCTTCGGCCTCGATGACGACCTCTCCAGGCTCCACCCATTCGCCGCCCGGCTTGCGGTAGGTCTCGTGGGTGACCATCCCTTGCGTGAACAGGCCCGCGAAGGGCTCCCGCACCGACAGGTGGCCGGCGTCGGACAGGGCCTTGGTCACGAACCGGGCGTAGAGCAGGTGCAGGACCGCGTGCTCGATCCCGCCGATGTACTGGTCGACGGGCAGCCAGTAGTCGGCCGCCGCCTTCTGGATCGGCTCGGCGGCCTCGACGTCGGTGAAGCGGGCGAAATACCAGGACGAATCCACGAAGGTGTCGAGGGTATCGGTCTCCCTCTCGGCCGCGCCGCCGCAGGCGGGGCAGGCGACATGCTTCCAGGTCGGGTGGCGGTCCAGGGCGTTTCCCGCCTTGCCGAACGCGATGTCCGCCGGGTGGGCGACGGGCAGGGAGGCCTTCGGGACCGGAACCACGCCGCAGGACGGGCAGTGGACCACCGGGATCGGACAGCCCCAGGCCCTTTGGCGCGAGACGCCCCAGTCCCTCAGGCGGAAGACCGTCGCGCCTTCCCCGGCGCCATCCGCCTCCAGGCGGGCGATGGCCGCCGCCTTGGCGGCCTCTATGCCCAGGCCGTCCAGGAAGCCGGAGTTGAAGAGGGCGCCGGCTCCGGTCCAGGCCTCGTCTCCCACGGCGAAGGTCGTTGGGTCTGCGCCCGGCGGCAGGACGACCGGGCGGACCGGCAGGCCATACTTCCGCGCGAAGTCCAGGTCCCGCTGGTCGTGGGCGGGGCAGCCAAAGATGGCGCCCGTGCCGTAGTCCATCAGGATGAAGTTGGCGATCCAGACCGGTAGCTCCTGGTCGGGGTCAAAGGGGTGGCGGACCTTCAGTCCCGTGTCGAAGCCCAGCTTCTCCGCCGTCTCGATCTCGGCTTCGGAGACGGCGCCCTGGCGGCAGGCCTCGATAAAGGCCGCCGCCCCGGGGTTGGATGCCGCGACTTCGGCGGCCAGGGGATGGTCAGCGGCGATCCCGACGAAGGCGGCCCCGAACAGGGTGTCCGGCCGGGTCGTGTAGACTTCGAGCCCCTCGGTGCGGGCCGGGTCGGTGAAGCGGAAGCTGAACCGCGCGCCCCGCGAGCGCCCGATCCAGTTCTCCTGCATGGTCCTGACCTTCTCGGGCCAGCGGTCGAGGGTCTTCAGGTCATCGGTCAGGGCGTCGGCATAGTCGGTGATCCGCAAGAACCACTGGCTCAGCCGGCGCTTCTCGACCACCGCGCCCGATCGCCAGCCGCGGCCGTCGATGACCTGCTCGTTGGCCAGGACCGTCTGGTCGACCGGGTCCCAGTTGACCAGGCTCTCCTTGCGATAGACCAGGCCCTTCTCGAACAGGTCCAGAAACCAGGCCTGCTGGCGGCCATAGTACTCGACGTCGCAGGTGGCGAATTCCCGGGACCAGTCGATGGACAGGCCCAGCTCCTTCAGCTCGCCGCGCATCCGCGCAATGTTGTCGTAGGTCCAGGCCTTGGGGTCGACGCCCCGCTCCATGGCCGCGTTCTCTGCGGGCAGGCCGAAGGCGTCCCAGCCCATGGGGTGCAGGACGTTGAAGCCCCGCGCCCGCTTGTACCGGGCGATGACGTCCCCCAGGGCGTAGTTGCGCACATGGCCCATGTGCAGCCGGCCCGAGGGATACGGGAACATTTCCAGGACATAGTACTTGGGCCGGGCGGCATCGGGCGGACCGGCCCGGAAGGCGTCGGACTCATCCCAGGCTTGGCGCCACTTCGGCTCGGTGTCTTTCGGATTGTATCGGGTCATTGCGGGCATACCGTCGGATCAGGTCGCGGAAAAAGGCTCGGGCCGGCCCCCGGGGCGCGGTCTGGCCTTTCAGGGCCTTGGGGCGGATCCTGGAGGGTCGGCGCGCGAGCCGGCGTCAGCCGGGAACGTTCGAAAGTCGAACCTGGCGCGCCCGGGTCAGGATCGCGTTCTCGAGGTCGATCTCGGTCTGGGCGTTGACCTGGGCGTCGGTCCAGGCCCCGGAAGCGCCCTTGACCTGGCGGAACAGGGCGACGTTCAGGCCGTCGGCCCGCAGGCGGCTGTCGAGGATGTAGACGGTCGCCTTGAAGCGCTCGTCCGGCTTCTCGGGATTCACGAACCAGTCCGTGATGATCACCCCGCCATAGGGGTCAGCCGAGGCGAGGGGCATGAAGGACAGGGTGTCGAGGGCCGCACGCCAGAGGTAACCGTTGACGGAGATGGTCGGACGATCGCCCTCGGCAGATCCTGATCCCTCGAAGACGCTGAGGGGGTTGAAGCCCGCAGGCTCCTGGCCTTCGAAGGTCTTGGCCGCCCGGTTCGAGGCGCACGCCCCCAGGGACGTCGCCGCGGCGATCGCCAGGCCCGCCATCAGGCGCTTCTTCAGGATTCCGGTTCCAGACGGCATCCGCACCGCTCCAAACTTCAGGGTCCGCACCCGCGGCGCGAACCGGCGCCACCCCGCGCCGCGCCCTCTATACCAACGCCGGGACCGGGGCCAAACAGGAATCGCGTGGCCTGACCGCCACAGGGGGGGGCGGATTCCGGCCCCTGGGGGTCCGCCGAGGTTGACCTCTCCCTCCCGCGGCCCTTAATCGTTTCCCAACGTCGTTTTTTCGGCGCAATCGGCTGCCAGACAGCCGGATAAAGATGGTGAGTGTGTCCTTGTTCCTTTCGGGTTCAGCCTTCCGGCGCCTGTCCGCCGCTGTCCTCGCCGGAGCCGTCATGGCCGGCGCGGGGTCGGCTGCGCACGCCGATCCGGCGCGAAAGGCCGCGGACTTCACCGTCCGGGTCGACCAGGCCCAAAGGCCCGCTGGCGGCACCTCCCTGACCTGGGACGCCCGCAAGGGACGTTGGGGCATGACCTTCAATGTGGAGTCGCCCCAGACCCGCGAGACGGAATGGACCGACGTCAAGGCCGGCGCCTACTACCGCGTCTCGCCCAGCCTGCGGATCGGCGGCGCTGTTTCCATGGGTGACCAGGCGGCCCAGCCCGAGGCCTGGCGCAAGGCGGCCCCCCAGCAGCCCGCCCCGCGGGTCCGCCTCGAGACCGCCTTCAAGTTCTGACGCCGCCGCGGGTTTTCGCCGCGTCACGGTCCGTTGATCCCTTTTCCATCGGTCCCTGTTCCGTCGACCCAAGGCCGACCCCGGCCAGGCCTGCGGCCCCTGTCAGGCGCAGGCGCGCGGCCGTGCGGTCATTGACCCCGCCCAGGGCGTAGACCGGCGACGACGCCCGCCGGACGTGCTGGGCGAAGCGAAGGGCCCCCATCGGGACTCCGGCCGAGGCCGAGGCCGAGGGAAAGACCGCCGAGAGCACAAAGGCGTCGACCCCCGGCCGCCGGGCGGCGCGGGTCGAATGGGCCGCCGCGGTCACGATCCAGCCAGGCCGGCGCAGGCGAGGGGCCATTCCGGCGAGGCGCTCGGGCAGGTGCAGTCCCGCCGCGCCGGAACGCGCGGCCAGCCCCGCCTCGGCGCCCACCAGGAAGACCAGGCCGCGCCGGCGGGCGATGGCCGCCAGCGCCCTGGCTGTCCGAAGCCGGCCTGGCGCCCCGAAGGCGCGGTAGACGAGGCCCGTCCCCCGCGGCAGGCGCAGGGCCAGGGCGATGGGGTCCGGGGTGCGGTCGGGGTCCGTGAACACCAGAAGGGGCGGCGGCGCCCTCTTCCCCCGGGGCCTCTGGCGACCTAGGAAGGCCGCAGTCCGCCTGACCGTCCAGAAACCGGAAATGTCCGCCTCTCCCCCGCTCGACGCCATCCTATCCCGAATCGCCGCCGCCGCGCAGGCCGCAGGCCGCAGTCCGTCGGAGGTTGTCCTGACCGCCGTCTCCAAGCAGCAGCCCTGGGAGGCGGTCGCCCCTGTCGTCGCCGCCGGGCAGAGGGTCTTCGGAGAAAACCGCGTCCAGGAGGCCCTGTCCCGGTGGGAGGGTCGCCGCGAGGGCCTCGAGCTGCGCCTCATCGGCCCCCTCCAGACCAACAAGGTCCGGGACGCCGTGGCCCTCTTCGACGTCATCGAGACCCTGGACCGGGACCGGCTGGCCGTCGCCCTCGCCGACGCCGCGGGCCGGGCGGGCAGCCTCCCCCGCCTCTATGTCCAGGTCAACACCGGGGAAGAGCCCCAGAAGGCCGGGATTGGGCCCCTGGAGGCGGACGCCTTCCTCAAGAGGGTCCGCGGCGAGCTGGGGCTGCAAGTTGAGGGTCTCATGTGCATCCCGCCTGCCGACGAGCCCCCCGGCCCGCATTTTGCGCTCCTCGCGAAGATCGCGGCCCGGAACGGCCTTGAGAAGCTCTCCATGGGCATGAGCGGGGACTTCGAGACGGCCATCGCCTTTGGCGCCACGAGCGTTCGGGTGGGTTCGGCCCTGTTCGGCGACCGGGCCCCGCCTGCGACCTAGAGGGGGGTCGCCGGCAGGATGGCCAGGGCGTCCCCGGGCCGGGCCCGCGCCAGAAGGTCCAGCATGTCCTCGCGGCTCACCGCCACGCAGCCGGCGGTGGCTGAGCGGTCCGGTTGGACCAGGTGCAGGAAGATGGCCGACCCCATGGGGCTGACCGGCGGGTCGTCGTTGTGGCCCAGGATGACGACCAGGTCATAGACCCGGTCCTCGCGCCACATCTGCTCGGCGCTGGCGGGATAGGGCAGGCGGACCGGCCGGTTGTAGGCGGGATCGCCCGGGGCGTCGCACCACCCGTCGTCAGGCTTCAGGGCGACGACGGGCAGGCCGGTGGCCGGCGGGGCCTCCCGGTCGGGCCTGTAGAGCACCCGTCGCAGCGGCCAGACCCCCAGGGGTGAGGCGCCGTCTCCCTCCCGCTTGTCGGCCGCCGGCAGTACGCCTGACCTTCCCAGGACACAGGCCGCCTCGCGTCCGGCGATGTCGATGCGTCCATCTGATGTGGCCGTGAAGATCATGGTCCCTCCGCACCCCTCGCATCTGAACCCTTGGCGGAGGCGGCCATCAGGGTGCATGTTCCGGCCCATGGCTCAACCCAAGACCCTGCTCCTCGTCGACGACAATGACGACCTGCGCACAGAACTCGCCGAGCTGCTAGCGGCCGGGGGCGAGTTCGCCGTGGTCCAGGCCGCAGACGGCGCCTCTGGCGTGAAGGCGGCGCTGGAGTCGCGGCCGGACCTGGTCCTCCTGGACGTCGACCTGCCCGACACCAACGGACGCGAGGTCTGCCGGGAGCTGAGGGCGCGCCAGATCGCCTGCCCGGTCATCATGCTGACCGCCGCCGACACCGAAGCGGAAATGGTGGGAGGGCTGGACGCCGGCGCCAACGATTACGTGACCAAGCCGTTCCGGCTGGCGGTCCTCCAGGCCCGGATCCGCGCCCAGCTCCGCAGCCACGAGCAGTCTGAGGGCGCCGTGTTCCGTCTCGGCCCCTACGAGTTCCGGCCCTCGGCGAAGGTCCTGGTGGACGGCTCCGGCCGCAAGGTTCGCCTGACCGAGAAGGAAACCAACATCCTGAAGTACCTCTACCGGGCTGGTGAAAAGCCCGTACCGAGGGATGAACTCCTGGCGGAAGTGTGGGGCTACAACGCCGGCGTCACCACCCACACCCTTGAGACCCACGTCTACCGGCTGCGCCAGAAGATCGAGAGCGATCCCGCGGGGGGCCGCCTGATCCTGACTGAGGGCGGCGGCTATCGGCTGGCGCCCTAGAGCCTGAAGTCGGCGCTGACCGGGGCGTGGTCGCTGGGCCGGTCCCACGCGCGCACATCGTCATGGACACGGGCCTCGGCGCCGCCGTCGAGGGCGGCCTTCCGGAGCCCGGGCGAGATCCAGATGTGGTCAAGGCGAAGGCCCCGGTTCGAAGCCCTGAAGTCGGCCGCCCGGTAACTCCACCAGGAGAACAGCTTCTGCGGGTCCGGGATGGCGGCCCGCACCAGGTCGGTGAATCCCCCCGCTGCGCGAAGGGCCTCCATGGCCTCGAGCTCCACCGGGGTGTGGCTGACCACCTTCAGCATCTGGCGATGGCTCCAGACGTCAAACTCGCCGGGGGCCACATTGAGGTCGCCGGTGATCACCAGGGCCGAAGTCGGGTCCCGCCGCGCCGCCTCCGCGGTCAGGCGGCCCAGGAAGTCCAGCTTGTGGGCGAACTTGGGATTGGCCTCGGGGTCGGGAACGTCGCCGCCTGCCGGAATGTAGAAGTTCTGCACCTCGATCCCCGCCACGCGCGCGCCCACCGCGCGGGCGTGGCCTTCCCGGCAAACCTCCAGGTCGGGCGCGTCCTCCAGGGGCAGGCGCGAGAGGATGGCGACGCCGTGCGAGCCCTTCTGGCCACGGATCCGCATATGCGGATAGCCCGCCGCCTCGAACTCCGCAGCGGGGAACTCGCCGTCCCGGCACTTGATCTCCTGCAGGCAGAGGACATCGGGCGCCTGGTCCAACAGGAACCGCGTGACCTGCCCGGCCCGCAGGCGGACGGAATTCACGTTCCAGGTGGCGAGCCTCAGGCGCATGTCCGGTCTCCGGGCGGCCGGAAAAGAAACGCCCGGAGGCGCAGGCCGTCCGGGCGTAGTTATCTCTCTCGCGCGTCCACCGGAAGGGGATGTGATCCGGGGGTCGCAGGCCCAGCGCAGCCGGACCTCTGAGTGGCATGAAGGTCACTCCTGACGGATTTGTCAAGCAAGAGCAGTTTTCGAGTTGCCTGTCTCTTCAATGTCACATCTTCCCCCGACCCGGCGCCTTGGGTCGAGGGTCCTCGAGGACGAAGAGGCTGGAGGGCAGTCCGCTGACCGCCCTGAACCCCTCCAGTTGGACCCGGGTAGAGCGGCCCTGGGCGTCCGTGACCGTCCATCCCGAGAGGGCCATGGGCGCTTCGGTGAAGGCCAGGGCGATCTGGCCGTCGGCGGGACGGCGGGCGTCGCGGGCGATCACCTCGAAGCCGTTGGCGGTGCGACGCACGGCCGTGACCCGCGCGTCGCCGTCCAGGCGGATCCGTCGCGACAGGAAAAGGGACAGGGGTGTCGCCGAGAGCGGATAGCGCTCGAAGGTCTTGAGCCGGGGGTCGGCCACCGAGACCGTGGCGCCATCGGCCACCACCAGCAGGGAAGAGGGCGGGGCGTAAGCGAAGCGCGCCTTGCCAGGCCGTCGGATGAAGACCTCGCCGCGGCTGGTGCGTCCGCGGGGATCGGTCTGGACGAAGCCACCCCGGGCCTCTCCCAGGTCCTCCAGCCAGGCTGCGGCGCGCGCCGCGAGCGCCCGCTCCGCCTCGCCCAGGGTCGGGGCGGCTGCACTGGCGGGCAGGGCAACGACGGCGGTCAGGCCCGCCAGGGCGGTTCGGCGTGTCGGCATGGAGATCCTCCGGCCGCCGACATGGTCCCGGCGGGCGCCGCGGTCAATGCCCGGTGAATGCGGCGGCCACAGGGCGTTCAGGACTGCGGGGGCCTACCGACCCCTAGGGCGGCGGCGGGGCCAGGATTTCCCGCTTGCCTGCGTGGTTGGCGGGGCTGACCACACCCTCCCGCTCCATGCGCTCAATCAGCGAGGCGGCCCGATTGTAGCCGATCTGGAGCCGGCGCTGGACGTAGGAGGTCGACGCCTTTCCATCCCGGGTGACCACGGCGACTGCGCGGTCATAGAGGTCGTCACCCGAGCCGCCTTCGCCGCCACCGAAGTCGCCCTCGCCGTCCTCGTCGTCTCCGCCGGCGGTGACCTCCTCGAGGTACTGGGGCTGGCCCTGGTCGCGCAGGAAGCGGGCGACGGCCTCGACCTCTCCGTCCGAGACGAAGGGGCCGTGCAGGCGGGTGATCCGGCCGCCGCCGGCCATGTAGAGCATGTCGCCCTGGCCCAGCAGCTGCTCGGCGCCCTGCTCGCCCAGGATGGTGCGGGAATCGATCCGCGACGTGACCTGGAAGGAAATCCGGGTCGGGAAGTTGGCCTTGATGGTGCCGGTGATGACGTCGACGGAAGGCCGCTGGGTCGCCATGACCAGGTGGATGCCCGCCGCCCGCGCCATCTGCGCCAGCCTCTGGACGGCGCCCTCGACGTCCTTGCCGGCCACCATCATCAGGTCTGCGACCTCGTCGATGACCACGACGAGGTAGGGCATGGGGCGCGGGTCGATCCGCTCGCTCTCGTAAACGGGCCGGCCCTGGTCGTCGAAGCCGGTCTGGACCGTCCGCTCGAAATGCTCCCCCTTGGCCGCAGCCTCCCGGGCCCGCTCGTTGTAGGAGGCCACGTTCCGAACGCCGATCTTGGACATCAGGCGGTAGCGGTCCTCCATCTCCCGGACGGTCCACTTCAGGGCGACGATGGCCTTCTTCGGGTCGGTGACCACCGGCGCGAGAAGGTGCGGAATGCCGTCGTAGACGCTCAGCTCGAGCATCTTGGGGTCGATCATGATGAACCGGCAGGCCTCGGGCGGCAGGCGGTAGAGGATCGACAGGATCATGGCGTTCACGCCCACCGACTTGCCCGAGCCGGTGGTGCCGGCGATCAGCAGGTGGGGCATCTTGGCCAGGTCGGCGATGTAGGGCTCGCCGCCGATGTTCTCGCCCAGGGCCATGGGCAGGGCGTGGCCGGTCTTCTCGTACTCGGGGCTCGAGAGGAGGTCGCGGAGATAGACCGTCTCGCGTCGGGCGTTGGGCAGCTCGATGCCGATGGCGTTGCGCCCGGGGACCACGGCCACGCGGCAGGCCGCCACCGACATGGACCTTGCGATGTCGTCCGCCAGGGCCACCACGCGGGCCGACTTCACCCCCGGCGCCGGGACGAGCTCGTACAGGGTGACGACCGGGCCGGGACGGATCTGGTCGATCTGGCCGCGCACGCCGAACTCGGCCAGCACGCCCTCAAGCAGCTGGGCGTTCTGGCGCAGGGCCGCCTCGTCGAACTGGGCCGCGCGCGGGCCCGAACGGGCGAGCATGGACAGCTCAGGCAGGATGAAGCCGTCCTCCCGGACGAAGTCCAGGACGCCCTGGGCCTCGCGGGTCTCTCGGCCGGACTCCCGGGAGCTCTTGGGCGGGCGGATGGCGACCGGGGCCCCCGCATCCCCGGCCTCGGTTCGCGCCGGAGCGGGCTCTAGGTCCTCGTCTTCAGGCGCAGCGGCGCGGACGGGCGCCGCCGCCGACCGCCGGGCCCGGGGGGGCTTCGGCGCAGTGACCGGTTCGGGGTCAGTCTGGAAGGGAGAGCGCACGGCGGCGGTGAGGCTGCGGTTGCGGAGCCAGGCGGTGATCCCGGCCGCCATCCCCGCCAGGTCCAGCCGCGGCAGGGCGAGGGCGTAGACCATGCCCCAGATCCCCAGGCCCCCCAGCAGGACGGCCGTAAGCCCCCGGCCGAAAGGCACGTTGAACTCGGCGAGGGCGCCGCCGCCCAGGTTCAGGAGGCCGTCCCCCGCCAGGCCGCCCAGTCCCCGGGCAAGAGGCCAGGCGGCGGGCGTCGGCGCCCAGGCGAGAAGGGCGGCCAGGCCGATCATGCCGACGCTTCCGGCCAGGGCCCTCAGGCGCAGGGTGGTGCGGCCGGCTTCCGGCGGCGGCCCGGCCAGGCGCGAGATGCCGAGGACCAGAAGGAGCAGGGCCGAGAAGGCGCCGGCAAGTCCCAGGCCCTGGAAGAGGAGGTCCGCGAGGGTCGCTCCCGTCGGCCCCAGCAGGTTTCGCGGCGAGACGGCCGTGGAGGCGTTCAGGCTGGGGTCCGCGACGTTCCACGTCGCCAGGGCGACGGCCAGGCCAACCCCCGCTGCCGCGGCCAGGGCGCCCCGCGCCCGCGCCGCGAGGGTGTGAGCCCAGACCGCACCGGCGATCTCGAGCCCCCTGTCCAGTCCCCGTTTCCGCGCTGCGCGCGCCATGCTGGTTCGCCTCATTCCAGATCCGGCCCCAGTCTGCCGGGAAGAGGGTTAAGAGGCGTTTACTTCGCGGCGGCAGGCCTGCGCCTCTCCCGTTTGCAACCCCGCAGAAACGCTCTAGGAGTGGTCGAATGTGGTCCATGCCCCGCAATCTCAGGAAGATCGCGATCATCGTGATCGCCCTGATGGCCCTGGCCGGCTTCATCTCCGGCGTCCTGGGCGCGCGCGACATCGCCTACCTGCCCGGGGAGGCGCCCTCCGCGCCTTCCTCCCCCTCGACCCCCGCTGTCGCGGCTCCGGACGTCACGCCCCTGCCGACCGATCTTCCCCCGCCGCCCGAGCCCGAGCCGGAGGAAGAGAAGAAGCCCGAGCCTGAAACTCCCAAGCCCGAGGACAAGCCGAAGCCGGCGACCGAGACGCCCACCCCGGCGCCGTCCGCCAAGACCCCGGCGGGCCAGGACGCTGTGGGCGACCTGATCCAGGGCGCGGACGCGGCCTCGACCCAGCCTCCGCCCTACTGATCTTCCCCCAGGTCCAGGGCGTCGCCCCAGGACAGGCGGCGCGCCCGGGCGAATACGGCGCGATCCCGCCGCGGGACCTCTGTATCCTCGATCCTTCCATCTGGCCGGCAGAGCCTCAGCCGGACCCCCGTCTTGCCTGACCGGGGCGGCGCTATGACCCTCTCGAAGGCGGCCGTCGGCGCGGCCCCCACCGGGCGCTCGGCGGCGATCCAGAAGAACTTCTCGTCCTCGAACGGGGCCTCGCCGCCCTTGGCCCGACGGTGGTCCCGGCTGCGGGGGAGGCGCTGGGAGAAGTGGCACCAGTCGGTCGCGGGCAGGGCGCATTCGCCGGCGTGGGGGCAGGGCCCGACGAGCCGGGCTCCGGCCTCCCCCAGCATCCTGCGCACCTCCAGGCCGCGCCTCCAGCCATCGGGTGTCCCTGGCTCGATCACCAGGATCAGGCCCTTCGTCGCGTCCCAGAGCCGGCGCACCACCCCGCCCAGTTTCTCGGGCGCCACTTCGGTCAGGGCGTAGGCGGCCAGGACCAGGTCCGCCGCAGGCGGGGTAAGGGCCGGGTCCGTCAGGTCTCCCCGAAGGCCCTGCGCCCCGGACAGGGCGGGCGGCCCGGCCGCGGCCAGGGACGCGGCCAGGCCCAGGAAGGCGGGGCTGTGGTCGAGGCGGGTGCAGGTCTTCAGGGAGGGCAGGGCATCCAGCGCCGCCCAGCTTCCCCCCCCGGGCCCGGCGCCGGCGTCGAGCAGGCTCTCCGGCGCAAGGCCAGGCCGAAGGCGGGTGACTTCCACCAGGGCCCGGAGCGTGGCGGCGTAGGTCGCCGGCGTCCGGGTAAGGGCGTAGGCCAGGGCGTCGCCGCCGTCCTTCACCAGGACCGACGAGGTCCGCTTCCCCCGATAGCCCGCGGACAGGGCGCCCGCCCTCTGGGCGAGGGGGCCCCGGGCCTGGCCCTCCAGGGCCTGGTCGATCGCCGCCCTCAGGGCCGCCGGGAGGGCCGGGTCCAATCCGGCCTCAGCCCTGTCGGTTCTTCACGAGGTCGTCGACTACGGCGGGGTCCGCCAGGGTCGTCGTGTCGCCCAGGTTCGACAGGTCGTTCTCGGCGATCTTGCGCAGGATGCGGCGCATGATCTTGCCCGAGCGGGTCTTGGGCAGGCCGGGGGCGAACTGGACGATGTCGGGCGCCGCAAAGGCCCCGATCTCGCGCCGGACCCAGCCCTTCAGGTCGGCCTGCAGGACGTCGGTGGGCGTCACATCGGCGTTCAGGGTCACGAAGCAGTAGACCCCCTGGCCCTTGACGTCGTGCGGGTAGCCGACCACTGCGGCCTCGGCCACGTCGGGGTGGGCGACCAGGGCGCTCTCGATCTCCGCCGTGCCCAGCCGGTGCCCCGAGACGTTCAGCACGTCATCCACCCGGCCGGTGATCCAGTAGTAGCCGTCCTCGTCCCGGCGGCAGCCGTCGCCGGTGAAGTACTTGCCGGGATAGGTGGAGAAGTAGGTGTCGATGAACCTCTGGTGGTCGCCATAGACCGTCCGCATCTGGCCGGGCCAGGAGTCGGTGATGCAGAGGTTGCCGCTGACCGCGCCGTCCAGGACCTGGCCCTCGGCGTCGACGATCTGGAACTTCACGCCGGGCAGGGGCCGGGCGCAGGACCCCGGCTTCAGGTCCGTGGCGCCGGGCAGGGGGGAGGCCAGGCAGGCGCCTGTCTCGGTCTGCCAGTAGGTGTCGACGATGGGGCAGCGGCCCTCGCCCACCACCCGGTGGTACCAGAGCCAGGCCTCGGGGTTGATGGGCTCGCCCACCGTGCCGATGAGGCGCAGCGAGGCCCGGGAAGTGGACTTCACCGGCCCCTCGCCGTCGCGCATCAGGGCGCGGATGGCCGTAGGGGCCGTGTAAAAGATCTCGACCTTGTGCTTGTCCACCACCTGCCAGAACCGGGAATTGTCCGGCCAGCTGGGCACGCCCTCGAAGATCAGGCTGGTGGCCCCGTTCGCCAGCGGCCCGTAGACCACGTAGGAGTGCCCGGTCACCCAGCCCACGTCGGCCGTGCACCAGAACACCTCGCCGGGGCGATAGTCGAAGACCAGCTGGTGGGTGTGGGAGGCCCAGACCAGGTAGCCGCCCGTGGTGTGCAGGACGCCCTTGGGCTTTCCCGTGGAGCCGGAGGTGTAGAGGATGAAGAGAGGATCCTCGGCGTTCATGGGTTCCGGATCGCACTGGTCGGATACGGTTCCCTTGACGTCGGAATAGAAGACGTCCCGGCCAGGGCTCATCGGCACGTCGGCCCGGGTGCGCCGGATGACGATCACGTCGGAGACCTGCGGGCAGTCCTTCAGGGCCTCGTCGACATTGCGCTTCAGGGGGATGACCTTGCCGCCCCGCAGGCCTTCGTCGGCAGTGATGACGATCCGGCTGTCGCAGTCCTGGATCCGTCCGGCGATGCTGTCCGGCGAGAACCCGCCGAAGATCACCGAATGCACCGCGCCGATCCGGGCGCAGGCCAGCATGGCCACCGCCGCCTGGGGGATCATGGGCAGGTAGATCGTGACGCGGTCGCCCTTTTTGACGCCCTTCGCCTTGAGGACGTTGGCCATCCGGCAGACCTCGGCGAGGAGTTGGCGATAGGTCAGGGTTGTCCCGTTCTCGCCATCGTCCGGCTCCCAGATGATCGCCACCTGGTCGCCGCGTTCGGCGATGTGACGGTCCAGGCAGTTGACCGAGACGTTCAGGACCCCGTCCTCGTACCAGCGGACATGGAAGTCCTCGCGGTTAAAGGACACGTCCTTGGTCCGGGTGGGCTTGCGGATCCAGTCGAGGCGGCCGGCCAGCTCCATCCAGTAGGCGTCGGGGTCGGTCTCGACCCGCGCGACCGCGGCGGCGTAGCCCTCAGCCGTCATCAGGGCCTTCTTCGCCCAGGCCTCGGGAACCGGGAAAACTTCACCTTCGCTCACGCCATGCCTCCCTCGCGGTCATCGCCTGAAAGCTAGTAGTGCGGCGGCGCGGCGGGGGGAAGCGGGGGCGGCGGATTTTCAGTCGGCTTGCGCCCGCCGCCCGGGCCGCTAGCCTCGGATGGCGTTCCCCCGGAGATCCCCATGCTGCTGCACCTGTCGACCTGGCCCGAGATCGAGGCCGCCCTCGCCCGCTCCAACGCCATCGTCGTGCCTATCGGCTCAAACGAGCAGCACGGACCCACCGGGCTTTTGGGTACCGACTGGCTCTGCCCCGAGATCATCGCCCATGAGGCCCAGAAGGGCGCCGACCTCCTGGTCGCGCCCACCTTCAACATCGGCATGGCCCAGCATCACCTGGGATTCCCCGGCACCATCTCCCTGAGGCCCAGCACCTTCATCGCCGCCATCGGCGACTGGTGCCGCAGCCTGGCCCTCCACGGCTTCACGCGGATCTATTTCCTGAACGGACACGGCGGGAACGTCGCCACCATCGAGGCGGCCTTCTCGGAACTCTACGCCGAGGCGAGCTTTGCGAAGCGCCCCAGGGGCTTTTCCCTGAAGCTGCGCAATTGGTGGGACCTGCCCGGGGTCAACGCCCTGGCCAACCGGCAGTTCCCCACCGGCCATGGCAGCCACGCCACCCCGTCCGAGATCGCCGTCACCCAGTGGGCCTATCCGGACGCCATCAAGCGCGCAGACTACGCCCCGCCCATCGCCCCCACCGGTCCGATCCGCGAGGCGGCGGACTTCCGCGCCCGCTATCCGGACGGCCGGATGGGTTCGGACCCGGCCCAGGCTACGCCGGAAAAGGGCGGGGAGCTGGTGAAGCTGGCCGCCGAGGGCCTGGTGAAGGAGGTCGCCGCCTTCGCCGCCGAGGTCTCGCCGGCGGGCTGAGGCCTCAGGCCGTCTCGACCCACCCGTTGCGCACCGCGACGGGCCAGGGCGTCAGGGACTCGCCGGCGCAGGGGCCTGCCGTGCAGACGCCGTCACCCAGCCGAAAGACCGCGCCATGGGCGGCACAGAGAATCCGGTCCCCCGTCCGCGTCAGGTAGAGGTCGTCCATCACCGCCAGGGGCCAGCCATTGTGGGGGCAGGAGTCGATCCAGCCCCTCACCTCGGCGCCCTCGCGCACCAGGAAGGCGGCGAACAGGGCTTCGCCGGCCCGGAAGCGGAAGCCTCGGGCGCCAGGGTCGCGCAGTTCGCTGACCGCGCAGAGCCGCGTCCCGGCGGGTGGGGCCGCCGGATTGTCCGCCTCCGGACGACGCATCAGAGAGCGCCGATGCTCGCCTTGAACGCCGTCACCTGCACCGAGGCGAACAGGCCGGCCTTCTGGTAGGGGTCGCCAAGGTTGAAGCCCCGGGCCTCCTCCAGGCTGTCGGCCTCTAGGATCAGCAGGGACCCCGCCATGTTCCCGGCCTCGTCCAGCAGGGGGCCGGCCACCTTCAGCCGGTCGGCGAAGCCCCGGGAGTAGGCGAGGTGAGCCTCGCGGTTCGCCAGCCTCAGTTCGAGGCTATCGGGCTTGTCGTTGCAGAAGAGGACGTAGAGGCCCATGGGCGTTTCCTTTCGGCGGTTCAGCGTTCGGACTTGAGGGGACGGGACAACAGGCCGGTGATCGCCGCCTCGACCCCGACTTCTCCGGCCAGGATGGCGGCGACCGCCTCGCAGATGGGCGCCTCGACCCCGATGCGGGCGGCGAGCTCCCGGACGGCGGGGGCGGAGGCGACGCCCTCGGCCACCGAGACCTTGCCGGCGAGGGCGTCCGCCAGGGACCGGCCCTGGCCAAGGGCGAGACCGACGCTCATGTTCCGGGACTGGGGCGAAGAGCAGGTCAGGACCAGGTCTCCCAGGCCGCACAGCCCCGCCACCGTCTCGGCGCGTCCGCCCAGGGCGACGGCCATCCGGGTCAGCTCGGCGAAGCCCCGGGTGATGAGGGCGGCGTGGGCGGACCGTCTCAGGCCCCGGCCCTCCGAGACGCCGCAGGCGATGGCCAGGACGTTCTTCACCGCACCCCCCACTTCGGCCCCGACCACGTCGGTGGCGGCGTAGGGCCGGAAGGCAGGGCCGGCCACGGCGCGGGCCAGGGCGGCGCCCAGGGCCTCGTCCGGACAGGCCAGGGTGACGGCGGTGGGCAGGCCCCGCGCCACCTCGGCGGCGAAGGAGGGTCCGGACAGCACGGCGGGCCGCGCATCCGGCAGGGTTTCGGACAGGACCTCGGTCATCAGCTTCAGCGACCCCTGCTCGATGCCCTTGGCGCAGAGGACCATCGGGGCGCCGGGCGCCAGCACCGGGGCGAAGGCCCGCAGGCTGGAGCGCAGGTGCTGGGCCGGGGTCACATTCAGGTAGAGGTCCCGGCCTGAGAGGGCCTCGGGGGAGGACACCGCCCGGATTCCCGGGTCGAGGGCGGCTCCGGGCAGGAAGGTCCGGTTCTCGTGGAGGGTGTTGATGTCGTCAGCGACCTCGGTCTCGCGGGCGTAGACGGTCACGTCCAGCCCCGCCCGGGCGCAGACCAGGGCCAGGGCCGTGCCCCAGGCGCCGGCGCCGATGACGCCCACAGACCTGAAGGTCTCGCTCATGCCTTGGCTCCCTTGCGGCCGGGGGTGTGGGTCGGCCGGGCGGCGGCGGCGGCCGGGTCGAGGGGCCAGCGTGGGCGCGCCTCGGCGGAGAGGGGGTCGGTGAGGCCGAGGGCCAGCCGCTCGGCGCCGGCCAGGGCGATCATGGCGGCGTTGTCCGTGCAGTAGGCCAGGGGCGGGGCGTCAAAGCTCCAGCCCAGCTCCGCCGCCAGGTCCTGCAGGGCCCGGCGCACGGCGCCATTGGCCGCCACCCCGCCGGCCACCACGAAGCGGCGTCCGCCCGGCGGCAGGTCGGCGGCGCAGGCCAGCATGGCCCGACGCGTCCGTTCGGCCAGCTGCCGGGCGATGGCGGCCTGCACCGCGGCGGCGAGGTCGGCTCGCCGCGCCTCCGGCGTCTCCGCCGCCAGCCGCGCCGCCGCAGTCTTGAGGCCCGAGAAGGAAAAGTCACAGCCCGGCCGGCCCAGCAGGGCCCGGGGCAGGTCGAAGCCCTCCGGGCTCCCGCCGGCGGCCAGCCGCTCCAGGGCCGGTCCGCCGGGATAGGGCAGGCCCATGGACTTGGCGATCTTGTCGAAGGCCTCGCCCGCTGCATCGTCGATGGTCGAGCCCAGGCGCGTGCAGGCGCCGATCCCGTCCACCCGCAGGAGCTGGCAGTGCCCCCCCGACACCAGGAGCAGCAGGAAGGGGTATTCGATCCGGGCGGCGAGGCGGGCCGAGACGGCGTGGCCCTCCAGGTGGTTCACCGCCACCAGGGGCAGGCCGCGCGCCAGGGCCACGGCCTTGCCGAAGGACAGGCCCACCATGACCCCGCCGATCAGGCCCGGCCCCGCCGTGGCGGCGACCCCGGACAGGCCTTCCCAGCCGGTCCCGGCCCGGTCCATGGCCTCGGCGACGACGGCGTCGATGGTCTCCACATGCGCCCGGGCGGCGATCTCGGGGACCACGCCGCCAAAGGGGGCGTGTCGCTCGGTCTGCAGGCCGACCACGGAGGACAGGACGGTGACGATCCCGTCGCCGGACAGGCGCACCACCGCCGCGGCGGTCTCGTCGCAGCTTGTCTCGACGCCAAGGACGGTCAGGTCGGTCATGGGGACGGGGGTCCGGGTTGCGGCTCCGGCGCGGCTCCTGTAGGGCCGGTCGGGTAAGTCCCAGCCGAGGTAGCCGTCCCGTCGTGCCTGCGCAACAGCCTGTCCGGATCGGGGCCCGCGGCTCCAAGCTCTCCCTCGCCCAGGCGGGCCAGATGCAGAGGCGGATCGCGGCCGCCCTCGGCGCGCCGCCCGAGGAGGCCGATCGCGTCGCCCCCCTGGTGGTGATCACCACCTCCGGCGACCGGATCCAGGACCGCCGCCTGCTCGAGGTCGGCGGCAAGGGCCTCTTCACCAAGGAGATCGAGGAGGCCCTCCTCGACGGCCGCATCGACTGCGCCATCCACTCCCTGAAGGACATGCCCGTCATGGCCCCCGAGGGCCTGGTGCTGGCCGCGATTCCCGAGCGTGAGGACCCCCGCGACGCCTTCATCAGCCTCACCGCCGACCGGTTGGAGGACCTGCCCCAGGGCGCCCGCCTGGGCACGGCCTCGCTTCGCCGGCAGGCCCAGTGCCTGAACCTGCGGCCGGACCTCGAGGTGCGCATGCTGCGCGGCAATGTCGACACCCGGCTCGAGAAGCTCCGCGCGGGCGAGGCCGACGCCATCCTCCTGGCGGCCTCCGGGCTGAACCGGCTGGGCCTCTCCGACCTCCCGAAGAGCTTCATCGACCCGCACCTGTCGCCGCCGGCGCCGGGCCAGGGCGCCCTGGCCATCCAGACCCGCGAGGCCGACCGGGACGTGTCCTGGCTGGCGGCCCTGCGCCATGCGCCCACCGCCCTGGCCGTCTCCGCCGAGCGGGGCGCGATGGCGGCCCTGGAGGGCAGCTGCCGCACCGCCATCGGCGCCTACGCCTTCGCAGACGGGGACGACCTGCTCCTGGTGGTCGAAGCCCTGTCCCCCGACGGGGTCCACCGTTTCCGGGGGGAAGGCCGCGTGGCCGCCGCCGCCGGGGCTACGGCCGCCGCGGCCCTCGGCCTCGACCTGGGCCGCCGGATCCAGGCGCAAGGCGGCGACCTGATCCTCCTGCCGGATTGATTCCCCGGCGCAGGGGCGCATTCTCGCCGCCGCCATGACCCCGCGAAACGCCAGAGAGCCCGCACCCGCCGTCTGGATCACCCGGGCCGATCCCGGCGCGTCGGAAACGGCCGCCCGCGCGGCGGCGCTCGGGTTCCTGCCCCGGGTCCTGCCCCTCCTCGAGACCGTCGACCTGCCGGTCGATCCCGGCCTGCTGGCCGGAGACGGGCCCCTGGCCTTCACCTCCGCCAACGGCGTGCGCGCCTTCGTCCGCCTCAGCCCGCGCCGGTCCGGCCGGGTCTATGTGGTGGGCGCGGCCACGGCGGCCGCCGCTCGGGCGGCGGGATTCCCGGACGTTATCGAGGGTGCGGGGGATGTCGAGGCCCTGGCCGGCCGCATCCTGGCCGATCCCCCTGTGGGCGAGGTTCTTCACGCCTCGGCCCGGGAGCCCGCCGGCGACCTCGTCGGGCGCCTCGCCTCCGCCGGGCGACCCGCCCGGATCGTCGCCCTCTACGCCGCCCGCGACACCTGCCCCGCCGCGCCGGACCTCGAGGCCGCCCTCGCCTCGCCCTTCATCCTGGTGCATTCCCCCCGCGCTGGCCGCCGCCTCGCCGGGCTGCTGGCGGGCGCTTCAGCGCGCCCTTTCGTCATGGGCCTGTCCCGGGCCTGCCTAGCGCCCTTGGAGGGACTGGACCTGGCCGGCCTCGCCGCCCCGGACTCGCCCCTCGAAACCGACCTCCTGAATCTGCTAGCCTCACGCCGATGACCGTCGACACCCCGCCTCCGCCGTCCCGGCCCGCCGCCCGCACCCCGTCTCTCGCCGGACGGCTGGTCTGGGCCCTGATCGCCTTCGCCGCGGTGGCGACGATCGCCATCACCGCCTTCCTGAAGTTCGGCCCCGGCCTTCCTCCGCCCCTGGACTTCGCCGCCGTCTCCCAGCCCGCCCAGCCCGCCCAACCCGCGCCTGCGACTGCAGCCCTCGTACCCGCGCCGTCGCCGCTCTCGGTGGATGCGCCGGTCGCCGCAGGCGTCTCCGCCGGGCCTGGCGAACTCGCCCGCCTCGAGGCGCGGCTGGACGACCTCGAGGCCGGCCAATCCCGGACGGCCGCCTCCGCTCGCTCCGCCCTGGCCGCCGCCGCCCTGCTGTCGGCGACCCAGACCTCCCGGCCCTTCACCGCCGAACTGGCCGAAGTCCAGGCGGTCGCCCCCACCGACCTCGACCTCTCCGGCTTCGCCGCCCTGGCCGCAACGGGCGCCCCCAGCCGTACGGCCCTGGCCCTGGAGTTCCCGGACTTCGCCGCCCGGGCCGCCGCGGCCGCCCGCCAGCCCGGGGAGACCGCCGCCCTGGGCGAGCGGCTCCTGTTCGCCCTGTCCCGGGTCATTGTCGTCCGCCCTGTGGGCCGCCTCGCAGGAGGCGCCCCCGAGGCCCGGCTCGCCCGGGCGGAAGTCGAGCTGTCGGAAGGCGACCTCGACGCCGCCCTTTCCAGCCTCGCGGGCCTGCCGCCGGCCGCCCAGGAGGCCCTGAGGCCCTGGTGGGACCGGGCTCAGACCCGCGCCCGCCTTGACCGGCAGGCCGCCGCCCTGGGCGAGCGCGCCCTCCGCGACCTGGCCCGCCTGGAGGAGACCGCCCCATGATCCGCTCGGCCGTCTTCCTGATCCTCGCCGCCCTGGCGGCCGCCTTCGCCCTGTCCCTCGCCGGCGAATCCGGACGGGCCAGCATCGTCTGGCTGGGTTGGCGGACGGACACCACCGCCACGACCCTGCTGATCCTGGTCCTCCTGGTCTCCTTCCTGGCCTTCTCGGCCTGGCGCCTGGTCCTGTGGGTCGCCGAGACGCCTCGCCGCGCCGCCGCAGCCCGGGCCGAGTCCCGCCGGCGACAGGAGATCGAGGCCCTGACCCGGGGCTTCACCGCCGTGGCGGCGGGCGACGGCGCCGAGGCCCGGCGGCTGGCCGCCAAGGCCGCCGACCTCAGCGCCGAGGCGCCGGCCCTGGCTCGGCTCCTGTCCGCCCGAGCGGCGGAGACCGCCGAGGACCCGGCCGCCGCCGAGGCCGCCTGGACCGCCATGCTGGCCTTTCCCGACCTCAGGCTGGCTGCGCGCCGTGGGCTCACGACCCTGGCTCTGACCCGGGGCGACCGGGCCAGCGCCGTCCAGCACGCCGAGGCCGCCTTCGCCCTGGCGCGCACGGCCCGCTGGGCCTGGCGCGTCCTCCTGGAGGCCCGCCTGGAGGCGGGGGACTGGGAGGCCGCCCGCGACCTCCTCAAGACCGGACAGGACCGGCGCATCGTCAGCCCTGAGGTCGCCGAGCGTGGTCGCGCCGCCCTGCTGGCCGCCTCCGCCGCCCAGCTGGACCTGACCGGCGACGTCCGCGCCCGCAGCCGCGCCGCCGACTACGCCCTGGAGGCCGCCCGCCTCCAGCCCGGCTTCGCCCCGGGCGTCGTCATGGCCGCCCGCCTCCTCTCCGGCCAGGGCAAGGCTGGACGCGCCGCCCAGGTGATCGAGAACGCCTGGAAGGTCGCGCCCCATCCGGCCCTCTGGCTGGCCCTGCGCGACCTGAAGACCCAGGAGACGCCGAGGGAGCGCGCAGGCCGGCTGGCGACCCTCGCCGCCCTCAACCCGGGCGCCCGGGAGTCGCGCATTCTGACGGTCGAGGCGGCCCTGACCGGCGGCGACGCCGCCCGGGCGGTCGAGCTCGCCCGCGGCCTGGAGGCCGAGCCCCTGACCGCCCGGATCGCCGGTCTCATGGCCCGCGCCGCCTTCGCCGCCGGCCGGCCCGATGAGGCCCGGGTCTGGCGGGGTCGGGGGATCGCCGCGCCGGGTGAGCCGGACTGGTCGGACCTGGACCCCGAGGGCCGCGCCTTCGCCTACCAGCCCGCCGACTGGGCGCGTCTGGCCGTCAGCTTCGCGGAGACGGGCGAGCTCATCCATCCCCGCCACGAACGGCGCGAGCCCGGCCTTTCGGACCTGCCGGACCTGCCCATGTCCTATGCCGAGCAGGACTTCACGGGCCTCGAGGCGCCGGCGCCCTTCCCCATCGGCGAGGGCCTGCAGGGCGAGGAGGACGACGAGCCCGACCTGATCCCGCCGCCCGCCGCCCCTCCCCCTGCGCGTCGCCGCTTGGCGAGACCGCCGCGAGACGCTAAGTAGGCCCCGTCCGCGGGCCCCGCGCCCGACAGGCCCTTGGGCCGCCTTAGCTCAGCCGGTAGAGCGGCGCATTCGTAATGCGTAGGTCAGGTGTTCGAGTCACCTAGGCGGCACCATTGCTTCCAGCAGGGAATCCAAGGCGATAGGGCGAAGGCGCGTTAGCTTAGCCCCACCTGGGTTCGGGCTGGGTATGCCTCCAGACTGGAGGGGAATCTGACCGCATAGAGAGAAGTTGGCCTCGCTGGCGGAGCAACGTTCTGACGAGGTCGATGTCGGCGCAAGGGATACCGGTGGGATTGAGGAGGCGATCCGCGCCAAGAAGCCCCACCCTGATTTGTTCTCAAAGCTTACAGCTGCGGACATTAAGAAGGAAGGCGGTGTCAACGTCTTTCAGTAGGATTGACCCCAGTTTCTACTCGCCCACAAAGGAGTTTAACCTTTGACAGGACACCGTCCCGGGTGGCTATCTTATGGCTCTAGCTGCTAGCCCGAAGAGTTGTTCCTGCCCCTCCCCCAAGGTCAGCCGATTTCGTTTCCCCACGCGCCCGACCTAATGGCCTGTTTGGGCGAAGCGGGATGGGCGACCGCATTTGTTGGCGGGAGCGAGCGAGAGATCGTCAACGCTCTAAAGGCATTGGGCAATCAGATGGGCAGAATAGTCCAGGGGCGTGGTGGTTCCGAAATTGAAACGATTGCGCCTACCACTCGTGAAGGTGCGTATCAGAGGTCTCTCAGCGCATATCATGGTCTCGAGCCACTACCTATTCATGTCGAGCTCAGCCACCGGATGAGCCCATGCCGCTATGTGGCCTTTGGGTGCTTGGACGCAGGTATTCCATCGGTCGCCACGACCATTCTAGATCGTCTCAAGCTAAACTTTTCGAGGCGCGAGCAGGCCCTACTGCGCCATGCCGTCGTGCTCGTTCGGTCCGGTCGTCGCTCGTTCTACTCATCAATTCTGCCGGCCGACGGACGTTTCTTAAGGTTCGATGCTAATTGCATGGAGGCCATCGATTCATATGGTCGTGCAGCAATCCAGGTTGTCCAGGATCACATCGCGCGCTCTTTACCCGTCCAGCATCACTGGCGTGCCGGTGAGCTTCTATTGCTCGACAACTGGCGGGTGCTTCATGGGCGAGCGTCGGCGGAAGGCAGCGTAGGACGCCGGATTTCAAGGATCCTGATCGATGCCTGATGATGTCTTCATCGCAATCAACAGTGACGCGCTATATGCGAAGTCCAAGGTTTACATGAGCCGAGCGATGACGCGTAAGGCTGCTGCCGACCTCGAAGAGTATCAACTCTGGGCGTCGCTAGCGCTCGAACTGCTGGGAAAGGCGGCCCTGTCCCGCCAGCATCCTTGTCTTGTCGTCGACCCACAGCACTCGGAATCGCTCTTCGTGGCTGCTGGTATTAATAGTACAACAGACGTAAAGACGATCTCGGCCAAGACGCTGTTCGAGCGCCTTACCCGCTTGATTCCGCGCTTCGATGGAATTCAGCGTACATTCTGTATATCTATGGCAGAGCGCCGGAATGCTGAGCTACACTCTGCCGACCTGCCGTTTAAGACTATGCATCTGGATGCATGGGAGGAAAGATACTGGCGTTCATGCGACACGATACTTCTGCACATTGAAGCGTCGTTAGAGGACTGGATCGGCGCAGCGGATGCCCGAGCGCCGCGAAGATTACTTATGGAAGCTCGGGCGGCCAGGAGCGCCGCGATCAAATTGCGCATCGAGGCGCATCGGAAAGCCTTTCGGGACCTCAAGAAGGCTGAGCGGGAACGGCGACACGCCGAATCGGC
This sequence comes from Phenylobacterium parvum, assembly GCF_003150835.1. Classification (NCBI taxonomy): domain Bacteria; kingdom Pseudomonadati; phylum Pseudomonadota; class Alphaproteobacteria; order Caulobacterales; family Caulobacteraceae; genus Phenylobacterium; species Phenylobacterium parvum. Next base: position 2,710,457 of record NZ_CP029479.1, on the reverse strand, counting down.
CTTGGTTGAACCCTACAGGCAGGCAAGCCTGTTCCCCGACTTGCACGATAAAGTCTGGGCAGAAACGTGTCCTGCGTGTGGATGTCGCGCCTTCGTTGCTGGTGGACAGACAGGGGAGGACATTGCCGAAGAGGTTGGCGAGGATGGGGTCTGGGAGATTGTTAACCAGGAGTTCGTTGCCGAGGAATTCAAATGTTCAGCATGCGAACTCAGCCTTATCGGCAGTGAAGAGTTACATTCGGCCGAGATCGATCACACCCACTTTGAAAAGCAGGAGCGGGAGATGGAGTACGAGCCAGAATACGGAAACGATTAAAATGCCCCACATGGCAGGAATTTTCCAGCATGGCGGCAATGCCGCCATTAGCGGACCGATCTGAGCCGTGACGGCTCCCGACCCAGATTATGCTACCTCTCGGCACGTGGGCGCCTGCTTTGAGTTCGAAAATGAGGGGCTAACGGACTATGGCCTCGGAACTCCCGTAAACACCACCAAGTCCCCATCCCGCCAGTCAGGGAACTGCCTGGCCGCCGCATCAGCCAGGCTTTCCCCCTAATAGCTCAGATCGGTCGGATAACTCAGGGGCAGGTGAGGCGATAGCTGGGAGGAAGAACGATCAGACCTCCAAACGCTGCAGTGAGGCTTCCTCACGTGGACGGGTGCATCTCTCCTATAATGGTCTCGACGATGCGACGACGTGAGCGGGCGCGCCGATTAAGTTGTTCGAATTCCCCCGACCGTTCCAACCATTCAAGAAAGCGTTGGACTGCGTTTCGGGTGCTGCCGGGGTCCGTGCAACCTGAAAGTAGGCAAATTTGTACCATGTGGCTGCGATCAGCCGCGTAAACACCGAATGTTCCAGGTACAATCGTCACGTCAGTTGCTCCAAGCAGCGCGAGTGCCTGAAGTTCAGTTACGCCTTTTGGGCATCCCACCAAGTGGACAGGGCCAGCGTCTGACTGTTCCCAACTTTTGGCGGCGCTCAGGTTATGGTCGTTCAGAAATGGTCGACCGACCGCTTCTCGACCTGCTGCCTCGCCCAGCGACCGTGGTGCGCCATGGCAGGAAAACAGGACGCGAGTGTCGCGGATAGTCCGGAGGGCCACCAAGCCTCGCGCCGCCTCCAGCGTCTCACAGCCGGCGGTCTCGGCGATCTCACTCGCGATTGCGGCTTGGATAGCACTCGAGCGGTCAAAGAATGTCATGCGTGACCAGTTGAGCGCCTGACCTAGGTTCGGGCCGCTCTTCCGATATTGTCTAACGCCTTCATGCAAAGCTCCCAAGACCATTTGATGGACTAGGGAGTGGATTTTCGCCCGAATTTCAGGCCAGTCGCTCTGGGGTTGAGTCTCAAACCACTGAGAGCTGTTAAGCGCGTCCAAGAAATTCCTCCCCGCGACGTCGCCGGCTTTGAGCGTCGCCTTGGGCAGTCGGACGACTTGAACCTTTCCAGGAGAATTATTGAACGCGGCATCAAACTCAGCTTGGCAGATTCCGAGCTTGCTGCCCTTCAACTTCCACCCCGCGTGTCCGTCGTACAGGCAGATGAATAGGTCGCAGGCCTTGGCCTCCGCAAGACATTGGTCCCACGCCGTTTGCCCGCCCGCGCCATGTTCACGTTCGTTAATCCAGACTTTCAGCAGCGGCCTGTCCAAAAACAACGCCGCTTCAAGATCGGCCTTCAATGTTTCGCGCGCGGCGCGGAGCTTCATCAGCCCGCCGTTCCCATCAGGAATTTCGAAGTTATCCGATCGACTCGAGATCATGACCTTGAGTTCACGATGCGCCATTTGGCCTCACAACAGATTCACCCCCTCAAGGGCAGTCAAACACAAATGCAGCTATGCTGCCTCTCCGCAACTCGCAGCGTCCATAAGGCATCGATCATGCAAATGACATACAGCCCCCAAACATGTGGCCGGCTCGGCAGCGGCGCTCCCCCCTCAGCGCTTCATCGGCCCTCCAAATCCAGGAACTCCTCGAGCAGCTTCGATGGATTGCGGCCTAGCACTTCCGTCACCTGAGAGAACTCAATCACGTCAACTCGACGCTCGCCTCGCTCAACTTCGATGCGAAGCTCTAATGGCGACGCAGACAGGTGGCGACCCCAACCTGCATACCACTGGCAGCCTTCCGATCTGCGACAAGGAAATGAACAAAATTCTGATGTCGGGGTGTGAAGACTGACGACGGCGATGAGCACCCCTATGAGGTGAGCCGCTTCCTTTAGGTCCTATCATGGGAACCCCCGAGCATTTTATTATTGTTGGGGATAGAATATTCACCGGAAATTCCCCCGAAACGTTACGGGTTTTTCAAAATTAAATAGGGCGGATTTAAGGGACTATTGCGTCCGGATATGCGACAACAATCATCAATCTTAAAAGTACGAGGAGACAATCATTGGAAAACACAATCAGACTCACGCTCGTTTCAGGTATATCAGCAGCGGCGATGCTCTTCGGGGCTGGCTATTTTACCGGCTACAAGACGGCCCCCAGGGAAATCCTGGACACCAACGTCAAAAGCGCCGGCTTCCTGAGCAGAGAAACCACCCGCGTCCTATCAGCGACGGTCGAGAGCCTTCGCTCCGAGAACCAGCTCGTCGTCTATCGATTTTCGGGTGAGGTCCGGGTCTCGATCGAGAAGACTGCGCTCGCAGGCCTGCTGAACGGCCAGCAGGACCTCTATGTGCCCGCTACCGTCGTCTACTACCTGGATATGAAGGACCTCAATGAGGAGGATGTGACATACGACGAGCGCTCCAAGCTCGTGCTGGTCAAGCTTCCCGCCCTGAAGCTCGACGATGTCGCCTTTCAGCCGGAGCGTTCCCGCCAGATCAACAATGGGCTCATGACCCTCAGCGCCGAAGTCGTCAGTGAGCTCGAGCGGAAGAACTATAGCCAAGCGCGCAATGCGTTCATCAAGATGGCTCAGCAGCCCAGCATCATGGAAAACGCCAGACAGCAGGCCGAGATGAACGTTAAGTCCTACTTCGAGGTTCCGCTTCGCGTCGTTGGCAACCCCGACGTGAAGGTCAGAGCCTACTTCCCTGGCTAGCCTGGACCCGGTGCTAAAGCGTCTAGGCGCATGTGCATCCTCGGCTCTGCGCTTATTTGGGTATCTTATGTGAAGCGGTAGGCCATCGACCCTTCTAGCCCGTTTTTGCGCGAGTAACCGCTTGCAGCGTTTTGCCTTCGGTCCTCTGCGGCGGACGGTAATGACGCTGCCCAGTTCCGCTTAAAGGCTACGCCGCCGGGGCCTTACCAACCCGGCCGAACCCCAAACGAACCAAGGACCTAACAAACTTCACTGCCGCCCTTGCGGGCAAAAATCTCCGACCGCCCGAGCTCTCGTGACCACGGTCACGGGGGCTTTTTCTTTGTCCTGAAAGGAACCCCAATGCTCTCACTCACCGACCGCGTCGCCGTCACGGCTGCGCTTACCAATCCGAAGCTCGACCCCAATCTGCGCGCCCTGATTGGCCTGCGGGCCTGGCAGATGGACGATGATCGCGCCCGTCCCCTTAGCGAGATCGTCCTGTTTGTCGTCGTTCAGCCGGGTGACTCATCAGAGGTCATCCATGAGGCTGTGGGCTTTCCGATCACCTGGGACCAGGCCCACCAACCCGGCTGGGAATGGATGGAGGACCACGGCTCGTGGTTCGAGCTTGCCTACGCCTTAACCGACGACGTCGGAATGATCGTCTTCGTGGCTGACGATCCCGGCACCAACTTCACGCTACGGTTCAACTGCCTCGGCGTCGCCAACCGGCCGGATCCATAATAGAACAAACAAGGAACCGCTCGGCAACCGACCACGCTCCAATCCGGCAGCCAAGCGCCCGTGTGATCAACCTCACACGGGTCGCCTTGCCGTTGAGGGGGTATGCAATCTGAACCCCGGCTACCTGTAGGCGGGCGAACGATCGAGCGGACCATAAGCCTAGGGCGCGCTAGCAAGCTCGCGTGGATTATAGATGATAAAGCCGCTTAGCGTTGGGCCGGTCGTAAAGCGCCTTCAGCTTGTTTTTCCCAAGGGGCCGAACCAGAGCGCCGTCCGGTAGTTCAGACGGAGATTGCCTACCAAAGAGGCTGAAACATTGGGAGGCCGTTTTTCTAACGTTATCGATCGATAATGTCGTAATCAGAGCCCGTAGTCAGTATATGGGAGAGGTCGCCAAATTTAAAAGTTGACGGCGCTTGATCTCGCGTTTAGACGATCTCTGAAGAATTTTGCTTCATTTGACCTGTGCTGGGCCGCCTGTTTTGGCGGCCCGCTTCCATCGACCGGGACGCCTTATCCGTGGCGGCTGCCTCCTGGAAATGGAAGTCCCGTTGCCTTCCGCAAGAGCGGACCCATCACGGTTCACACTTGTTCGGAGGGGTGCGATGCCCAACGACACCATTTCGCAAAGCAGTATCAATCCGTCCGGACTTCGCGCACCCAGTCTGCGCCAATCGCCGGGCGAACCGAGAGCCAGACCTGGCGCCCAGGATCTGACCCGGCCCGAACCTCAAGAGCGGGCTCCCAAGCCTCCCCTCAGCAGGTTCAGTCTTCGGGGCATGGCGGACGAACTTGAGGCGAGAGCCGCAGAGACCAGGCCTCTGCTCGGAAAGTTCGTCATGCAGGGGCAATCCACGATGATCTACGCAGCGCCCAACACCGGAAAGACGCTGGTCGTGCTGAAGCTGTGCCTCGATGCGATCGACGCCGGCCATATAGATCCCAGCAAGCTCTATTTCGTGAACGCTGACGACAGCAGCCAGGGGCTCGCCGACAAGCTGCGACTGATGGATGACGCCGGCGCAAACATGCTTGCGCCCGGCTTCAAGGGATTCAGGAGCGATCAGCTCGCAGCGATTATGACCGAGATGATTGACGAGGGGCTGGCCTCGGGCACCTGCATCGTTCTCGATACGATGAAGAAGTTCACCGATCTGATGGACAAGAAGCGGAGCAGCGAGTTCGCTCAGGTTTGCCGCCAGTATGTAATGGCGTCCGGCACCATCGTCGCCCTCGGCCACACCGCGAAGAACCCCAATGCCGATGGTTCTCCGCGGTACCAGGGCACAACAGACATCCTGGAAGACTTCGACGCCGTCTATGTGGGTCAGCCGATCACGTCCAAACGCCGCCCCGACGTGAGGGGCGCCAGCTTCAGCAAGAAGAAGTGCAGAGCCGACAGCCCCGAGACCGTGGCCTACGCCTACACGGCCAAATCGGGCGTCAGCTACCCAGAGAAGCTGGCGTCAGTGCTCCCCATCGATCCCGATGACCTGGACGACTACGCCACCGAAAGCGACGAGGTCAGCGATCCTCCCGTAATGAACGCCATAGTCCGGCGTCTCCAGGCGGGTAGCACGGACGGCAAGATGGCTTTGGCGAAGGCCGTCGCAAAGGAGTGCGGCGTATCCCATCGCGCGGCTATCGAGGTTCTGGAGCGCTACACCGGCGACAAGCCCTTCACACACCTTTGGAACTTCCAAAAGGGCCCTAGGGGCGTCCGGGTCTATCGGCTCATCGACCAACGGAAGCCAGGCGACTAGGGCCGCCAGCCTCGCAGTTTTTCAGTTTCTCAGGCTCCAGGCGGCGCCCGTCGACGGCGGCCAAGGGCGCACCGCGCGAGACTGAAACCCTGAAAAACTGCCCCGGCCATCCCTCTGCCAGAGCGTAGCCCGCTGGGCGTTCTTCGCGCCTCCGTGGCCACACCTAATCCCGCACCCACTGGGGCGTCTCTCCGACAGCCTCCGGAGCCGTCTGGCTCTCTCAAATTTCACCCTTGGCCGCCGCGCCCCGCCGCGCCCCGCCGCGGCTCCCCGGCGCTCACGCGTCGATCCTCAACACACAAGGAGACCATACATGCCTAAGGCAAAACTAGATTACGCGTTTGCAGCCACCGCCGAGTGCGAACCCGGCAAGGCAAAGACCGACTGGTACGACGAAGCCATCACGGGATTCGTTCTGGAGTGTCGCGCCAGCGGCGGCCGGACCTACTATCTGCGCTATCAAGACCAAGGCGGACGCCAGAAGCAGTTCAAGATCGGCCGCTACCAGGACATCCGGTTCGCCGACGCAAAGAAGAGGGCTCTGCAGCTCCGGTCGGAAGTGGTCATGGGGGGAGACCCCGGCGCCACAAAGGCCCTGGTGAAATCGATCCCGCTCTACAGCGAGTTGGCGGCCATGCACCTCGCAGACGCCAAGCTTCACCAACGGTCCTACGCCGATACTGAAATGTACGTCCGCCGCCACATCCTTCCCAAATGGGGCAGGACGCGGCTGACGGACATCAACAGCCGTTCGGTGGCTCAATGGCTCAGCGACAAGCAAGCCTCAGGGCTGGCGCCGGCCACGGTTGAGAAGATCAGGGTCATTTTCGGGCGCTCGTTTGTGTTGGGCTCCCGATGGGACGTGCCGGGCTGCGACCGGAACCCAACGCGGGGCTTACCCAGGAAGCCGCTGAACAATGCCCGTGAGCGGTTCCTCACCGCAGAAGAGGCCGCACGGCTTCGGCTGGCAGTGGCGGAGTCCCAGAACACTCAGCTTCGCCATATCGTGGGATTACTTCTGTTGACGGGCGCTCGGGTGCGGGAGCTGCTCGATGCCAGATGGGAGCACGTCGATGTCGAACGCCGCGCCTGGTTCATTCCGACGAGTAAGACCGGCAAGCCCCGCTACGTGCCTCTATCCAGCGCCGCCCTGGAGATCTTGGAGACCCTGCCGCGGTTTAAGGGTTGCCCCTGGTTGCTCCCGAACCCGGAAACCTTGAAGCCCTTCGTGTCCATCAGGCACGGATGGCTAAGGGCCATACGCGTAGCGAGACTGCCGGGGCTGCGGATCCACGATCTGAGGCACTCTGCGGCGTCGTTCATGGTCAACAGCGGCGTCGATCTCTTCGCGGTCGGTAAGGTGCTGGGCCACGCGAGTTACCAGTCGACCCAACGGTACTCCCACCTCGCCAACGACACCCTGCTCCGGGCTGTCGAGGCCGGTGCTGCGAAGCAAGCCCTCTGACCCTCTTCCCCGCCTGTGCGCTGGCTTCGGCTGGCTCGCAGGCGGGGATCTCAGAACAGATTTTCAAAAGGTATTCGTGATGACGAAGGTTCAATCGTCGCCGATTGGCGGCAAGCGCATCGAGGAGTGGGACAGGTTGTGGGAGCCCGTCCCTGAAGGCCTGACGCGCTATCATCCCGAACTTCGGCACAAGGTCGGCCTCTACCGGGTCTTCCTTGGAAACAAGATCAGCGCCCTAGGCACGGGTGTGGGAAGGAATGGCGGGCTTGCGAAGCGGCTATCCGATTTTCGGCGGCCAAGCTCGAGCGGTCGGCGCCATTACGCTGGCCGGCTTATCCGTGAGCATCTCGACGAGCTTCGGGTTGAAGTCCTGATCACCGGCTTTGACGCTCATGCGCGGGAGGTGGCCATGCAGGTTAAGCCCCTCATGATCCGGAGGCACCGGCCGGCCTGGACAGTTCCCAACTCCCCGTTCGTGCGGACGCGTTGAGGAGCCGGCGCGCGGGCAGCTTGTAGCGGCGCCGAAGAACCCTCAACCACCCAGACTATAATTTAGCTCTCCTTGATTTGATTGATTTTTTCTTCTTTGGAATATTATTATTTGGATCGCTATCAGATTTCATTTTCTGCGCCAGAAGGCCTCGTTTCCGGGCAGCCTCCATGATCTTGTTTTTATTTATCGACATCAAAGCTTCCTTTTTGAGCCGTTCCGATTGGAATAGCGTTCGAAGCGATTGGATTTCGCGCTTTAAGGATTCTGATTCAGACGCTCTCAAATGATTGATACGAGCAACTTCGATCGATAAATCGGCGCACTTCATTTCTAAATTTTCAATATTCTTCTTCAAAAAGGAATTCTCTGAAACTAATGAGAGAATATGCGATTCCTTTTGACTATCAGACTCACCGATTAAATCGATGAGTTTCTCAATTTTTTCAACTATATGTCTTCCGCTATCAATCATTTTGGCAAGTTTCGGGGAATTATCGATTTCATTAGACGAGATCGATTGTACAAAAGATGAGAAATCTCGGCTGTATGCCTCGATATCCTCCCTCATCGAAACCCATCCCATCGCGAAGAACACTCCTCAAAAAGCTCGCCGATCCATGAGCCTGATGCCGAAATCCCAGGCGTGTACCTGATCAATGAATCCGATTATTTGGCATGGACGCCGGGTTTGATAGCCTCAGATTGGTGTTTCGGGAGGTCTAACGGAAGCGATCCGGGAGACTAGGGCTCGTCCCAAGACCAACCCGCTGATCTTATTCCCGGGGGCTGAATTCGTCATCAGTCTGACCACCCCGATCCTGTATCTGCCTTCGCCTATGACGCTGTTGCGCGTGACCGGTTCAAGCCGGAGAGTTAACCTGCGCCTTTCTCCCAAGAGGGTAACGGCGACGTTGTCGAGATGGGAAATGGCGCTTGTGTCATCCCAATGGGGTAGACAATTTGACCCGATCTCTTGAGCGCCAGAGTAGGAGGTCTTTCTCACTTGATCTCGAACGGGAGCGACTCAGATGCGGATCGGTGAACTCGATCGACCAGTCACTGCGTCAAAGGCCGACTGGCTGCAGGCCACCGACTGGATTGGCTTTACCCCTACGTCTTCCGGTCCCAGTGCTGCTGCGCAGTGCCAGAGCACAATCAACGGTCAGGCCCGCGATGGCTATGTCCTCGAGTACATTACGGAGACATTCAGCAAGCCAAACGCCGGGTTCCAGCGCGACCCGGTGTTCCTGAAAGATTTAGAGCACCATCAGGAGGTGGCGGGCAGGCTTGCTGGCGTGCACCGGCTCATCCCCACGCCGCTTCCCCTGGCCAAGGTCATTGGCGAGGAGGCCTACAGCCGACTTCAGGACATGTGGGCGCAGGGTGATAAACGGCACCGTTGGTCGGTCGCCTTTCCCATCGTCCGTAGCTACTCGATCCCGTCGAAACCGCGCGCCAGGGACCTCTTCGGTGAGGTCAGCTATCGCCGTCTCTTTGCGCACGCCTCTGCAACGCTTCGTCCCCTGAATGATGAAGAGCGTGCGGCAATCGCCCATCTCGAAATCCAGGAGCGGCCTGCGGCGAACGAGTGGATCTTGCACCATCACGAATTCGAGAGTGCCGAGGCGAGTGACGTCGACCCTGTGCTTCTCAGAAATCTCAGCACCGACCTGAGCGACGAGGCGCTCGAGGGTTGGGACGAGAAGGCCAAAACGAAGCTAAGGCGCCGAGCTGCGTGGCTGGCGAACAGCTTCGTGATCAGCCGCCGAAGGGAGGGGGCGCTTCGTTGCGATCAGTGCAGTTTTGATCCGGTTCCCCTGATCGCTGGGAGGAAAATCCCCGCCCGATCTCTCTTGGACGTCCACCACAAAACTCCCCTTTCCCTAGGAAAAAGGGTGACGCGGATGGAGGATTTCGCACTTCTCTGTCCGACTTGCCATCGGCTCGAGCACAGGATGATGCGCCTCGGTGAGAGCCTGTTCGACTCATGACGTCTAGAGGTATGCAGCGGGTCGTTTTTTCCGCGCTTCCCGAACCAAAGCGCTTAAACTCGGAGACAGCGAATCCGCCCGTATTGGCCAGTCTGGGAAGAGGGTGGGTTATTGGAGTCGCCTGCCCAAGGACGAAACTAAGTCTATGAAAAATATCAATTCTAAGAGTTATTCAGTCTCTTTCGTAATGCGTAGGTCAGGTGTTCGAGTCACCTAGGCGGCACCATTTCCCCCGGTCCAGCGCCGTAGAGGTCCAGGCATGAACCCCCCGGCCATCCGGATCCGGCCCGAAGTCGAGGCAGATCCTCCCGCCATCTTCGATCTCACCCGGCGGGCCTTTGCGCCCATGCCCTTCGCGGCCGGCGACGAGCAGGTGCTGATCGGTGTCCTGCGCGACCTGGGCGCCCTCAGCCTCTCGCTCGTCGCGGAGCACCGGGGCGAGGTCGTCGGGCACGTGGCCCTCTCTCCGGTCACCCACGAAAGCGGGGAGGCGGGTTGGTTTGGGCTCGGCCCGATTTCCGTCGAACCCGCGCTGCAGAGGCAGGGTGTCGGCGGCGCCCTCATCGCCGAGGCCAAGCGGTGGCTCTCGGACCAGGACGCGCGAGGCTGCATCCTTACGGGGGACCCCAACTACTATCCCCGGCACGGGTTCCTTCCGGCCCCCGGTCACGCGCCGGAGGCCGAGCCGCCGGAGTACTTCATGGTCCTGTCCCTGTCGGGCGGCATTCCGGACGGCCGGTTCCGCTTCCACCCGGCCTTCTACGCCTGAGCGCCCCCCGGTTCACATCCGCGCCGCAAGGGGCTAAGGCCTTTTCGCCGTCCCCGCTGGGCGGCGTCTGTCGCGGGAGGGCGCCATGAGCCGCCGGGTCCATGTGCTGAACGGTCCGAACCTGAACCTGCTGGGCCAGCGGGAGCCGCATCTCTATGGCTCGCGCACCCTGGCCGACGTGGAGGCGCTGTGTCAGGCCGCCGCGGCGCGCCATGGCTTCGACCTCGAGTTCCGGCAGACCAACCGCGAATACGAGATGATCGACTGGATCCAGGCCGCCCGGAAGGACGCGGGCCTGGTGATCAATCCGGCAGGCTTCAGCCACTTCTCGGCCCCGGTGCTGGACGCCCTGAAAATGTGCGAAGGCCCGGTGGTGGAAGTGCACATCTCCAACATCCACAAGCGCACAGTGGAGGCGGACTGGCGCGGTCACTCCATCATGAGCGCGGGGGTGACCGGGGTCATCGCTGGCCTCGGGGTGCAGGGCTATGTCCTGGCCCTCGACTACCTCGCCCTGGCGCTGGCCGGAGAGGCCTGAGCCCCTCGCCCTCCGGGCGCCGCGGGGGAAGTCTTGCGCCCGCCCCTGCGGGCCTTTCATATGATGGTCACGAATGAGACCGCGGCCGGGACGGCTGCGCGGGAGGGACGTCATGGGCCAGGAAGGCGGAGCGCGGGAGATCGGCGACTACGACCTGATCGTCGTGGGCGGCGGGGTCGGCGGCGGGGCCCTGTCCACGGTCATGGCGCGCGCCGGGCGCAAGGTGCTGCTGCTTGAGCAGACCGAGACCTATGTCGACCGGGTGCGCGGCGAGTGGATCGCCCCCTGGGGGGTGGTCGAGACCCGCACCCTCGGCCTCTATGACACCCTCATGGCGGCGGGCGGCCACCACCTCCGCCGCCACATCACCTATGACGAGACCCTGTCCCCGAGGGCGGCCGAGGCGGCGCCCCTGCCCCTCGACATCTTCGCTCCCGGCGTGCCGGGCCCTCTGTGCCTCCGCCACCCCATCCACTGCCAGGCCCTGTTCGACGCGGCCCTGGCGGCTGGGGCCGACGCCCGGCGGGGCGTGGCCGTGACGGAGATCCGCACCGGTTCGGACCCCTGCGTCACCTTCGAGGCGGGCGGCGAGGTGCTCATGGCCCGGGCCCCCCTGGTGGTGGGCGCGGATGGTCGGACCTCCGCCGTGCGTGAGGCGGCGGGCATCGTCCTTCACCAGGACGCGCCCCACCACTGGTTCGCCGGCCTGCTGGTCGAGGGGGTCGAGGGCTGGCCCGAGGACACCCAGGCCATCGGCACGGAAGGAGACTTCGGCTTCCTGGCCTTCCCGCAGGGTGAAGGCAGGGTGCGCGTCTATGGCGGGTTCGCCCTGGACCAGGCCCGGCGGTTCCAGGGTCCGGATGGCGCCCGCCGCTTCCTGGACGCCTTCGCTGTCGCCTGCAGCCCGGGGAACGCCCGCCTGGTGGCCGGGCGGCCCGCCGGCCCCGTCGGCGCCTTCATCAACGCGGATTCCTGGACCGACAAGCCCTTCGCCATGGGCGCGGTGCTGGTGGGTGATGCGGCGGGGTGGAATGACCCGATCATCGGCCTGGGCATGTCGATCACCTACCGGGACGTCCGGATCGTCTCTGACCTCCTGAAGTCCGTCCCGGCCGGCCGGGTCCCGGACTTTTCGTCCTACGCCGCCGAGCGCGCCGAACGCATGCGGCGCCTGAGGTTCACCGCCCGGATCCAGGCGGCCCTGGACATGGAGTTCGGGCCCGAGGCTGCGGCGCGGCGGAAGGACCTGCACGACCGGGCCCTGGCCGATCCGGGGCTCAAGGCCCACGCCTTCGCCGTCATGGCGGGTCCGGAGACCGTACCGGCGGAACTCTTCACCGAGGCCCATCGGGCCCGGGTCCTCGGACTTGCGGAGGCCGCCGAATGAGCGGGATCGACATCGCCGCCTACAACGCCGACTGGCTTAAGGCCTGGACGGACAAGGACGTGGACCGGCTCTGCAGCTTCTACGCCGCCGACTGCAGCTACCAGGACCCGCAGACGGCGGCGGGGCTTAAGGGCAATGACGCCCTGCGCGCCTATCTGACGGGTCTGTTCGCGGCCACGCCGCCCATGACCTACACGCCGGACGCGGTCTGGCCGATTCCCGGGGGCTTCTGCGGCCGCTGGTACTGCGACATCGGCGAGGGCGGCGCCCTGGGCCGGATCCGCGGCTTCGACATGGTCCTGCTCGACGGCGACCGCATCACCCACAACGAAGTCTACGTGCACCAGCTTCCATGACCCGACCTGACATCCGCGAACCCGGCGACATCGACGCCGCCTGGCTGAACTCCGTCCTCGCCGCCGGCGGGGTTGACGCCGGGGTCCGAAGCTTCACGGCGAAGGCCGTGGGGACAGGCCAGATCGGCGACAGCGTCCGCTTCACCCTCGACTACGCCCGGCGCGGCGAGGGCGCCCCGGACTCCCTGGTGGGCAAGTTCCCCTCGGCCGGGGCGGAGAGCCGCGCCACCGGCGTGGCCCTGGGCAACTACCTGCGCGAGGTCCGGTTCTACCAGCACCTTGCGCCAAAGGCCCTGGTGCATACGCCCCGCTGCTGGTTCACCGACGTCGACGAGGCGACCCATAACTTCGTCCTGATGATGGAGGACCTGGCCCCCGCCGGGCAGGGCGACCAGCTGCGCGGGGTGACCCTGGAGCAGGCCCGCCTGGTCACCGTGCAGGCTGGCCTGCTGCACGCCTCACACTGGGGCGACGATGGGCTGGACGACCTGCCCTGGGTGTCGGGGTCGAAGGCCGGCCCCAGCAGCCCGGTGGGCGATGATGCCGTGGCCATGCTCTGGGCGGGCTTCAAGGACCGCTACGCCGGACGCCTGAAGCCGGAATGGACCGAGGTCGGGGACTGGGTCTCGACCCGCTATTCCTGGCTGGGCCAGAGGCATGACGGGCCGCGCTGCCTGACCCACAATGACTTCCGCCCCGACAACATGATGTTCGGCACGCCGGAGGGCGGATACCCCGTCACCGTCCTGGACTGGCAGTCCTTCGCCTACGGGGCGGGGCCCACGGACCTGGCCTATTTCCTGGCGGGCGCCCTTCCGGGGGAGGTCCGCCGGGCCCATGAGGACGAGCTCCTGAAGCTCTACCACGACACTCTCACCGCCCACGGCGTCAGCGGCTACGCCATGGCCGACCTGCGCCGTCACTATGGCCAGGGCGCCTACCTGTTGTTCCTGACCGCCTTCTTCGCCGCCATGGTCGTGACTCGCACGGCCCGGGGCGACGACATGTTCATCCAGATGCTGGGCAGCGCCGCCGATCACATGATCGAGCACGGCGCCATGAGGGACTGACCCCCGCCCCCGAACCCCGGAGTTCCCGAATTGAGCGATCTCGTCACCGTCCGCGACGAAGGCCACGTCCGCTACATCACCCTCAACCGGCCCGAGAAGAAGAACGCCATCTCCCTGGAGCTCGCCTGGGGCGTGATCGAGGCCGTGCGCGAGGCCGCCGCCGACGACAACGTCTGGGTGGTGGGCCTGACCGGCACGGGCGACGCCTTCTGCGCGGGCCTGGACCTGACGCCCGGCGCCAAGCCCTACACGCCCCTGAGCCCCCAGGCCGCCCAGCTGGACGACATCGGCTGGGTCGGCCAGTTCGTCCTGACCCTCCGCAAGATCTGCGACAAGCCGGTGGTCGGCGGGATCAACGGTGTGGCCGTGGGGGCGGGACTGGGCCTGGCCATGGCCTGCGACGTCCGCCTCGTGGCCCATTCGGCGCGGCTGATGGCGGGCTACACCCGGATCGGCGGCTCGCCGGACGCGGGCCTCACCATCACCCTGCCCCAGGCCATGGGCTACGAGCGCGCCATGCGCTTCATGATGGAGAACCGCACGGTGACCGGCGAGGAGGCCGTTGCCTGGGGCCTGGCCGGCGAGGCGGTGGCGGACGCCGACTTCCAGGAGCGCTTCCAGGCCTATTGCCAGAGCCTCTGCGCCTGGTCGCCCATCACCCTGCGCCTGCTGAAGCGGGGCATGGTCAAGTCCTACGAGACCCCCGATCCCGAGGTGCAGCTGCGCTACGAGGTCTCGAACATCCGCATCGCCTTCGCCAGCGAGGACGCCAAGGAGGCCCGCCAGGCCTTCTTCGAGAAGCGCCCGCCGGTCTTCAAGGGCCGCTAGGACCTACCTGGAGCCCTTGCGCCCGCTGGACAGGGCGGCGACGGGGTCGGCGTCCGCCGGCAGGCCGGACTTCGACGCGGCCAGGACAAGGGCGCCCTTCTGCAGGCGGTAGGCGTCGGCGGAGAGGTAGCCGCCCGACCCCGCGGAGCGGACGACGACGATGATCTCGTTCTTCCCGTCGCGGTTGAGGTCGGCGAACTTCAGGGCCTCCAGGGCGCCGTCCCGGGCGCGCACGGCGCCGGCGAGGAAGGCGTCGAAGGGATAGGACGGGTCCCCGGACTTGTAGAGGCGAAGGGCGTAGCTGCCCGTGCTGCGGGGTTCGCCCTCGCCCTCGTCGGCGACGACGTTGACCGCCAGGCCCTCATCGGAGCCGTTCAGGACGATCCGGTTCACATCGGCGGCGAAGGCGGGGGCGGCTGTCGCGAGGAGGGCGGCGGCCAGGGTCACTCGGAGCATCTGGGTATCCTTGCTTGAAGTCAGCCGGCGCGGTCTGCGGCGCCGTAGGTGAGGGCCATGAAGACATCCTCGAGGCTGGGGTCCTCGGTGGTCACGTCGCGCACGGAGAGGCCGGCGGCGCGGACGGCGGCCAGCACCTGCTCGACGCTGGATTCGCCCGTGCGGTAGGTCACGGCGAAGGCGCCGCCCGGGCGCAGGCGGGTCTCGAAGCCGGCGAGGGACGGGGCGGCTTCCACCGGCGTCTCGGGGGTCACCACCACGGCGCGGGTGTCGATCCGGCCCAGGAGATCGCCGGTGGCCTCGCAGGCCACCACCTCGCCCCGGTTGATGATTGCGATCTGGTCGCAGAGCTCCTGCGCCTCTTCCAGGTAGTGGGTGGTCAGGACGATGGTCACGCCCTTCTGGTTGAGCTCGACCACATAGCGCCAGAGCTGGCGGCGCAGCTCCACGTCCACGCCGGCGGTGGGCTCGTCGAGGATCAGGACGGGCGGATTGTGGGTCATGGCCTTGGCGACCATCAGGCGCCGCTTCATGCCGCCGGAGAGCTGCCGCACATAGGCCTCGGCCTTGTCGGCCAGGCCGAGGGCGGTCAGCAGCTCCATGGAGCGGCGCTCCTTGGGGGGTACGCCGTACATGCCGGCCTGGACCTCGAGGGATTCCCGGGGCGTGAAGAAGGGGTCGGCGGCGATCTCCTGGGGCACCACGCCGATGGCGGCCCGGGCGTCCCGCGGGCGCTCATCGATGTCCCGGCCCCAGATCTTGACCGTGCCGGAGGTCTTGCGCACCAGGCCGGCCAGGATGTTGATGAAGGTCGACTTACCGGCGCCGTTGGGGCCGAGCAGGCCGAAGACCGACCCGCGCGGCACCAGGAGGTCTATCCCCTTCAGGGCCTGCATCTGCGGCGTCGTCTTGGTCGCGGCGTAGGTCTTGACCACGTTCCGGGCCTCGATGGCGTAGTCGGGCAGGCTCATGGCGACCTCCAGGGCTCCGGCGCATTGACGACGAAAGCCGGGCTCGCATACCTAGAGCCTGCCCGGGCCGCCGCCAAGCGCTCCCGGCGAGGGAGATCCCCAATGGCCCGCAAGTCCGACACCCCCGCCCCCGCCGCCCCGGGTCCCGAACCGGAAGTCGTCCGTGTCCACGCCCACAGGGTGGCCTGCGACGGCGTCGGCGGCGCCCTGGGCCATCCGCGGGTCTACCTCGACCTCGGGGTCGACGGGACGGTGGACTGCCCCTACTGCGACCGCCGCTTCGTCCTCGACGGCGGGCATGGCGACGACGCGCCCGGTGTCTACGAGGTCTCCGGCGGCCACTGACCCGCCAACCGAGGATCGACCGCCCGGCCGGCCCACTCTAGGATGGCGTGCATGAGCGACGCCCCCCTCCGCCTCTACCTCGTTGACGGCTCCGGCTTCATCTTCCGGGCCTTCCACGCCCTGCCGCCCCTGACCCGCAAGTCCGACGGCCTGCCGATCGGGGCGGTCTCCGGCTTCTGCAACATGCTGTGGAAGCTGCTGGTGGACATGAAGGCCCAGCCGGACTCGCCGACCCACCTGGCGGTGGTCTTCGACCATTCCGAGAAGACCTTCCGGAACAAGATCTACCCCGAATACAAGGCGCACCGGCCGCCGGCCCCCGAGGACCTGGTCCCCCAGTTCCCCCTGGTGCGCGAGGCGACCCGGGCCTTCGGCGTCCACGCCCTGGAGCAGCCGGGCTTCGAAGCTGACGACCTGATCGCCGCCTATGCCCGCCAGGTCCGCGAGGCGGGCGGGCAGGTGACGATCATCTCCTCGGACAAGGACCTGATGCAGCTGGTGGGCGACCGGGTCACCATGCTCGACACCATGAAGAACGTCCGCATCGGGCCGGACCAGGTGGTCGAGAAGTTCGGCGTCCTTCCCGACAAGGTCGTGGAGGTCCAGGCCCTGTGCGGCGATCCGGTGGACAATGTCCCTGGCGCCCCCGGCATCGGGGTGAAGACCGCCGCCCTGCTGATCAACGAGTACGGCGACCTGGAGACCCTGCTCGCCCGGGCCGGCGAGATCCGCCAGGACAAGCGCCGGCAGATCCTGCTGGAGTTCGCCGACCAGATCCGCCTGTCCCGCCAGCTCGTCCAGCTGGACGACCAGGCGCCCCTGCCCTCGGCCCTCGAGGAACTGGCGGTGGCCGATCCCGACCCGGACGCCCTCGCCGCCTTCCTCCAGGAGATGGAGCTCAACACCCTGGGCCGGCGTGTGGCCGGGGCGCACCTGGCGGCCAAGGCCCAGGCGCCCGCCGACCAGACCGCCGCCGCCGAGCCTGTGGACGTCGCCGCCTACGCCTGCGTCCGGGACCTGCCGACCCTGGACGTCTGGATCGCCCGGGCCCAGGCGGCCGGGGTGATCGCCTTCGACACCGAGACCGACGCCCTGGGCTCGGCCACGGCGGGGCTGGTGGGGGTCTCCCTCGCCGTCGGGCCCGGCGAGGCCTGCTACATCCCGCTGGCGCATGAGCCCGAGCCGGGCCTGGCCCTCGACGCCCCCGGCGACCTGACCCAGATCCCCCTGGCGACGGCCATCGACCGCCTCCGGCCCCTGCTGGAGGACCCCTCGATCCTCAAGGTCGCGCAGAACGCCAAGTACGACCTGGGGGTCCTGTCCCGCTACGGGGTTCAGGTGTCGCCGGTCGAGGACACCATGCTGATCAGCTACGTCCTGGAGGGCGGCCTGCACGGGCACGGCATGGACGAGTTGTCCCGCCTGCACCTGGGGCACAGCCCCATCCCCTTCAAGCAGGTGGCCGGAACCGGCAAGGCCCAGAAGAGCTTCCGCCACGTGGCCCTGGAGCCGGCGACCGCCTATGCCGCCGAGGACGCCGACGTGACCCTGCGGCTCTACCGGGTCCTGCGTCCGCGTCTTCGCAAGGAGGGCCTGCTGACCGTCTATGAGACCCTTGAGCGCCCCATGCCGCCGGTTCTGGCGGCCATGGAGAACGCCGGGGTCCGCGTTGATCCCGAACGCCTGCGCCGGCTGTCCAACGACTTCTCCGTGCGCATGGGCGAGCTGGAGGCCGAGGCCCACCGCCTGGCCGGTCATCCCTTCAACCTCGGCAGCCCCAAGCAGGTGGGCGAGGTCCTGTACGGCCAGATGGGCCTCCAGTCGCGCCGCACCACCGCCACGGGCGCCCAGGGCACGGACGCCTCGGTGCTTGAGGAGCTGGCCGCCGAGGGCCACGCCCTGCCGAGGGTGCTGCTCGACTGGCGCCAGCTGTCCAAGCTGAAGGGCACCTACACCGACGCCCTGGCGGCGGCCATCGCACCGGCGACCGGGCGGGTGCATACCTCCTACGCCCTGGCCTCCACCACCACGGGCCGGCTCTCTTCAACGGATCCCAACCTGCAGAACATCCCTGTCCGGACCGAGGAGGGGCGCAAGATCCGGCAGGCCTTCGTCGCCGAGCCGGGCAATGTCCTGATCAGTGCGGACTACAGCCAGATCGAGCTGAGGCTGCTGGCCCACGTGGGCGACATCCCCCAGCTGAAGGACGCCTTCGCCAGGGGCCTGGACATCCACGCCATGACCGCCTCGGAGGTCTTCGGGGTTCCCATCGAGGGCATGCCCGCCGAGATCCGCCGGCGGGCCAAGGCCATCAACTTCGGCATCGTCTACGGCATCTCCGCCTTCGGCCTGGCCGCCCAGCTCTCCATCCCGAGGGAAGAGGCCGGAGACTATATCCGCACCTATTTCGAGCGCTTCCCCGGGATCCGGGCCTACATGGACCAGGCCAAGGAGACGGCGCGGCGGCAGGGTTATGTGACCACCCTCTTCGGGCGTCGCGTGCACATCCCCGCCGTCCAGGCCCGCAGCCAGGCCGAGCGCGCCTTTGGCGACCGGGCGGCGATCAACGCCCCCCTCCAGGGCGCCTCGGCGGACATCATCCGCCGGGCCATGATCCGCATGCCGGGCGAACTCGCCGCGGCCGGCCTCAAGACCCGCATGCTGCTTCAGGTGCACGACGAACTTATCTTCGAGGCGCCGGAAGCGGAGGCCGCCACAGCCTCGGAGGTCATCCGCCGGGTGATGGCGGCGGCGCCCCTGCCGGCCGTGGCCCTCAGCGTGCCGCTGGTGGTCGACGTGCGCGCCGCCGCCAACTGGGACGACGCGCACTGACCGGCGGGCGGGATCAGCCCTTAGGGGCCTGGTAGACCGACTTTCCGGTCTTCACCGTCTCCACGACCTTGATGTCGCGGATGGCGTTCGGCTCCACCTTCAGCGGATTGCGGTCGAGGATGACCAGGTCCGCCGTCTTACCCACCTCCAGGGAACCCTTCGAGGCCTCGTCGAAATAGGTGTAGGCGCCATTGACGGTCAGGGCCTGCAGGGCCTGGTAGGGCGTCACCCGCTCGTCCGGCCCGAGGACCTTTCCAGCCCGGGTCACCCGGTTGACCGCCGTCCACACCAGGAACATCGGGTCCAGGGGGGTAACGATCGAGTCGGTGTGGTTCGTCGCCTTGACCCCCGACTTGAGGGCGCTGGCCAGGGGACTGATGTAGGCCGCCCGCTCCGGCCCGAGATTGGCCAGGTGGACGTCGCCCCAGTAGTAGACATGGTTGGTGAAGAAGCTGGGCAGCAGGCCCAGGGCCTTGTAGCTGGCCATCTGGTCCGGACGCATGATCTGTGAGTGGATGATCACCGTCCGGCGGTTGGGATCGACCTTGCCGAGGGTCTTCTCGGCGTTGCGGTGAGCCGCGATCATCATGTCGACCGAGGCGTCGCCGTTGCAGTGCGAGTAGATCTGCACACCGTCCTTGTAGGCCAGGACGAAGAGGCGGTTCAGTTCATCCTGGGGGATGTTGGGGAACCCCCGGCAGTCCGCCTTGCAGCCGGGAACCGGCGTCATGTAGGGCTTGGTCAGGTAGGCGGTCTTGCCCTGGGGCGAGCCGTCGGTGGCCAGCTTGATCCCGGTCCATTTCAGCCCGTTCTTCCTCTGGCCCCAGGTGATCTTGCCCGTCCCCACCAGCTGGTCGGCGATGAGGTAGGCGGGCAGGGCCTCGACGTCGATCTTCAGGAGCCCCTTGTCCGCCGCCGCCTGGAGCAGGGGCATCTTGTCGGGCATGACGAGGCCTTCTGACGCGGTGGTGTATCCGTTGGCGGCGTAGTGATCGACCGCGCGCCGGATGAGTTCGAAGCTCTGGTCCTGGGGCCGGGGCGCCTGCACCTGCGGGATGAAGGGGTGCATGGCGGTTTCCTGGAACAGCCCCTCGGGCTCCCGGCTCCCCGGCTTGCGGATAATGGCGCCGCCCTCCGGATCTGGGGTGGCGGCGGTGACCCCCGCCGTCTTCATGGCCTGGGAATTGGCCACCAGCATGTGCCCGGAGGCGTGCATGAGGATGACCGGGTTGTCCGGGAAAGCGGCGTCCAGCTCAGCTGCGGTCGGATGGCGCTTCTCGGCCAGGAAGTCAGGATCGTAACCCTGTCCCACCAGCAGGACGCCCGGCCCCGCCTTCATGGACTCCTTCAGGCGCTTCACCTCGGCGAGGATGTCCGGGATGGACTTCACGCCGCCGACGGGCGGCGGGTTGAGGTTCGCCTGAACCAGGCTGTCGGCGTAGGTCAGGAGGTGGCTGTGCGTATCGATGAAGCCCGGAAGCAGGGTCTGGCCCTTCAGGTCGACCTTGCGCGCGCCCGGTCCCGCGGCCTTGACCGCGTCGGCCCGGGATCCCGCAGCGACGACCTTGCCATCGCGGACCGCCAGGGCCTCCACATAGGTCGGGGTTTCCCCGGCCAGGGTCAGGATGTCGCCGCCGGTGTAGACCGTCGCCGTCTTGTCCGCCGCCTGGGGCGCGCAGCCGGCCAGCAGTCCCGCCGCCGCCACGCCGGCCGCCCATGTCCAAAGCTGCATCTGAACCTCCCTCGAGACTGTTTCCGGGCAAATGACCTGTCACTCGCCGAAAAGACAAGCCTTCACTTGCCTCCGCTGGTTTGACAGCCGGGCGTCACCGGACCATCACGTTGACCCTTCACATTGCACGCCCCGTCACGCTTCGCAGAGACTCTGAATGCGCGCTCGTCCGCCCTCCGCCGCTCGCCGGTCCGTCGTTGCGGCGGCCTCCCTCCTCGCCCTGCTTCCAGCGACGCTGGCCCCGGTGGCCCGCGCCCACGAGACCGGCGCCCCCCATGGGGGACATGACGATGGCCGGGCCTGGCAGGCCGGGGACCACCACGTCCATTCCCAGTTCAGCGTTGACTGGAAGCCGGGGTCCGACCTCTCCAAGGCGCCCGAGCCCGTGGTTGGCGGCGACTCGAACAACACCATCCCCACCAACGCCCGCATGGCCCAGAAATACGGCCTGTCCTGGATGGCCGCCACGGACCACGGGGGCCCGAACCATTCACGGGTCAGCCGGGACATGACCTATCCGGAGGTGCTGAAGGCCCGCCGGGAGGTTCCCGGCCTCGTCCTGTTCTTCGGCCTCGAGCTGAACACTCCTGGCGCAGACCATTCCAGCATCATCGTCCCGGCCTCGCCCCAGGAGCGGGATGACCTGACCGACCTGGAGCGCAGGTTCGACAAGTTCGAGGCCTGGCCCGCCGACCCGGCCCGGGACCAGGAAAGCCGGATGGTCGAGGCCCTGACCTACATGAAGGCCCTGCCGCGCCCGCCGGTGGTGATCGCCCACCACCCCTCGCGGTCGGCCAAGGGCCTTGGCCAGTATGGCCAGACCGCCCCGGCCGAACTGCGCGACTGGAACGATGCGGCCCCCCAGGTCTCGGTCGGCATGGAAGGCGCGCCGGGTCACCAGGCCGGGGGCCTCAAACCCGATGGGTCGCCGCGCACCGACGAGAAGCGGGGCGCCTATCGCCAGCATCCCACCTACGGCGGCTTCGACCAGATGACCGCCCGGGTCGGCGGGTTCTGGGACTCCATGCTCGGCGAGGGACGCCGGTGGTGGATCACCGCGACTTCGGACTCGCACCGGCACTATACCGATGGCGGGATCGACTTCTGGCCGGGCGAATACGCCAAGACCTACGTCCTGGCCCGCAAGGCGCCGGACGACATTCTCGACGGCCTGCGCAATGGCCGGGTCTTCGTGGCTACCGGGGACCTGGTCTCCTCGGTGGACCTGGAGGTCCGCCCCGTCGCCCGGGGAGCCACGGCCGCCGGCATCGGCGGCGAGGTGACGGTCTCACGCGGCCAGGACGTGCGTGTCACCCTTCGCGTCCGCGACCCCGCCGGCCAGAACTTCGGCGGCCGGTCGCCCGAGGTGAAGCGGATCGACCTGATCCGAGGCGACCTCACTGGCCCGGCCCCCAGTCGGTCGGCGGACGAGAACCCCACCACCCGGGTCGAGCGCCGCTTCACCGCCGCCGACTGGGTCCGGGAGGGCGAGTTCATCACCCTCACGACCACCCTGCGGAACGTCCAGGCCTCCGGCTACATCCGCCTGCGCGGAACCGGGACCGACGAGGCCGAGCCGGCGATGGACGTCCCGGGCGAGAACCCCTGGGACGACCTCTGGTTCTACGCCAACCCGGTCTTCATCAAGGTCCGCTGATGGGCGGCGGCGCGGCGGCCATTCCCGACAGCCTGGCGGCCTGCCGCCGCCTGGACCAGGCCGACCCCCTCGCCGCCCTGTCCCGGCGCTTTCGCCTGCCGGCGGGGGGCGTCTACCTGGATGGCAACTCCCTCGGCCCCCTCCCGCGGGGCGCCGAGGCGGCGGTCCGCCGCGCCACCGCCCAGGAGTGGGGGCGGTCCCTGGTGGGGGGATGGAATGCGGACGACTGGATCGGCCTCCCGGCCCGCACGGCGGCGCGTATCGCGCCCCTGATCGGCGCCGCACCCGACGAGGTCGCCTGCGCCGACTCCGTCTCGGTCAACCTCTTCAAGCTGGCGGCGGGCGCCCTGGCCCTCCGGCCCGGGCGCAGGGTGATCCTCATGGCGGAGGACGAGTTCCCCACCGACGGCTATATGCTGCAGGGCCTGGCCCGCCTGCGGCAAGACATCTGTATACGGAGGGTTCCCGCCGACGGCCTGTCTGAGACCCTGTCGGCGGACGTCGCCCTGGTGGTCCTTAGCCATGCCCACTACCGCACCGGCGCCCTGGCGGACCTGCCGGGCCTGACCGCCCGGGCGGCAGGGGCGGGGGTCCTCACCCTCTGGGACCTCAGCCACACGGCGGGCCTCGCCCCCGTCGGCCTGGACGCCGCAGGCGCCGACATGGCCGTGGGCTGCGGCTACAAGTACCTCAACGGCGGCCCTGGCGCCCCGGCCTTCGCCTTCCTGGCCCGACGCCACCACGCCGCCTTCGAGAACCCACTTGCTGGCTGGATGGGTCACGCCCGACCCTTTGACTTCGCGCCGGACTACATCCCGGCCGCCGGCGCCGCCCGGCTGATGGCGGGGACCCCGCCCGTCCTGTCGCTGACCGCCCTCCACGCCGCCCTGGAACTCTTCGAGGGCCTGGATCCGGAGGGCCTCCTGGAGCGCTCGCGGCGCCTCTCGGACCTCTTCCTGGCCCGCGCCGCCCCGACCCTCGAGGCCCACGGCTTCCGGTGCGTCTCACCGGCCCGGCGGGAGGCGCGGGGCGGGCACCTGGCCTTCGCCCACCCGCACGCCTATCCGGTGGTCCAGGCCCTGATCGCCGAGGGCGTGACGGGGGACTTCCGCGCGCCGGACCTTATGCGGCTGGGCTTCTCGCCCCTTTTCCTCGGCCGGGCGGATGTCTGGGCTGCGGCCGACCGCTTCGCCCGGGTCATGGAGACCGGCGCCTGGCGCGACCCGGCCTTCTCCGAGAAGCAGAGGGTCACATGAGCCCCGAAACCCGTGACGAGGCCGGCCGCCGGCTCTACGACATCTCCCAGCCCTTGCGGGCCGACCTGCCGGTCTGGCCCGGCGACACCCCCTTCGGCCTGGAGCGGACCTGGGTCCTGGAGGGGGACTGCCCGGTCAATGTCTCGCGCCTGACCCTGTCGACCCACTCGGGCGCCCACGCCGACGCGCCCCTGCACTTCGACCCCGCCGGAGCGGCCATAGATGCGGTGGACCTGGTTCCCTATCTCGGCCCGGCCCAGCTCCTGTCGGTGACGGAGGGGCCAGAGCGGATCGCCGCCGGGGAGGTCCTGCCGAGGCTGGAGCCGGGAACCCGCCGGGTGCTTCTCCGCACCTTCGACCCCTTCCCCCACGACGCCTGGCCGACCCACTTCCGCACCCCCGCACCGGACCTGGTGGAAGCCCTGGGCGTCGCCGGCGTCCGCCTGCTGGGGATCGACGGGCCCTCCCTCGACCCTCAGGACGCCAAGGACCTGGTCAGCCACCAGGCCCTGGGCCGCTGGCGCATGGCGGTGCTGGAGGGGCTGGTCCTCGACGGGGTCCCGGACGGTCGATACGAGCTGATCGCCCCGCCCCTGCGCCTTTCCGGCGCCGACGCCTCGCCCGTCCGGGCCCTGCTGCGCGACCTCTGACGGCCCCTCTCGCCCTGTGCGCCGGGCGTGCTAGTTTGCCCGTGAAGAGAATGCTTTTCGGGGAGTGACAATGAAGGGACCGGGGATCTTCCTCGCCCAGTTCGCTGGGGACGAGGCGCCGTTCAACACCCTGCCGGCTATTGGCCGCTGGGTGGCGGACATGGGGTACAAGGGGGTCCAGATCCCCACCTGGGACCGTCGCCTCTTCGACCTGAAGCTCGCCGCCGAGAGCGACGCCTACTGCGACGAGGTCAAGGGCATGCTGGCCGACCTCGGCCTCGAGGTCTCCGAGCTGTCGACCCACAGCCAGGGCCAGCTGGTGGCCGTCCATCCGGCCTATGACGAGATGTTCGACGGCGGGGTCCCCTCCGCCGTGCGCGGCAATCCCGCCGCCCGGCAGGCCTGGGCGGTGGACCAGGTCCTCATGGGCGCCAAGGCCTCGCGCCGGATGGGCCTGCCCGCCAGCGTCACCTTCTCGGGGTCACTGGCCTGGCCCTACTTCTATCCCTACCCGCAGCGGCCCGCGGGCCTGGTGGAGGAAGCCTTCGACGAACTGGCCCGGCGCTGGCGGCCCATCCTCGACGCCTACGAGGAGGCGGGGGTCGACCTCTGCTACGAGGTGCATCCCAGCGAGGACCTGTTCGACGGGGCGACGGTGGAGATGTTCTGGGACCGGGTGGATCACCATCCCCGGGCCTGCCTGCTCTATGACCCCAGCCACTTCATGCTGCAGCAGCTGGACTACCTGGAGTACATCGACCTCTACCACGAGCGGATCCGGATGTTCCACGTGAAGGACGCGGAGTTCCGGCCCACCGGGCGGCAGGGGGTCTATTCCGGCTACCAGCCCTGGAAGGAGCGCGCCGGCCGCTTCCGCTCCCTCGGCGACGGCCAGGTCGACTTCCGCGCCATCTTCTCCAAGTTGGCCCAGTACGGCTACGAGGGCTGGGCGGTGCTGGAGTGGGAGTGCGCCCTCAAGGCGCCCGAGGACGGGGCCCGCGAGGGCGCGCCCTTCATCCGCGACCACATCATCAACGTCACCGGCAAGAGCTTCGACGACTTCGTCGCCACCGGGGTCGACGCCGCCGCCAACCGCCGGATGCTTGGCCTTGACCGCTGAGCGCCGCCTTCGGCTCGGCATGGTCGGCGGCGGGGAGGGCGCCTTCATCGGCGCCGTCCACCGCATGGCCGCCCGGCTCGACGACCGCTGGACCCTGGTCGCCGGCGCCTTTTCCTCGGACCCGGAGCGGTCGCGGGCCTTCGGCCTGGGCCTGGGCCTGGACCCGGACCGAAGCTACGGCGACTTCGCCGAAATGGCCCGGGCCGAGGCCGCCCGTCCGGACGGGATCGACGCCGTCGCCATCGTCACCCCCAACGCCGCCCACTTCGCTCCCGCCCGGGCCTTCCTCGAGGCGGGGGTCGCGGTGATCTGCGACAAGCCCCTGACCACAGGGCCCGCGGAGGCGAAGGCCCTTTCCGACCTGGTCGCCCGCACCGGCTTGCCCTTCGTACTGACCCACAACTACAGCGGCTATCCCATGGTGCGGCACGCCCGGGACCTGGTGGCGCGCGGCGTGCTGGGGCCGATCCGGGTGGTCCAGGCCGAGTACGCCCAGGACTGGCTGGCCCGCGACCTGCCCGGCAACCGCCAGGCCGACTGGCGTGGCGATCCGGACAAGGCGGGCCCCGGCGGCGCCCTGGGGGACATCGCCACCCACGCCTTCCACCTGGCGGCCTTCGTGACCGGCGAGACGCCTTCGGCGGTCAGCGCCGAGACCTCCCGTTTCGTCGCTGGACGGCGGCTGGACGATGACGTCCAGGCGCGCCTTCGCTGGGCCGGCGGCGCGCGCGGCCAGCTCTGGGCCAGCCAGGTGGCCATCGGCGCCTCCAACGGCCTGCGCCTGAGGGTGATCGGCGCCGACGCCGCCCTGGACTGGTCCCAGGAAGAGCCCGACTACCTGCGCTTCGCCCGGCTCGGCGAGGCTCCGCAGGTCCTGCGCCGGGGCGGGCCGGGCCTGTCCCCCGCCGCCGAGGGCGCCACCCGCCTGCCCGCCGGCCACCCCGAGGGCTACCTCGAGGGTTTCGCCCAGATCTACGCCGACGCCGCCGACCTCCTCCTCGCCCATCGGGCGGGACAGGCGCCCCCCGACCGCCTGTCCGGCCTGCCCGGGGTGCGCGAGGGCGTCGAGGGCGTGGCCTTCATCACCGCCGCCGTCCGCAGCGCCGCTGCTGACGGGGCCTGGATTTCCCTTTCCGAGGAGGCCGCATGATCCGGCAGAGCTTCGCCTGGTGGTCCTTCGCCATGGCGCCTGACACCGACCCCAGGGCCCTCCTGGCCGGCGCTGCCGGCGCAGGGGCGAAAGGCGTGGAAATGCTGCCCGACGACCTCTGGCCCGTGGCCCAGGACCTTGGCCTGTCGGTGGTCACCCTCAGTGGTCACGCCCTGGAAGTCGGCTTCAATGATCCCGCCCGCCACGCCGCCCTGCGAGACGAAGTCCGCCAGCGGATCGATGACGCCGCCGCCGGCGGCTGCGAGGCGGTGATCGTCTTCTCGGGCTCGCGGATCGGCGACGGCGCCGACGCCCCGGCCATCGCCGCCTGCGTCGAGGGCCTGGGCCCGGTGGTGGAGCACGCTCGCGGGACCGGCGTGCGCCTCCTGCTGGAGCTGCTGAACAGCAAGGTCGACCATCCCGGCCACCAGTGCGACCGCACCGCCTTCGGGGCCGAGATCGTGCGTCAACTGGACGACCCGGGCCTGCGCCTCCTCTACGACGGCTATCACATGCAGCTGATGGAGGGCGACCTGAGCCGGACCATCGTCGACCACCTCGACCTGATCGGCCATGTCCACACGGCCGGCGCCCCGGGCCGCCGCGACCTGGACGACCGGCAGGAGATCAACTGGCCCGCCATCGCCGGCCTCCTGGCCCGCAAGGGCTACGGCCAGTGGGTGGGCCACGAGTTCGTGCCGCGGGGCGAGCCGGTCGCCGCCCTCGCCCAGGCCATCGCCCTGTTCAACGCCGGCGCCGAAGCGGGAGTACGGAATGTTTGACGCCATTGTCGTCGGTTCGGGGATCAGCGGCGGCTGGGTCGCCAAGGAGCTGTGCGAGCGGGGGCTGAAGGTCCTGATGCTCGAGCGCGGGCCGGAGGTCCGGCACGGCGAGGACTACAGCAACGACCTGGCCGCCAGCCTGAAGCGCAGCGAGGACCAGATCGCCCTGGAGGAGCGCGAGAAGCACTTCCCCTACTATGTCGGCGTCTCCTACGCCCTCTTCGAGTCCAACAAGAAGTTCTGGGCCAGCGACTACGACCACCCCTACGAGACCGCGCCGGGCAAGCCCTACCGCTGGATACGGGGCTACCAGCTGGGCGGCCGCTCCCTGACCTGGGGCCGCCAGTCCTACCGCTGGGCGCCTCAGGACTTCGAGTCCAACCTGAAGGACGGCCACGGGGTCGACTGGCCGATCCGGTATGACGACCTCGCTCCCTGGTATGACCACGTGGAGGCCTTCGCCGGCATCAGCGGCGACTATGACGGCCTGTGCCAGCTGCCCGACGGCGACTTCCTGCCGCCCTGGCCGATGAACGCCGTCGAGGAGGCGGTGAAGGCCAACATCGAGGCGGCCTTCCCCACCCGGAATCTGATCATGGGTCGGGTCGCCAACCTCAGCCGCACCACCAAGACCCACCAGGACCTGGGCCGCAAGCGCTGCGAGGGCAAGCTGCGCTGCGCCCACGGCTGCAACCTGGGCGGCTATTTCTCCACCCAGGCGGCCACCCTTCCGGCCGCCCAGGCTACAGGCAACCTGACCGTGGTCACCGACGCCGTCGTCGCCTCGGTGGAGTACGACGCCGGGCTCGGCCGCGTCACCGGCGTGCGGGTCATCGACCGCGTGACCAAGGCCGCCCGCACCTATTCGGCCCGGATGGTCTTCCTCAACGCCTCCAGCATCAACACTTCGGCCCTGCTCCTGAACTCGGTGTCGGACGCCTTCCCGAGGGGCCTAGCCAACGGCAGCGACCAGGTGGGGCGCAACCTCATGGACCATGTCAGCACCCGGCCCATCGTCGGCCGCTGGCCGGGCTTCCAGGACGAGCCGGACCCGGGCGAGCGCCCGACCGGCATCTATGTCCCGCGCTACGCCAACGTCACCGAAGACGACAAGCCCTACCTGCGCGGCTTCGGCATGCAGGGCGGGGCGGTGCGCACCCGCCGGTCCGAGGCCCCGGGCGGCATGCCCTGGTCCATGTCGCTCATGCCCTTCGGCGAGGTCCTGCCCAACCCGGACAACCGGGTCACCCTGTCGGCGACGCGCAAGGACGCCTGGGGCGTCCCCGTGCCGGTGATCGACGCCGCCCACGGCCGCAACGAGTACCTGATGATGCGTGAGGCCGCCCGCGACGCGCACCAGATGCTCAAGGCCGCCGGCTGTGTCGACCTCAACCGCTGGGAGGAGGCCGCCGAGCACATCACTCCGCCCGGCGACCGGATCCACGAGATGGGCACGGCGCGCATGGGCCGCGACCCGGCGACCTCGGTGGTCAACGGCTGGGGCCAGGCTCACCAGGTTCCCAACCTCTTCCTGTCCGACGGGGCGGTCATGGCCTCCAGCGCCTCGATGAACCCGTCCCTGACCTACATGGCCCTCTCGGCCCGGACGGCGAACCACGCCGCCGACCTCCTCCGCGACGGAGTCCTCGGATGACCGCCTACGGCCTGCAGCTCTACACCCTGCGCAAGCCCTTCGCCGCCGACCCCAAGGGGACCCTCAGCCGCATCCGCGAGATCGGTTACGACGCCGTGGAGTTCGCCGCCCCCCTGTCCATGGACTTCGCCGACCTGGGCGACCACCTGGCGGCCATCGGCCTGGACTGCCCCTCCGTCCACGCCGGGATCGACGACATGCGGGACCGGCCAGAGGCCGTCCTGGCCATGGCCCGCCACCTCGGCTGCCGCTGGATCGTCCTGCCCTTCGTCATGCCGGACCAGCGCGACTGGGACCGGGTGATCGCCGACCTGAACGCCTTCGCCCTGACGGCGACCGACGCCGGCTTCCGCGTCGCCTACCACCACCACGACTTCGAGTTCGCGCCGGACGCCGAAGGGACCCGCCCCTTCGACCGCCTGGTCGCCGGCCTCGACCCCGCCCGCGTCAGCTTCGAGCTCGACGTCTACTGGCTGAAGCGCGGCGGCGAGGACCCCCTGGCCATGATCCGCCAGCTGGCCGACCGCGTGCGCCTCCTGCACCTGAAGGACTACCGGGAAGACGGCGGCATGGACAATGTGGGCGCCGGGACCCTCGACTTCCCCGCCCTCCTGGCCGCCGGATCCGAGGTCGGCGTCGAGCACCGCTTTGTCGAGCACGACTTCCCGCCGGACCCCTACTGGCCCAGCGTGGAGGCGAGCTTGCGCTACCTCCGGGGACTGGGGTGAGCCTGGGGCCGGGCCCTGAGACGCCCCGCAGCCTTCGCGACCCTGATGCCCGGGCGATGCGGCGCGGGCTCCTTGCGCAGCCGCACATCCATCCCCTGATCGCCTATGTGGAACGGCTCAGGGCCCGCTCATCCGACGAATTCCCCGACTTCGATCCCCTGGATGGCGGCGTCGAGGCTCGACTGCTCTTCCTGCTCGAAAAGCCCGGGCCCATGACCTCGGCTTCGCGGCCCGGTCGAGCTGGCTCGGGATTCATCAGTCGCGACAATGATGATCCCACCGCCGAGGCCATCTTCAACTTCATGCGAGACGCCGGCATCCCTCGACGGGAGACCGTGCTCTGGAACCTTATCCCCGGCTGGAACGGCACGCGGAAGGTGACGGCGCGCGAGGTGAGGGAGGGCGCTCTTGAGGCTCTACGCCTCGTCCAGCTGCTACCGCAGCTGAAGGCCGTGGTGCTCGTGGGCGCCAGGGCTGAAGAAGCCCGTCCGCTTCTGACTGGCGGCGGCTTCAGCCTCTTCAGCTCCGTCCATCCCTCGCCGATCATGAGGGCTTTCCGCCGCGAGGACTGGAAGCAGATTCCCGAGCGCTGGAGCCGCGCTTACAAGGCGGCGGCCAGCCATTAGGCCCATTCCCGCAAGACGACAGCTCCCCCTTGGGGGAGCAATGCCTCCGGAATTCCTCCCCCAAGGGGGAGGTGGACCGCGTAGCGGGACGGAGGGGGTCAACCGACGGACGGCTGAACCCCTCCGCTGCGCAGGCCTAGGCCGCCGGCGTCGCCGCCGGTGCGGCCGGCGGCGGGGCTGCGGGCGTCGTCATCTTGATCGTGGCGACCAGTTCGGAGGCCTTGCGGCGGTTGAAGTCGTCGACCCGGCCCCAGATCAGGAACAGGTCCACGAGCCAGAGGATGCCGCAGCCGCCGAATGTGAGCAGCTTCAGGATGCCGAAGCCGATGTCGCCCACCATGAAGCGGTCGACGCCCAGGGTGCCGAACAGGATCGACAGGACGAAGATCAGGGTCCTGTCCTTCTTCTCGGATGCGAACTGGCCGTTGAACAGGACCTTCTGCTGATCGGTGAGGTCCTGGGTCAGCATCTGCTGCTCCATGAAGGTGAATTCAGCCATTTGGAGATCTCCGGTTATGGGCGTGAAGTTCCAGGAGCCCGCCGGCGGACACGGCGACGAGGGTCGCTGCAACGAGCGGGCTGAGAGGGTTGAGCGCCAGGGCGCCGGGGAGGTCGAGGCGCAGGAGGGCGGCCAGGGCCCTCAGGGTCCCGCAGCCCCAGCAGTCCTGGTCGAGGAGAAGGCGGAACAGGCAGCCCGGCGCGTGGTCGCCCACGGGGGTCCCGAGGCTGAGGGACCAGGCCGCGACGGCGGGGGCCAGGCCCGCGCGGAAGAGGGCGTCGAGCCCCCTCGGCAGGCCAGCGGAGCGCAGGCCCGCGAGGGTTCCCGGGCGTTCTCCGCCAGCGGGTTGCGGACGTCTCAGAGGCAGCCCTCCACGTACTGGATCGACCGGCCGCCAGCGCGGATCTCCGTGACCCTGCCCTCGTAGACATTGAACAGCATTCCCCGCTCGGACCCGGTCCAGATCACGAAGTCCGCCCCGGCGTAGGGGTTTTCCCTCTTCTGAAGGCGGGCGCCGTAGGCCGAGCGCAGCTCGCCCTCGGTCGAGCCGACGTGGATGCCTTCGGCCGTCAGGAGCCGCCGGTCCTCCACCGAGATCCGTGTCACGCGGCCGTCCTCGACCATGGCGTAGGCCCGCCCGTCCCGCGTCGGGTAGACTTCGCAGGCGGCCTTGTCCCATGTGCTGTCCTGGGAACTGTAGACCCCCTCCGCGGACAGGCGCGGCCGGACTTGGGCGTAGGCGGCGCCCACCCGGACGCCTTCGATCCCCTCGGGGGTGAGCGACCCGGGTACGCCCAGGTTTCCGTCCCAGACATAGCCGTCATCCGTCGTCTTCAGCCACCGGGACTCGCCGTCCGCGCCCTGCACCCAGCGCCCGGAAAGGCGCTCGCCGGGCTGGAGCGTCCGAAGGATCGTGGAGCCGCGGGTGGTGGGGGCGCTGCGCTTCTGCGCCACGCCGGTTACCGTGACGTCGAGGCTGTCGGAGAGGAACACGTCCGCGCGCCCCGCGACGCCGACCATGGGGGCTGGGGTGTCTCCAGGGGCGCCCGCCAGCGCCTGGCAGGCGGGAATCCGCGCCGCGCTCGCAGGGACCTTGCAGACCGTGACGGCCAGGACCGCCGCGACGGGTGCGCCACAGCCGGACAGCAGGAACGCAATGGCGGCGAGCGGGAGGACCCGGCGGATCACGTCGGCATTCCCCCCCAGAATGAGCCGGGCGGCGGACCTGCCGCCCCCTCCGCATTTTTCCCCCAATTTCCCCCCGGGTTCAGTAGGTCCGCACGTACCAGTCGTCGACGTTGGACAGCCTCTCGAATTTCCGTTGGTAGCCCTTCGAGACTAGGAAATCGTGAATCTCGCGCCGCTTGGGCGTGTGGTTGTGCTCCACCGTGATCAGGCGGATCTCCCAGGCGCCGAAGTCCAGGGCCTGCAGGATATCGAGCTCCGAGCCCTCGGTGTCGATGGACAGGTAGTCGATCCGCCGGGGCGCATTCCAGTGCGCCAGGAGGTCGTTCAGGGACACGGTGGTCACCTCGTACCGCCGGCCCTCCGCCCGGGTGCCGGCCAGGCTGTCGCCCCTGGAATAGGCGTCGATGGTGGAGTGGGCGGCGATGGCCGGCTGGTTGAAGACCAGGGTCTCTCCGGTCTTGGTCCAGACGCAGCGGTCGTCGATGAAGCAGGCCCGGTTGCGGCGCAGGGCCGGGTACCAGATGCGCGCCGGCTCGGCGAGGATGCCGCTCCAGCCCAGCCGGGTCTCCAGGGCCCGGGTGTTGGAGAACTTGATCCCGTCCGTCGCCCCGAACTCCACGAAGAAGCCGCCGGTCCGCATCTTCGTCTCGTAGGCCACCCAGAGGTCCTGGAGGAACTGGCCGTGGCTCCAGGCCGCGTTGTCCATGCAGAACTGCAGGAAGGCGATCTGCTCGTCCTTGCCCGGATCGGAATCCCGAAGGCCGACCATGAGGAGCAGGAAGTCGGCGCGGCTGATGGCCACCATGGCGGTCGTCCTCTGCGGAAAGCCTGTCGAAGCGGTATCACGACGACGGACCGCGCGTCACCGGCAGGAGAGGGCGTCAGGTTGGGGGGAGCTTCCTGGTGGAGCCGAGGGGAATCGAACCCCTGACCTCATCATTGCGAACGATGCGCTCTACCAACTGAGCTACGGCCCCAAGGAAGGCGCGGAATAAGCGGTTTTGGGGCGGGGCTGTCAAGACGGCTTGGCGGGCCCCGGCTTGCCCGGCGCGCGCGGGCGGCTTATGTGGCGGGAATGATCGGAAGCTTCCTGCACTTCGTCCTGAACGGCCTGATCGACGTGATGATCTGGGCCATCATCATCAGCGCCATCATGTCCTGGCTGACGGCGTTCAACGTCGTGAACCTGCGCAACGGCTTCGTGGCCGGCGTCCACCGGGTGCTGGAGACCCTGACGGCCCCGGTCCTGGGTCCGCTCCAGCGCATCATCCCGCCGCTGGGCGGCCTCGACATCACCCCCATCATCGCCATCCTGGTCCTCCAGGGGATCCAGCGCTTCATCCTGCCCGGCCTGCTTGGCGGGCTCTGAGCCTGCGGTCCTGAGGCTGGTTGTCCGGGTCACGCCCCGGGGCGGGCGAGACGCCGTCGAAGGCTGGATGCGCGACGAGGCCGGACGGCCCGTTCTGAAGGTGCGGGTCACAGCGCCCCCTGCCGAGGGCGCCGCCAACGCCGCCGTCCTGAAGACCCTGTCCTCGGCCCTCGGCCTGCCGAAGTCCGCCCTGACCCTGGCCGCCGGCGCCTCGGCGCGGATCAAGCAGGTGGAGGTTCGGGGCCTGCACGCTGCGGGTCTCGCCGCCTGTCTGGGCGCACCGCCGCCAGCCTGATGGCCCGAGCCTTTCCAGCCCGCGCCTTTCGCGGTATCCGCCGCCCCGTCCTGGGAGCCCTGACGTGATCCTCACCCTGTCCTGTCCCGACCGGCCCGGCATCGTGGCCCGCGTCTCGACCCTGCTGTTCGAGCATGGCGCCAACATCGTCGACGCCCAGCAGTTCGACGACGGCGAGACCGGGCGCTTCTTTATGCGCGTGGTCTTCACCCCCGGCCCCGGCGGGGCCGAGGGCGTGCGCCCGGGGCTGGAGGCCCTGGCGGCGGACCTCGCCATGGACTGGACCCTGCGCGACCCGAAGGCCCGGCGGCGGGTGATGATCCTGGCCTCGCAGACCGACCACTGCCTGGCCGACCTGATCTGGCGCTGGCGGCAGGGCGAGCTGCCCATGGACATCTCGGCGGTGGTCTCCAACCACCCGGAGGCCAGCTTCCCGCACACGGACCTGAAGGGGATCGCCTTCCACCACCTGCCGGTGAGCCCCGAGACCAAGGCGGACCAGGAGGCGCGCCTCAGCGAACTGATCGACGCCACGGGGACCGATCTGGTCATCCTGGCGCGCTACATGCAGATCCTGTCGGAGGACATGGCCGGGCGCCTGGCCGGGCGCTGCATCAACATCCACCACTCCTTCCTGCCGGGGTTCAAGGGCGCCCGGCCCTATCACCAGGCCCACGCCCGGGGGGTGAAGGTGATCGGCGCCACGGCCCACTTCGTGACCCCCGACCTCGACGAGGGTCCGATCATCGAGCAGGACGTCGAGCGGATCAGCCACCGCGACCAGCCGAAGGACCTGGTGCGCAAGGGCCGCGACATCGAGCGCCGGGTCCTGGCCCGGGCGGTCCGCTGGGTGCTGGAGGACCGGGTCCTCCTGAACGGCCGCAAGACGGTGGTGTTCACCGACTAGGGGCCGTGGACCCCCTCCGTCCCGGGGCCTTGCCCCGGTCCACCTCCCCCTGGGGGGAGGAATTGGACTGTAATTGCTCCCCATCAGGGGGAGCTCCCCGCGAAGCGGGGTGAGGGGGTCAACGGCGGCTCAGTTGATGTGGTAGGCCCGCTCGCCATGGGCGCCGAGGTCGAGGCCCTCGTCAATGACCTCGTCGCTGGCCCGCAGGCCTGTCAGCTTCCGGACGATGGCGACCAGGACCAGGCTGGCGCCCGCCGACCAGGCGCAAACCACGACGACCCCGAGAGCCTGGCGCCAGGCCTGGCCGGCGAGGCCGACGCCCTCGGCATAGCCGGTCCCGCCCAGGAGGGGGTGGGCCAGCCCTGCGAGCATCAGGGTCCCGAGAATGCCGCCCACCCCGTGGACGGCGAAGACATCGAGGCTGTCGTCAACCTTCAGCCGGGCCTTCACCAGGCTTACGGCCTCGAAGCAGACATAGCTGCCGAGCGCCCCCAGGAAGAGGCCCGCCAGGGGGCTGATGAAGCCCGAAGCGGGCGTGACGGTGGCCAGGCCGGCGACCACGCCGGTGACCAGTCCGACCAGGCTGGCCCGGCCGAAGCGGCGGTGCTCGATCAGGGCCCAGACCAGGCCCGCCGAGGCCGCCGCCATGTGCGTGGCGGTGAGGGCGGCGCCGGCGTCGGCGTTGGCCGCCAGGGCGCTGCCGCCATTGAACCCGAACCAGCCCACCCACAGGAGGCCGGCCCCGGTCATGGTCATGCCCGGATTGTGCGGCGGCGACAGGTCCCGGGGCCAGCCGTCCCGGGGTCCGACCGCCTTCGCCAGGATGAGGGCGCTGACCCCCGCCGTGGCGTGGACCACCAGGCCCCCGGCATAGTCCTTGACCCCCAGGGTCGCCATCCAGCCGCCGCCCCAGATCCAGTGGCAGACGGGGGCGTAGACCAGGACCAGCCAGCCGGCGCAGAAGGCCAGGAGGCCGGCGAACTTCACCCGCTCGACCACGGCGCCGATCATCAGGGCCGGCGTGATGATGGCGAAGGCCATCTGGAAGGCGAAGAAGACGATCTCGGGCGCCGTCCCGATGACGTCGCCTCGGGTCAGGCCCATCAGGCCGACGCGGCCTAGGTCGCCGATGAGGGGAGCGGTCCCGGAAAAGGCCAGGGAGTAGCCGAGGGCCAGCCAGACCACCGAGGCCAGACAGGCCACCGCCGTGCACTGCATCAGGACCGACAGGACGTTCTTGGTGCGCACCAGGCCGCCGTAGAAGAGGGCCAGTCCCGGCAGGGTCATCAGGAGCACCAGGGCCGTGGCGCTGAGCAGCCAGGCCGTATCGCCGGAGTTCACCTCCGAAGGCGCCTGGGCCAGGGCCGGGCCCGCCCCGAGGAGCCCCAGGCCCAGGGCGAGGCCCGTCGCTTGCATGACTCTTGTGCGCTGCATTCCCCGCTTCCCCCCTTGCGCCGTTCCGGCGGTTGTCCTGAAGTCCTTGGCTACAGGATCAGGCGTCGGTGAAAAGGCCCAAAAAAACAGGCCCCGGGCGCCGGTCCGGCAGGCAGGTCGCCAGGCGCGGAAACGGTCGGAGTCGGAATTGAGCGGAAATTCGGCGAAACGGGAGGATCTGGCGCAGGTCCTGCGCGCTGCAAAGCGCATTGTGGCCTTCACCGGGGCCGGAATCTCCACGGAATCGGGAATTCCGGACTTTCGCTCTCCGGGCGGGATCTGGACGAAAATGAAGCCGATCCAGTTTCAGGATTTCGTGAACAGCGAGGAGAAGCGGCGGGAGTCCTGGATCCGCGCCTTTCAGGGTCGGGCCGGCTGGACGGGCCGCGAGCCCAACGCCGGCCACTACGCCCTGGAGCGCCTGTGGCGGGCCGGCCGGCTCTCGTCGATCATCACCCAGAACGTGGACAACCTGCACCAGCACTCCGGCGTGCCCGCCGAAAGGGTGATCGAGCTGCACGGCAACGCCAGCTACGCCACCTGCCTGTCGTGCGGCCTGCGCCATGAGATCGAGGACCTTCGCCCGGCCTTCGAGACGCGGGGCGACCTGCCCGCCTGCCGGGACTGCGCCGGTATCGTCAAGACGGCGACCATCTCCTTCGGGCAGTCCATGCCCGAGGAGCCCATGCGCCGGGCCGAGGAGGAGACCCTGTCCTGCGACCTCTTCCTGGTGCTGGGCTCAAGCCTCACCGTCTGGCCGGCGGCGGGCTTTCCCCTGCAGGCCCGGCGGGCCGGCGCGCGCCTGGTGATCGTCAACCGGGACCCCACGGACCTGGACGACTACGCCGACCTCATCCTCCGCGACGAGATCGGGCCGGCCCTGTCCGAGGCGATCCCGGCCAACTTCCCCGGCTGACGCCGGGGCCGGTCAGTTCCGCAGGGCGACCGAGGCGGAGACCTCCTCGCCGCCGCCCTCGTAGGCCCGGAGTTCGTTGCGGCCGACCACCAGGTGGTGGACCTCATCCGGGCCGTCGGCGAAGCGCAGGTGGCGCACGTCGGTGTACATGGAGGCTAGGGGCGTCCACTGGGAAATGCCCGTGGCGCCGTGCATCTGGATGGCCTGGTCGATGATCTGGCAGGCCCGCTCCGGCACCATGGCCTTGACCATGGACACCCAGACCCGGGCCTCGCGGTTGCCCAGGACGTCCATGGCCTTCGCGGCCTTGAGGACCATCAGGCGCATGGCCTCGATGTCGATCCGGGCGCGGGAGATGATCTCGACGTTGCCGCCCAGCCAGGCGATCTTGCGGCCGAAGGCCTCGCGCGAGAGGCCCCGGCGGACCATCAGGTCCAGGGCCCGCTCGGCCTTGCCGATGGTGCGCATGCAGTGGTGGATCCGGCCGGGGCCAAGGCGGACCTGGCTGATCTCGAAGCCGCGACCCTCGCCCAGGAGGACGTTGGACTTGGGCACCCGCACATTGGTGAAGCGGATGTGCATGTGGCCGCGCGGGGCGTGGTCCTCGCCGAAGACGTGCATCGGGCCGAGGATCTCCACGCCAGCCGTGTCGATGGGCACCAGGATCTGCGACTGCTGCTTGTGCGGCGGGGCGTCGGGATTGGTGCGGACCATGGTGATCATGATCTTGCAGCGCGGGTCGCCGGCGCCGGAGATGTAGTACTTCTCGCCGTTGATCACCCACTCGTCACCGTCCAGGACCGCCTGGGTGGCGATGTTCTTGGCGTCGGACGAGGCCACCGCCGGCTCGGTCATGGCGTAGGCCGAGCGGATCTCGCCGTTCAGCAGGGGCTTCAGCCAGCGCTCCTTCTGCTCGGGCGTGCCGACGCGCTCCAGAACCTCCATGTTGCCCGTGTCCGGGGCCGAGCAGTTCATGACCTCGGAGGCCATGGGCGCCTTGCCCAGCTCCACGGCGATGTAGGCGTAATCCAGGTTGGACAGCCCCTCGCCGGTATCGGCGTCGGGCAGGAAGAAGTTCCAGAGGCCTTCCTTCTTGGCCTGGTCCTTGGCCTTTTCCAGCACCTCGAGCTGGCCCGGGGCGAAGGTCCAGCGGTCCTTGTGGCCCTCGCCAAGCGCCTGGAATTCCTTCTGCATGGGCACGACCGTCTCGGCGATGAAGCGCTTGACGTGCTCGTAGAGCGGGGTCGCCTTCTCGCTCATCCGCAGGTCGTTCATGTCGTCATGCGGGTTGAAGCCGAAGGTCAGCGGGCCCGTGGTGGGGGGCGTCGGCGCGTTCATGGGGGGCGTCCTTCCTGTGCGGTCTTGTGTCGCGGGCGATTAAGGCCATCGCGACGGTTCCTGACAAGCCCGGGCCTAGCGAAGCCGGGTGGAAAGGAAGTCCAGGGTCAGGCGGGTGGCGGCGTCCCCCGGGGCGCCGAAGCCATAGTTGAGGCTGTTGTGGCTCTCGCCCTCGGCGACATGCACCTCGACCTCCCCGCCGGCGGCGCGCAGGGCCCCGGCCAGGGCCTCGGCCTGGCCCGGCGTCTCGGGATTGCCGGCCACGACGTGCAGGATCATCGGGGGCGGGCGCCGTCCGGGCGCGGCGTGGCTGACCGGCGACATGCCGCCCCAGCCCGCAGGGTCGGGGCCGAAGACCCGGGCGTAGACGGGGTCGCCCGTCTCGCGGACGTGCCGGGCGATGTCCAGACCGTAGGCGTCCAGGAGCACCGCCGCGCGGATCGCCTCGGGCGGGACCCCCGCCGCCGCCAGGTAGGACTCGTCCAGGGCGACCAGTGCCGCCAGGTGGGCGCCGGCGGAATGGCCCATCAGGAGGATTCGGTCGGGGTCGATCCCGCACCCCCTCGCTTCCCGCCTGAGGAAGGCCACGGCCTCGGCGATGTCCCGGGCGGCCGCCTGCGGCGGGCCGTGCCGCAGCAGTCGATAGTTCACCGTGGCGTAGGCGTAGCCCGCGGACCGGAAGGCCCGGGCCTGTTGCGGGGTGCCGGCGTACTTGCCGCCATGCATCCAGGTGCCGCCGTGGACGAAGACCACCAGGGGTGCCGGAAGCGGAGTCGCCCCCGGCCAGAGGTCGAGGCTGTGCGCCGAGGCGGGCACGCCCGGCTCCGGGGCGGCGTAGGCCAGGTCCGGGACGGGGCGATCCTCGCCGGGGGCGATACCGGCGCAGGCGCCCGCCGCCTGCGCCGCCCCGCCCGACACCGCCAGGGCGAGGGCGAGGGCTGCACCGCCCAGGGTCCGCGCGGCCCAAGGTTGCGCAGTCCGGCCTGCGCCGTGCAGGATCACGCCGTTCGTTCCTGTCCTCATGTCCGGAAGATGCCCATGCGCCTGACCCGCCGCAACCTCCTCGCCGCCGCCGCGGCCTCCCCCCTGGCGGGGATCGCGCCCGCCGCCCTGGCGGCCGCCGCGGCGCCGTCCCTCGTCGCTCCCCAGGCCGTAGGCTTCGATCCGGTGAAGCTGAAGGCCCTGTCCGAGGATCTCCAGGGCCTGGTCGACCGGGGCCAGTTGGCCGGGGTCACGACCCTGGCCGCCAGGAAGGGGAAGGTCTTCCACTTCGAGACCCGGGGCCTGGCCGATGTCGAGACCGGCGCCCCGGCCCGGCCTGACACCATCTGGCGCATCGCCTCCATGACCAAGCCGGTGATCGGCGTCGCCATGATGCAGCTGTGGGAGAGGGGCCTCTGGAGGCTGGACGACCCTGTCGAGCGGCACATCCCCGAGTTCGCGGGCCTTAAGGTGAAGGCCGCGGACGGGAGCCTGGTTCCCCAGGCATCGCCCATGAACATGGCCCAGCTGATGAGCCACACGGCAGGCTTCGACGTCAGCGCCGGGTACGCCCAGGCGGGTCTCCGGTCCGGCGACCTGAAGGCGATGATCCGCCGCCTCGCCGCCCTGCCCCTGGCCGCCCAGCCGGGGACGGACTGGCGGTATGGCCCCAGCGTCGACATCCAGGGCTACCTGGTCGAGACCCTGTCGGGCCAGCGCCTCGACGCCTACCTGGCGCAGCACGTCTTCGGCCCCCTGAAGATGCCCGACACGGGCTTCCACGTCCCGGCGGAGAAGGCGCCTCGGGTGGCCCGCATCCATACCTACAAGGAAGGCCGGATCGTCGCTGGTCCGCCCCAGGCCATACCGGTCACGCCGCCGGTCTTCCTGTCCGGGGGCGGGGGCCTCCTGTCCACGGCCGGGGACTATTTCCGCTTCGCCCAGGCCCTGCTGGACGGCGGGGTGCTGGGGGGCGCGCGGATCCTGAAGCCGGAGACCGTCCGCCTCATGCGGCGCAGCGTGCTCGCGCCCGGGTTGAAGGTGGACCTCTACGGCCCATCCCAGGCGGGCGTGGGCTTTGGCCTGGACTTCGCCGTCATCGAGGACCCTGCCGCCGCCGCCACGCCCCA
The DNA here is from genome assembly GCF_003150835.1 of Phenylobacterium parvum. NCBI lineage: Bacteria > Pseudomonadati > Pseudomonadota > Alphaproteobacteria > Caulobacterales > Caulobacteraceae > Phenylobacterium > Phenylobacterium parvum. The sequence goes on along the minus strand of NZ_CP029479.1, from coordinate 2,669,994 downwards.
CGGCAAGGATACCTTCTACTGGGGCGGCGCCTTTGGCACCTGGTTCTGGATCGACCCGACCAACGACATCGTCTTCGTGGGCATGATCCAGAACCTCAACGGCAGCATCCCTGGGGCGGGAACCCCCAATGTCCGCGAGATCACCCCTCGACGGCTTTACGCCGCCCTCAGGTCCTGAACCGGATGGCGTCCGCCCGGCTGCACCGCCGCGACCTGCTGGCCGCCGGCCTCGCCCTGTCCCTGGCTCCGGGGGTCGCGCGCGCCGCGCCGGGACGGATGGTGGGTTTCCTCTCGGACTTCGACGAGATCGACGACGCCGTCGCCATCTGTCGGGCGGTGATCCTGTCCCTGGCGCCGGAGGCGCGGCTCCTGGACATCAGCCACCGTGTCCCGCCCTACGACATCGTGGCCGGCGCCCGGCTGCTGGCCGGCTCCGCGCCCTGGCTGGCGGCGGACGCGGTGATCGTGGGGGTGGTGGATCCGGGGGTGGGCTCCATCCGCAGGGCCATCGTCGCCCGGACCCGGCGCGGACAGAGCCTGGTCCTGCCGGACAATGGCCTCCTGACCCTGCTGGACGCCGCCGATCCCGTCGTCGCGGCCCGGGAAATCCGCAATGAGGCCTGGATGATCGGCGCGCGGCGATCCTCGACCTTCCATGGCCGGGACATCTTCGCTCCCGTCGCAGGCCGCCTGGCCCGGGGCGACGACTGGACGGGCGTCGGGCCAGCGATCGACCCGAGGTCCCTCGTGCGCCTCGACCTCGCGCCGCCGACGATCGGGCCGGAGGGCGTCCGGGCCCAGGCCATCGGGACGGACGGGCCCTATGGCAACCTGATCCTCGATCTCTCCGCCGAGGCCTTCGCCGGCCTGGGCTGGAGGTTCGGGGACGTCGTGCCCCTCACCGTGGCCGGCCGGCCGGAGCCCGCCCCCTACGTGCGCACCTTCAGCGACGTGCCCGAGGGCGCCGTCCTCCTCTATCCGGACTCCCGGGGACGGATGAGTCTGGCCCTGAACATGGGCGACTACGCAGCCGCCCGCGGGGTCGGCGCCGGCGCGGAGGTTCTCATCCCCCGTCGCCGCAACTGAAATCAGATCCATTCCGCCGTCTGAACGACCATCCAGAGGCCGATCGCCAGGAAGAGGCCCGCGGCGATCCGGCGGACGAGGGTCAGGGACACCCGCTTCAGGATCTCGTGGCCCAGGAAGACGGCGGGGACGTTGGCCAGCATCATGCCCAGGGTCGTCCCCAGGGTGACTAACAGGGCCGAGTGGAACTTCGCCCCCAGTGCGACGGTGGCCAGCTGGGTCTTGTCGCCCATCTCGACGATGAAGAAGGCCACGGTGGTGGTCAGGAAGGCGCCCATCTTCGCCGGCGCCTTCAGGGGTTCGTCCGCGTCCAGCTTGTCAGGGACCAGGGTCCAGGCGGCCATGGCGATGAAGGACGCGGCGATGGCGTAACGGAAGATGTCGCCCTGCAGGAAGGCCGCCGCCTGGGCGCCGACCAGGGCGGCGAGGAAGTGGTTGGCCAGGGTGGCGACAAGGATCCCGCCCACGATGGGGAAGGGCTGGACGAAGCGCGCGGCCAGGACAATGGCCAGGAGCTGGGTCTTGTCGCCGATTTCGGCGAGGGTGACGACGGCGGTGGAGGTGAGGAGCGATTCCAAGGGTCGGTTCCGGGTCGGGCGGCGAGACATCCAATGGTCGCCACAGCCCCCGCCCGACAGAACGGGGCCGCAGCGCCATCGGTCTCGCCCGAACCCCCGCCCTGAAAGGACGGACCGTTCTCCCTGCGCCATGGCCATGCCGGCCAAGTGTGTTGACGCAGGGGTCCGCCGGGGATGGCGGAGGGCTACTCCCCTTTGACGGTTTCCGGATACGCCCGCCGCCGGGCCGGGGCAAGACCTGACGCGACGTGATCTTGCGGTGTGCGCCGGAGTGTCCATTGTGCGCCTCCGGAACAGATCGGCCCCCAGGGGCCAGGCAGGGAGAGGCCCCATGAAAGTCGCCGCCATCAAGGCCCCGGGCGGGCTGGACAAGCTGGTCATCGAGGAGCGGGCCCAGCCCGTCGCCGGTCCCGGCGAACTGTTGGTGCGGGTGCGCGCCAGCTCGCTGAACTTCCACGACTTCGCCGTGGTCGCCGGCATGCTGCCGACGGCCGACGGCCGGATTCCCATGTCGGACGGCGCAGGCGAAGTGGTCGCCGTCGGCGAGGGGGTCGCGGGCTTTGCTCCCGGTGACAAGGTCCTGTCGACCTTCTTCCCCAACTGGGAGACGGGCGGCCCAATGCTGGAGCGCCTGATCGGGGTGCCCGGCGACCACGCCGACGGCTTTGCGTCGGAGTTCGTGGCCATGCCGGCCCGGGCCTTCACGCGCATGCCCTCCGGCTGGTCCTTCGCCGAGGCCGCGACCCTGCCCTGCGCGGCCCTGACCGCCTGGCGGGCCCTGATGGTCGAGGCGCGGATCAAGCCTGGCGACGTGGTCCTGACCCAGGGCACGGGGGGCGTGTCCATCTTCGCCCTGCAGCTGGCCAAGGCCGCCGGCGCAACCGTCATCTCCACATCCTCCTCGGACGAGAAGCTGGAGCGGCTAAAGGCCCTCGGCGCCGACCACCTGATCAACTATCGCCAGACTCCGGAATGGGGCGCCGCCGCCGCCGCCCTGACCGGCGGCCGGGGTGTGGACGTGGTGGTCGAGATCGGCGGGGCGGGCACCCTGGCCCAGTCGGTCACGGGCACGCGCATCGGCGGCCACGTCTCGCTGATCGGCGTGCTGGCGGGCTTCGCCGGCGAGGTGCCGACGGCCCTGATCATGTCCAAGAATGTCGCCGTGAAGGGCGTCACCGTCGGCTCGCGCCAGGAGCAGGAAGAGATGATCCGCGCCCTGGAGGTCTCCACGATCCGCCCGGTGATCGATTCCACCTTCCCCCTCGAGGGCATCGCCGCGGCCTTCGCCCACCAGGTCTCGCAGAAGCACTTCGGCAAGATCTGCCTGGAGTTCTGAGCCGGCCTCAGGCGGGGTCAGGCCGGGCGTCAAGCTCGCGCCAGGCCCCGGCCAGGGCCTCGGCGACCGGCAGGCGCCGGCCGGGCCCCATGACGGTGTCCGTGGCGACCAGCCGGTCGACGCCGGAGGTCGCCAGGCGCCGGGCGGTCGCGCGGTCGTGCAGGCCGTGGACCACCGCCGCCGTGATCCGGCCCGCCCCAGCCGCCTTCAGGGCCCGGGCCGCCGCGGCCAGGGTCCCGCCCGTCGAGCAGATGTCGTCCACCAGGGCGACATGCGCCCCCTTGAGCCGAAAATCTTCCGCATACTGAACGTCGACCTCCCGGTCGCCCCGCCGGATCTTCCTGGCCACAAGGACGCCGGCGCCCAGCCGGTCTGCGACCGCCGCGGCCCAGGGGGCGCTCTCGGAATCTGGTCCCGCCACCAGGTCGATCCGGGGCCGAAGCCGCGACAAGGCCCCGGCCAGCACCTCCCCGCCGCCGAGGTTCAGCACCGCGCGGTCCGGAAAGACCCGGTCCAGGTCCGGTGTCCGGTGGAGGTGGGCCTCCAGGGTCAGGACCCGGTCGAAGGCACAGCCCAGCATCCGTCCCATCACGGCCTGGCTGAGAGGCTCTCCGGGGGCGAAAGTCCGGTCCTGGCGCATGTAGGGCAGGTAGGGCGCCACAAGGTCGATGCGGTCCGCCCCCGCCCGGCGCAGGGCGTCCGCCGCCAGCAGCAGGGGCATCAGCTTCGCGTCGGGATCGGCCAGGCTGCGATAGAGGAGGGCGGTCCCGCCTCCCGCCATATCCACCACCGGCCGGGACTCCCCGTCGGGGAAGCGGTGCGGCGTGATGGGGCGCAGGGACAGGCCGAGGGCTTCGGCGAAGCGCCCGGCGGGTGCGGCGTCGTCGGGAAAGGCGTGGACCGCGGCGGTCATGCGAGGGCGAAGCCCGGGTCCTCGCCCGCCGCTTCGCAGGCCAGGGCGAAGTCTGCGGGGTCCTCGGCGTGAAGGCGATAGAGGGGCTCGCCCTTTCGCACCCGCTCGCCCCGGCGCTTCAGCAGGTCCAGGCCCGCCCCCGGGTCGGTGGGCGCCCCGGCCAGGCGGGCGATGCGGGCGATCCGCAGGCAGTCGACACCGGTGACCGTCCCGTCCCGGGCGGCGGGGATCTCGCAAACCCGACTTCCCGGCGTGAGTCCGCCGGCCAGGGGGGAGGGGCCCTGGGCCTCGGCGATGGCCTCCAGCTTGCGCAGGGCCGCCCCCGAGGCGATGAGCTCGCGGGCGCGCGCCGCACCTGCGCCGCCGGCGACTTCCGGGTCCAGCTCGATCAGGCGCCCGGCCAGCCGCACCGATTTTTCGGCGAGGTCCGCCGGCGCCCCGGCCTCGCCCCGCAGGACCGCCAGCACGTCGCGGGCCTCAAGGGCCGGGCCCACACCCCGGCCGACCGGCTGGGAGCCGTCGGTCTCCACGACCTCGACCTTCAGGCCCACCCGGTCGGCGACGAACTCGAACAGCTTGCGAAGATGCCGGGCCGCCTCCGGGTCGCGCATCTTGGCGCCCGGCCCCACGGGCAGGTCGAGCAGGAGGTGGGTCGAGCCCGCCGCCATCTTCTTGGAGAGGATGGAGGCGACCATCTGTTCGGGAGTGTCGAGGGAGAGGGGCCGCTCCACAGAGATGAGTACGTCGTCGACGGGGGACAGGTTCACCCGTCCGCCCCAGACGATGCAGCCGCCGCACCTTTCGACCACCGCCCGCATCTCGTCCTCGTCCAGGTCCACCCGGGCCAGGACCTCCATGGTGTCGGCGGTCCCGGCAGGGGAGGTGATGGCCCGGGACGAGGTCTTGGGGGTCAACAGGCCATGGGCCGCCGCAACGGGGGCGACGATCAGCGAGGTCCGGTTGCCGGGCACCCCGCCAATGCAGTGCTTGTCGGCCACCAGGGGCCGGTTCCAGGACAGGCGCCGCCCGGCATTGGCCATGGCCCGGGTCAGGGCCAGGGTCTCCTCCGGCGTCATGAAGCTCGCGCAGGCCACCAGGAAGGCCGAGATCTCCATGTCTGACCAGCGGTGTTCGGCCAGGTCGTGGATGACGTCCCCGATCTGGACGTCGGTCAGGGTGGCGCCGCCGATCTTGGCCCGGAGGGCCGCCGCGCCGGCCGGCGGCGGCGCCGGGGCGACATGGACCGGGGTCCCCGCCGCAACGCCCAGGCGCCGGAAGGCGGGCTGGGTCAGGCCGGCCTCGCCGGGGCCCACCAGGGCGGGGTCGTCGCAGATCACCACGGCGGCCAGGAGGGTGCGCCCGCCCACCTGGATCTCGACCTTGCGCACCCCCGCCAGCCGCTCGGGCCGCAGGGCCCGGCAGTCGCGCGACAGGAGCAGGGTGTTCTCCCGGAAGGTGTCGATGGCCAGGGGCCGGACGGTCAGCTGCATGGGCGCTCCGACGCCACCATCAGCCACTCTGTCCCGGAGGGCAATCTCCGCACCCCTGCGGAGCCTTCAGGCCTCCGCCGAGGTCCCGCGCAGGCGCCAGCGGTGCGAGCCGGGCCCGAACCGGGGTTCGAACCTCCCCCGCGGTTCACGGGCCTCGGCCTCGAAAGCCCGCACCATCCAGTCCTCCAGGTCAGGACCCGCCGGCAGGCCGGTTCGCCTGGCGATGTCGGAGAGGATGAAGGACCGGTGGCATTCCCCGCCCGCCTGCCCGAGTCCCTCGCGGATCCACTCGCGGACAGAGTCCGGCGGCGGCAGGATGTCTTGTGGCAAAGGACGATACGGTCGGGCGGACCCCATGCTTGCCCCCGGAGTGAAGACGTACGCGGCTCCCTGGACGCGCCGTGTGACAGATGGCCGGAAGGTTTGGCGACAGTCGGATGAAGCTTCAGCCCTGACGCAGGGTCAGGGGTGCATCCCCCTGCGCCTTGGGGCAGGGTGGAGACAAGGGACCAAAGCGGGAGGCGCCCATGGGACGGTTTGACGGCAAGGTCGCGGTGATCACGGGCGGGGCCTCAGGGATTGGCGCCGCCGCCGCCCGTCGGTTCCACGCCGAGGGGGCCTCGGTCCTGTTGGCCGACCTGAACCTGGAGGCCGGCGAGGCTCTGGCCGCCAGCCTCGGCGAGGGCCGGGCCCGGTTCCGGAAGGTGGACGTCGCCTCCTGGCCGGAGGTGGACGCCCTCGTGGCCGACGCTGTCCGGGCCTTCGGCGGTCTCGACATCCTGTTCAACAACGCCGGCATCGGCAGCTTCGCCAACGCCGCGGATCTGGCCGTCGAGGACTGGCGGCGGGTAATCGACGTGGACCTGTCCTCGGTCTTCTACGGGTGCAAGGCGGCCCTCCCGGCCCTGCGCGCCCGGGGCGGCGGGTCAATCATCAACACCGCCTCCATTTCGGGCCTGGCGGGGGACTTTTCCTTCGCCGCCTACAACGCCGCCAAGGCGGGGGTGGTCAACCTGACCCGCTCGGTGGCCATCGACCACGCCCGGGAGAACATCCGGGTCAACGCCGTCTGCCCAGGACCGGTGGACACCCCCATCATCTCCGGCATCAACGACCTGCAGGGGGTGCGGGAAGCCTGGGACGCCCGGGTGCCCATGGGCCGCTTCGCCCGACCCGAGGAAATCGCCGCGGTGGTCGCCTTCCTGGCCTCGGACGACGCCAGCTATATGACCGGGGCCATCCTGGCGGTGGATGGCGGGGTCACCGCCCACACCGGCCAGCCCGACCTGCCCCGCATGCTGGGCCTGGCCTGAGGAGCGCGCCATGAAGAAGGTCGTTGGCGAAAGCCTGGACAGCCTGGCCGGCTACAGCCTTGTCGAGGCGCCGACTCCCGAACCCGGCCCGGGCCAGGTGCGCCTGCGCGTTACCGACTGCGGCCTCGGGTATGTCGACGCCCTGGTCGCCCTCGGCCGCTACCAGGTCAAGCCGCCCCTGCCGCACACCCCGGGCCAGGAGGTCGCCGGCGTGGTCGACGCCCTCGGCGAGGGGGTGGCGGGCCTGGCGCCCGGCGACCGGGTGATGGCCACCGTGGCGGGGGGCTTCGCCGACCTCGCCTTGGCGCCCGCCGTCGCCTGTACGCGCCTTCCGGCCAACATGACCTCCGGCCAGGCCGCCGGATTCCGGATCAACCACCTCACCGCCCTGCACGGCCTGGAGCACCGGGCGGCCCTGCGGCCCGGCGAGACCCTGCTGGTCCTGGGCGCGGCGGGGGGCGTGGGGACCGCCGCCGTCCAGGTGGGTAAGATTCTCGGCGCCCGGGTCATCGCCTGCGCCTCCACCCCCGAGAAGCGCGTCTTCGCCGCCGCCTGCGGCGCGGACGCGACCCTCGATACGGAGGGCGAGGGCTGGCGCGACCGGCTCAAGGCCCTGTGCGGCGGCAAGGGCCCCGACGTGATCTTCGATCCCGTCTGCGGGCCCCTGTTCGAGCCGGCCTTCCGGTCCCTGGCGTGGGGCGGACGGCACCTGGTGGTGGGCTTCGCCGGCGGCCCCATCCCGGCCCTGCCGGCCAACCTGCCCCTGATGAAGGGCGCCGCCCTTACCGGGGTCGACGTGCGCCAGTTCCTGCTGTTCGAGGGCCCGCGCGCCGCCGAGGCCCTCGACCGCCTCCTCGCCTGGGTGGCGGAGGGCCGCCTGTCGCCCCCCGAAGGCCGCCGCTTCGCCCTGGCCGACTACGGCCCGGCCCTGGAGTTCGCCCTGTCCGGCCAGGGCCTGGGCAAGACCCTGGTGGGGGCCGGCGCATGAGCGCGCTTCCCCGGCCTCCCCGTCCCTTCGAGGGCCGGATCGAACGGCTTCTGGACGACTCCCAGGCGGCGCGCCTGCGCAAGGACGGCGCCCCCGACGGCGCCCCGAACATCATCCTCATCATGCTGGACGACGTGGGCTTCGGATCCTTCGGGACCTTCGGCGGGCCCGTGCCCACCCCCGCCCTCGACGCCGTGGCGGCCCGGGGCCTTCGCTACAACCAGTTCCACACCACGGCCCTGTGCTCGCCCACCCGGGCGGCCCTGCTGACGGGGCGCAACCACCACGCCGTGCACATGGGCGGCATCCCCGAGGGGGCCAACAGCTTCCCCGGCTATGACAGCCTGATCCCCCGCTCCTCGGCCACGGTGGCCGAGATCCTGCGCCAGAACGGCTACGCCACCGCCTGCTTCGGCAAGTGGCACCTGACCCCGACCTGGGAGCAGGGCCCCGCCGGTCCTTTCGACCGCTGGCCGACGGGCATGGGTTTCGAGCGCTTCTACGGCATCATCAACGCCGAGGCCTCGCAGTATGAGCCCCCCGTCTACGACCAGACGACGCCGGTCTTTCCCTATCTCGGCAAGCCCGACTACCACCTCACCGAGGACCTGGTGGACCAGTCCATCGCCTGGATCGAGCGGGTGCGGGCGACGGCGCCGGGCAAGCCCTACTTCCTCTACCTGCCGACGCCTGCGGTGCACACGCCGCACCATGCGCCCAAGGCCTGGATCGACCGGTTCGCCGGCCAGTTCGACGCCGGCTGGGACGTCCTGCGCCAGACCATCTTCGAGCGCCAGATCGCCCTGGGCGTCATCCCCGAGGGTACGGTCCTGACCGACCGGCCCGACGAGATCCCGGCCTGGGAGGACTATCCCGACCGCTACAAGCCCATGGCCAGCCGGCTGATGGAGGCCTTCGCCGGCTTCCTCGCCCACACCGACCACCACATCGGCCGGCTGCTGCAGTTCGTGGAGGCCTCCGGCCAGGCCGACAACACCCTCGTTGTCTACATCACCGGCGACAACGGGGCCTCCGCCGAGGGGACCCTGAACGGCGCCTGGGCCGCGCCCTCCTTCCAGAACGGCGTGCCTGAGGACCCCGAGTGGATGCTCGCCCACATGGACGACTTCGGCACGGCGCGCTGCGAGAACCACTTCAACGCCGGCTGGGCCTGGGCCCTGGACGCCCCCTTCCAGTGGATGAAGCAGGTGGCCTCCCACTTCGGCGGGACGCGCAACGCCATGGCCCTGAGCTGGCCCGCCGGCATCGCCCAGGCCGGCGGTCTCCGCTCGCAGTTCCACCACGTCATCGACATCGCCCCCACCCTGCTGCAGGCGGCGGGGGTGGAGGCGCCCGCCCGGGTCAACGGGGTGGACCAGGACCCCATGGACGGGGTGTCCATGGCCTACAGCTTCGAGGCGCCCGACGCCCCCGGCCGGCGCACGACCCAGTACTTCGAGATCCTGGGCAACCGCGCCGTCTACCACGAGGGCTGGATGGCCTCCTGCTTCCACGGGCGCGTGCCCTGGATGCGCTTCCTCGCCACGCCCTTCGACGGGCCGCAGGAGCGATGGGAGCTCTACAACATCGCCGAGGACTTCTCCCAGGGCCGCGACCTGTCGGCCGAGTTCCCGGAGAAGCTGGAGGAACTCAAGGCGGTCTTCGACGCCGAGGCCCGGCGGAACGGGGTCTATCCGATGCGCGACCCGGCCCGCCGCGCGGACCCGGGCCTGGCCGTACCCACGGCCCTGGGGTCGGCCCGGTCCATGACCTACACGACGGCCCACGTGCGGATCCCCGAGAGCATCGTCGTCAATCTCAAGAACTGCTCCTACCGGATCACGGCGGACCTGGAGGTGGGCGAGGCGCCCGCCCGGGGCGTCATCGCCTGCCAGGGCGGCAACATGGCGGGCTGGAGCCTCTACCTGGACGCGGCCGGGGCGCCCCGGTTCCTCTACAACTACTTCGGCCGCGAGCTGACCCTGGTCGGCGAGGCCGGGCCCCTGGCCCCGGGGCCGCATGTGCTGGAGGTCGGCTTCGCCTATGACGGCGGCCTCGGCGCCGGCGGCGTCCTCACCCTGTCGGTGGACGGCGCCCCGGCCGGCGAGGCGCGGCTGGAGCGTACGGTCCCGGTCGTCTTCTCCATGAGCGGCGAGACCTTCGACGTCGGCCTCGACACCGGCGCCCCGGTGGGCCCCTATCCCCACGTCTATCCGTGCACGGCGCGCATCCGGACCGTCACCCTGGAGCGCCTGTCGGACCTGTCCCCCGCCGACCGCCGGACCCTCGCCGAACGGGAGTTCCGCGCCAGCGTCTCGTCGCAGTAGCCAGCCGCCCGCCTTTCGGCTAGAAGGCCCCTCCGCTGAAGACGCACCCGTAGCTCAGCTGGATAGAGCGTTGCCCTCCGAAGGCAAAGGTCACACGTTCGAATCGTGTCGGGTGCGCCATTTTCCGAATTGCAGACTTGGATCCCGCAGAGGGCGCGCAGCCTTTTGCCCGTCGTCCCTGCGTCTAGGCGACCCTCCCGCCCCGGAATAGACTGGACCCGTAACTCGGGAGGCAGGGCGAGATGCATATCTGCGGCATGGTGATCCCGGTTCCCGAGGACCGGCTGGACGACTACCGCCAGTGGGCCGAGGCCAGTGCGGCCTTCTTCCTCGAATACGGCTGCCTCGAGGTCGTCGAGAGCTGGGAGGATTTCGTCCCCGACGGCAGGCAGACCGACTTCCGCAGGGCGGTCGCCGCCCAGCCTGGGGAGAAGATCGTCTTCGCCTGGCAGGTCTGGCCCAGCAAGGCCTTCCTGGAGGCCGCCGAGGAACGGATGCACCAGGACCCCCGGATGGACAGCGCCGGGGCGCCGCCCTTCGACGCCTCCCGCCTGATCCTCGGCGCCTTCACGCCCCTGGTGGCGGCGGGCCGGTCCTGAGCCGGAGGGCCATGGCGGCGCGCGCCCGACGCCCTATCTTCTTGACGACGGGCGTAATCCCCGCGCCTCTTCAGCCGCTGACAGACCGGAGACATCCCCATGGACATGCAGGCCATCCTTGAGCGCCAGAAGGCGGCCCACCTGCGCGACGGCGAGGCCAGCGCGGCCCTGCGCATTGAGCGGATCGACCGCTGCATCCGCCTGCTGCGCGAGAACCGCCGGGCCATCGAGGAGGCGGTCAACGCCGACTTCGGCTCCCGCTCGCGGGAGGCGACGGCCTTCACCGACATCGCCGGCTCCATCGGCCCGCTCCAGCACGCCCGGGACAACCTCGCCAGGTGGATGCGCCCGGAGAAGCGCAAGACCACCCCGGCCATTCTGGGCCTCTTCGGGGCGAAGGCCGAGGTGCGCTACCAGCCCAAGGGCGTGGTGGGGGTGATCAGCCCCTGGAACTTCCCGGTGAACCTGACCTTCGCCCCCCTGGCCGGCATCCTCGCCGCCGGCAACCGGGCCATGATCAAGCCCTCCGAGTTCACCCCGGCCACCTCGGAGCTGATGCGGACCATGTTCGCCGGCGCCTTCTCCGAGGAGGAGATCGCCGTGGTCACCGGCGGCCCGGAGGTCGGCGAGGCCTTCTCGCGCCTGGCCTTCGACCACCTGATCTTCACCGGGGCCACCTCCATCGCCCGCCACGTGATGAAGGCGGCGGCGGAGAACCTGGTGCCCGTGACCCTGGAGCTCGGCGGCAAGAGCCCGGTCATCCTCGGCAGGTCGGCGGACCTCAAGGTGGCCGCGGCCCGGGTGATGAACGGCAAGACCCTCAACGCCGGCCAGATCTGCCTTGCGCCCGACTATGTCCTGGCGCCGAAGGACCAGGTGGAGGGCTTCGTGGCCGCCGCCCGCGCCTCCGTCGAGACCATGTTCCCGACGATCAAGGACAACCCCGACTACACGGCCATCATCGCCCAGCGGCACTATGACCGGATCACCGGCTACATCGAGGACGCCCGGGCCAAGGGCGCCCGGGTGATCGAGCTCAAGCCCGAGGGCGAGGACCTGTCCCAGCAGCCCCACCGCAAGATCGCCCCGACCCTGATCCTCGAGCCCACCGACGACATGAAGGTGATGCAGGAGGAGATCTTCGGCCCGGTCCTGCCGGTGAAGAGCTACCAGACCCTCGACGAGGCCCTGGACTATGTGAACGGCCACGACCGGCCCCTCGGCCTCTACTACTTCGGAGACGACGCGGCCGAGCAGGAGACGGTGCTCAGCCGGACGACGGCGGGCGGCGTGACGGTGAACGACGTCATCATGCATGTGGCCCAGGAGGACCTGCCCTTCGGCGGCGTCGGTCCCTCCGGCATGGGCAGCTATCACGGGCTCGACGGCTTCCGGGAGTTCAGCCACCGCAAGGCCGTCTTCAGCCAGATGAAGAAGGACATCGGCCCGCTGAAGATGCTGCGCCCGCCCTTCGGCCCGGGCATCCGCAAGATGCTGGACGGCCAGATCGGGCGGTGACCGGCGGGGCCGCCCGCCGTCAGTAGGTGTTGCAGTCCGACAGCGGCAGCTTCTTCTCGATGCAGCGGGAGTACCTGGCGCACTTCTGCATGGGCGTCCCGGCCATGACCAGGGTGTCGCCGTCCCGCTTCAGGTTCAGCACCTCGCGCCGCACCACCTTGCCGGTGAAGTCATCCTCGGGGAGGAGGGTGAGCATGGGCCCCTTCAGGGTGAACCGGCCCGACTCCAGGCTGGGCGAGCTGAAGGTCATGTTGCGCTCGAAGACATAGAAGGCGCCCGTCGCCGCGCCGCAGTTCGCGCCCTTGTCCATCCAGAGGCCGGCCAGGAAGTCGAGGTCGATCCGCGAGGCGGCGGCCTTCTCGGCTGCGGCCTGGGCCAGGGTCCTGGCCGGCGCCAGGGCCTCGGGCTCCACCGACGGCGCCTGTGCGGCGGGCGCTTCCGGCGCCGCCGGAGGTTCGGGGGCGGCCGCGGCGTCCCTGCACGCAGGTATGAACCTTGCGGTGGCGGGAACCTTGCAGGCCGCCACGGCCACTGCCCCTGCGACGGGAGCGCCGCAGCCGGACAGGCCCAGGGCGAGGGCGGCGAACAGGAAGGCGGGGCGGATCATGGCGCGGTCTCCGGTGTCGTCCGGAACCTAGACGCCGTGACGTTAAGGGAGGTTTGCCGGCGTGGAGCTATTTGGGGGCGCACCCATCCCCAGCGCCGCCAGGGCCTGGTCCCGCCGCTCGGTCATGGCTGTGCGCACGCGGACGAGGTCGTCGGGCGGCAGGCCCCAGCCGTCCATGAAGGTGAGCTGGGCGGTCGGCATGTAGAGGTCCCACCAGGCCAGGCGGGCCCGGTCCACCGGGGCGAGGGCGGCGTAGGCCTTGGCGAGGTCATCCGCTGCGTGGACGCCGAAGCGGCTGTGCAGGTCGCAGCGGGCCGCGGCCAGCTCGGCCATGGGATCGCCCAGGCAGGCGTCCTCCCAGTCCAGGAGGCCCGCCAGCCGTCCCTCCCGCCAGAGGAGGTTTCCCATCCAGAAGTCGCCATGCAGGAGGCGGGGCGACCCGGCGAAGGGCGGGCAGGCGGGCGCCTGGACCGCGCCCGGGCCGAAGAGTTCCGGCCGCCAGGCCTTAAGGTCGGGCAGGGGGTCGGTGAAGGTCCGCATGGCCGGCAGGCCGTGCTCGGCGCCCAGCCGGTGCAGGGCGGCGAGGGCCTGGGCCATCGGCCCGATGAGGCTGGCGGGCGGCCCCGGGGGCGGCTCCGTCCTGCCCTCGAGGAAGTCGAGGACCAGGGTGTCAGGCGGATCGAAGCGGCGCAGGCGCGGGGCGGTAACTCCCAGGTCCGGCAGGCGCGCCAGCAGGGCGGCCTCGAGGGCGGCGCGCTCCGCCGCCGGCGGCTTGCCCGGCATGTCCCTGGGCCGGCGCTCGACGACCGCCTCGGTCCCGCGGTCCGTTTCAAACACCAGCTTCCGGGCGTCGGAGGAGACCCCGCCTTTCAGGGGGTTCACCGAGACTAGCCGGGCCGTGGGATCAAGGCTGCGGACCCGGTCCCCGGGGGTCATGGCGCCTCGGCCTTTCCGTCGCCCGGCGCGATCCCCCCGTGTGCGAAGAGGCTGCGGGCGGTGTCGAGTACGATCCCGGCGTTGGGCCGGGACCGCCAGCCCAGCACCTCCCGCGCCTTGGCGGCGCTGGCCCGGCGTCGGCGTCCCAGCTGGGCGGCCAGCCTGGCCATCTCCGGGGAGGTGCGCGCAAGGTCATGGACCACGGCGTCGGGCAGTTCCGCCGCCGGGGCCCGGGCGCCGGCGGGGCCCAGGCCCTCGCGCAGGATGGCGGCGACCTCCAGCATGGACAGGGGCTCGCCCGCCACCGCCAGGAAGCGTTCGCCCGCCGCCGATGGATGGACCATGGCGCGCAGGTGAAGGTCGGCGACGTCGCGTACGTCCACCAGGCCGAAATAGGTTCGCGGGGCGGCGGGCATGGCGCCCTCCAGCATCCGCCGGATGATGTCGATGGAACTGGCGAAGTCCTGGCCGAGGACCGGCCCGAAGATCCCCACGGGATTGATGACGCTCAGCTCCATGCCGCCGGCCCCGGCCATGAAGTCCCAGGCGGCCCGCTCCGCAACCGCCTTGGAGCGGATGTAGGGGGCGACGTCCGGCTGGTCGACCCGGGTCCAGTCGGCTTCCGTGAAGGGGGCCTCGCGCTCGGGGTGGCCGTAGCCTACGGCGGCGAAGGAGGAGGTCAGCACCACCCGCCGCACCTTCCCCGCCGCCGCCGCCCGAAGGACGCGAAGGGTCCCGTCCCTTGCGGCGGCGATGAGCTCGGCCTCGCTGTCCGGTTCTGACCCGCCGAAGGGCGAGGCGACATGAAGAACGAAGTCGCAGCCGGCGACGGCCTCGGCCCACCCCTCGTCGCGGGTAAGGTCTGCGACCCGGACCCCGGTCGCCGCGGGATCGCGGACTCCGGCCGCCGCGAGGCGCTCGCGCAGGCCCGCTTCCCGGTCCGGCGCCCGGACGGTGGCGACCGTCTCCCATCCCGCCGCGTCCAGCGCCGCGAGGCACCAGCCGGCCAGGAAGCCCGAACCGCCCGTCACCAGAACCCTGCCCATGCGCGCCTCCCTTACGACCCCCAGGTCCCCGCCTAGCCGGAATCGGACTGACGCGGAACCGGCTCGGGCGCCCTTCCAATTCCCGCCCGGCCCGGTGTAGGGGTGCCGGCCATGACGAGCGACGCCCCCACCTACCAGATGTCCCTCCAGCGCCTCGGCCCCGGCCGCTGGCGCGTGCCGGCCGGCGAGGAATGGCGGAACCCCTCCGGCGGCCTCTGGGGCGGCTACGCCATCGGCCTGGCCACCCGCATCATCCAGGCCGAGCCGGAGCGGGTGGGGGAGGTCCTTTCCCTGACCCTGACCTACGCCGCCGCCCTGCCGGCGGGGGACCTCGACGTGCGCACCCGGCGGATCCGCCAGGGCGGCTCGGTGGGGGTGTGGGAAGTCGAGCTGCGGCCCGAGGGCTCGGAGGAGGTGGGCGTCCACGCCATCGTCACCACCGCCCGGCGGCCGGACACCCCGCCGTTTTCCTTCACCACCATGCCCGAGGCGCCCGAGCCCGAGAGTCTGCCGGCGCCGGAAATGCCCCACGCCCGCCAGCACTTCGGCTCCACCATGCTGGAGCGCCGGAGCCTGGACGGCTTCCCGCCCCGTCCCTCGGCGGGCTCGCGGTCCCTGGCCTGGGTGCGTTCGCGCCGGGAGCCCCTGGACAAGGCCCTCCTGGGCATGATCACCGACAACTCCCCGCCCCGGGCCATGTACGCCTTCGGCATGGGGGTCTCGACCACCACCCTGTCCCTCACCGTCTACCTGCACGCCACCGACGAAGAGGTGGCCGAGGTGGGCAATGACTATGTTCTGATCGAGTACGAGGGCCGGGTGGGCGGCGGCGGCGCCTCGGACGAACGTTCGAGCTACTGGCGGCGCGACGGCAAGCTGCTGGCCACCTCCGAGCAACTGGTCTGGTACCGCAAGGTCCCGCCGAGACCGACGGAGTAGGGCCCCGGCGACGGCTTGACGCCGCCCGCGCCGGCAGGGTGAGGTGGGCCTTCCGGATCTGACCCGCGAGGCCAGCATGACGAACGCCGCTTCCCCCTTCCTGGTGACCTACAGCCCGGAGGATTTCCGGCCCCGTCCGCGAGACCCCTGCGACCTGATCCTGGAAGGCGGCGTGGCCTCGGGCGCGGTGCACCCCTATGTGGTCCTCGAACTGGCCCGGAAGCACAGGTTCAACGCCATCGGCGCCACCTCGGCCGGGGCCAACGCCGGCGTCCTGGCTGCGGCGGCGGAATATGCCCGGACGGTGCGAGGCGACCCGGGGGGTTTCCTCCGTCTACAGAAGATCTGTGAGGATCGGGCCGGCGGCCTGGGCGAGCTCTTTCAGGAGTCGCCGGGTTTCGAGCCCCTCATGGCCATGGTCAAGGGCCGGGGCGGCTTCATGGCGCGGCTCCTGGCCGGCTTCGCCCGCCCCCTGGCGACGGGCGGCCTCGCCGGCGCCCTCCTGGCCCTGGCCTTGGCGGTTGGCGGTTGGTCAGCCTCCTTCCCCGCCCTCCTGTCGACGCTGGTCATCGCCCTGGGCGGCGCCGTGCTGGGCGCGCTGGCGGCGGCGGGGATGGCGGGGCTTGGCCTCGCCCGGCGCTTCAACGCACGACTGGGGATCTGCACCGGCCTGACCCGCCGGGGCCGGGGCATGCCGGCCATCACGGACTGGCTGCATGAGTCGATCCAGGCGATCGCCCATGGCGACGTCCCGGGCCCGGTCCTGACCTTCGGCGACCTGGAGGCGCAGGGTCGCATGCCAATCCGCCTGAGGCTGATCACCTCCAACCTGTCCCAGCAGAAGCCCCACACCCTGCCGGAGGCCTGGCCGGAGGGGCGTTACCGGCCCGCAGAGTGGGCCCGCCTCTTCCCACCGGCGATCCTGCAGCACCTGGAGGCCTGCACCCACAACACCGGCGACGGGACCCGTAGCCTGCCCCACTGGCGGGACCTGCCCATCCTGGTCGCCTCACGCATGAGCATGAGCGTACCCGGCCTCTTCGAGCCGGTCCCGGTGGAACTGCTCGACGTGGAGACGCCCCGCAGGGTGCGGGAGCTGGCCGGCGGCGCTGCATCGGATCCGCCCCCGCGGGCGGAGTGGCGCAGGGTGCTCTTCAGCGACGGGGGCTTCACCAGCAACTTCCCCATCCACCTGTTCGACGCACCCCTTCCGGCCTGGCCCACCTACGCCGTCGACTTCGAGGCCCTGCCGCCGGGGGCGGAGGGCGCCTCTCGGGTGGCCATCGTGGAGGGGGCGACGGACACCCGGATCCATCCGGTCGGTTC
The DNA here is from genome assembly GCF_003150835.1 of Phenylobacterium parvum. NCBI lineage: Bacteria > Pseudomonadati > Pseudomonadota > Alphaproteobacteria > Caulobacterales > Caulobacteraceae > Phenylobacterium > Phenylobacterium parvum. The sequence continues at coordinate 2,652,992 of NZ_CP029479.1, read as the reverse complement.
CGCCGGCGAGTTCCTGGGCGCCGCCCTGGCCACCTCGCGCAACTGGAACGACCTCCTGCTCTCCCTCCTGCCCATCCACCGCGGGCGGATCGCCCGGGTGCACCTGGCCGCCGACCAGGGCGGGTTCAACCTCGGCATGGACCGGGCGGGCGTGCAAACCCTCATGCGCTACGGCCTGGAGGCGGGGCGGCGACTGGCCGCGACCTCCTTCGAGGACCACCAGGTCCTGCGCGCGCGGGCGCTCTATGCGGGCCTGGTGCAGGTCTCCCGGCAGGCTCGGAAGGTCTGGGCGCGCGGCGGCCTGGGCGCAGACTTCCGGGACGGGACCGCGCCTACGGGGGACCTGACGCCCCGGGACCGCGACCACATCGCCTCCGCCCTCGACGCCCTCACCGGGATCGCCGGCCTGCCCCGCTCCCGGAACGCCGCCCAGCCCGACCCGGCCGGCCAGACCCGGATCACCCCGAAGTACTGAGGCGAGAGAGGAGACGCAGGCCGGCCAGGAAGCCCCGGGTCTCGTGCCGGCTGGCGCCGCTCTCCACGAGGGCCCTGTCCGCCTCGGGCAGGTTGTAGAAGGGAATGGCCGGCCAGACATGGTGGGCCAGGTGCAGGTTCATGTTGGCGTAGAAGAAGGCCGCGACCGGACCCAGCCTCACCGTCCGGGTCGAGACGTCGAACCGGGTCTCCGGCGAACCCGCCTCCAGACCTGCGTGCTGCAGGAGGGCCAGGACCCGGTTGAACCCCGAAAGACAGAAGGGCGCCAACGTCACGCCCGCGATGAGGATCGGCTGGCCCGCCGCCAGGAAGCTGGCGGCGAGGACCGCCTGGACGGCGAGCACCCGGCGGGCGCCGTCGCGGACCGCCCGCCGCTCCGGGCTCCCCGGGGGCGCCAGGGCCTGGATCCGCGCATCCCCGGGAATGCGCCCCGCAGCGTTCAGGACCAGGAGGCGGAGCCTGCGGACCAGGCCGGGCAGGTCCAGGGTGAGGAGCCAGGGCCACTGGGCCGGGGGAATCCTCGCCCTGGCGTTGGCCTCGATGTCGGCGGGCCCCAGGGTGTGCCGGTGGTGAAGGGGATGGGTCAGCTCAAAGAAGGCGTCATTGCTCCAGGTCAGGATGGAGCAGGCGCGGAACAGGATGGCGTTGGCCCGCCGTGAGGACAGGACATTGCGGTGAAAGAGCTCATGCCCGAGGCCGGCCCAGCCCAGGAAGGACCAGGCCGCCCAGTGCGGGACCAGCACGGCGAGGGCGACCAGGGTCCGCTCGGTGGAGGCCAGGTGGACGGAGAGGGCCAGGAGCGAAAGGTGAAAGGCCGCCCGGGCGGCCAGGTGGAGGAGGGCGACGTCGTTCCTCGGGCGGACAAGCCGGCGATAGGTCTCCCGGTCGAGGGCGGCGAAGGCCGGGGAGTTTGGGTCCCCGGTCATCCCTGCGTGACGGCGGCGGCGAGGAAGGCGTCCCGCGCAGCGCCCGCAAGCCCGATGGCCAGGAGGGTCCCCGGGACGCTGACGATGATGTCCTGCGCGCATTCCCCGGCCATGTAGCGGGTCACTTCCCCGTGGATGGTGGAGTTGAAGTCATGCCAGACAATCGCGCCCGAGCCGCCCAGCATGGCCCGGGCCTTCGCCGTGTCCGAGGCGATGGTTTCAAGGTCATGCCCGCCGTCGATGAAGACGAGGTCGACCTTCCCGTCCAGGCCCAGGGCGGCGGTGTCCAGGGTGCGGCTGTCCTGGTGCAGCAGGGTGAGCCGCCGCCGGTCCGCCTCGGACAGGCCCCGAAGGTAGAGCGGCCCCAGCCGCGCCTGGGTCAGGCGCAGGTGGTCGTCATTCTTCCGGTCATCGCTGCGGAGCTCGGCGTCGGAATAGTCCGCCGCCTCCCTGAGGTCGTCGGAGACGTCCCCGAGGTCCACCGAGACGACCTGACAGTCAGTCTCCGAGTTGGCCAGGAACAGAGAGGTGGAATAGCCGAGGAAGGTCCCGAACTCGAAGATGCGCCGGGGACGGAGGATCCGGGACAGGGCCGTCAGGCAGGCGGCTTCCAGCAGGGAAATGCTGCCAATCCCGCTGGGCGGAAGGTGGATCGAGAGCGGCGTCGGGTCGGCGTACAGGGCCTCGGTCTTCAGGAACAGCACCTTTGGCTTGATGTAGGCCAGGCCCGGCCCCCCCTGGGTGAACCGGTCCACCAGCGCCGCCGGGGTCTCGATGGGGCGGGAGGGGTCCGCCCCGGCCGGTAGGTCCTGTGCGCCCGCCTGCATGGCCGCCTCCTGATTCGCCCGCATCCTAGTCCCGGCCTGGTCTCAGACGAAGAACATCACCGTCTCGGACCACCCCTGGGTGTAGTGCCGCAGGAAGACCCGGTAGTCCGGATGAAGGCCGAGGGCGAAGCGGGCGATGTCCCGGAAGTCGGAGGCCCGGTGATAGACCGCGAGCGCCAGCTTGGGGCGGAAGTCGCCGATGAGCCGGCGGGCCCCCGCGAGGGCTCGGGTCTCCCATCCCTCGAGGTCCATCTTGATGACGCTCACCGGCCCCTCGAGGTGTGCGTCCAGAGGGATCACCCGGATGGTCTGTCCGCCGCCTTCGCCGATGGCCGAGGCCGAGCCGGCGTCGGGGTCGAAGGCGAGGTCCCCGGCGATGTCGGACAGGCCGACAGGATGGAAATGGATATCGCGCTGGCCCGCCAGCCTGGCCTGGGCCTTTCGCATGTTGGCGGCCGAGGGCTCGAAGAGGTGGACGGCGCGATAGTCCGGGTCGTGCCGGATGAAGGCCTCGGCCGTGTCGCCGTCGAAGCCGCCTGCGTCCACGAAGACCTCGCCGGCCAGGTCCAGGAAGGGCTCGAAGTACTGGGCCTCGATCCGGACTTCGTAGTCCGTCATGTAGGCGGGATCGGCGGTCACCCTGAATCTCAGGACATCCAGCAGGGTCCTTCGGGACTCCGCGTCCGCCATGCGCTCGTAAAGGGCTTCCCACTCTGCCGGGTGCGCCGCCCAGTCCGCACTCTGTTCCCGGACGAAGTCCGGCGGGTCGAGGGCCGTGTCGGCCGCCATCAGGTCTGCGAGCCCGACAAGGCGAAGGCCGGGACGCGCCGAGAACCTGCGCACCACGTCCACCGGCCGGATCGAGCTGGCGGCGTTCACCACCACTGCGCCCTCCGGCAGGTCCTCGGATCTGAATACGGGGAGACCGTTCCAGGTCGATCCCGGGGCCGCCCCGTCATCGATCAGTCCGGCCGCCTTGAGGCGCCCCGCAAGGCGGGCGGCGTCGGCGTTGCGGCCCACCAGGTAGCAGGGGCCCGCCTTCCCCTTCAGCGCCGCTCGGGCCAGGGCGGCGGGCGGGCGCGAAGCCAGGGCGGCCTCGATCTGGCGGGTGAACCCGCCGGTCACCAGGCGTCTCCCGGCAGGATGTCATACAGCCGCCGCCCGAGCGCCGCCTGGGTGAGGTCGGCGAGGTCTTCGGCGTCCCGGGCGCGAAGGAAGAGAAGCCCGGCCCGCGACCTGGGACTGGGCGCAAGCGTGTCCCCCGCCAGGGCGAGGGGCGCCAGCCGCTCGATGTCCACTGGCCGGTGGAACCGCAGGGCGCCGAGCGGCGCCCCTTCCGGGGACGAAACCGTGTGTCGCAGCACCAGTGCGCCCGGCCCCGTTGGAGACAGGGGCCCGAAGTCCTCGCCAAGGAAGGGCCGGACATAGGCCCGGGCGTAATCCAGGCCCGTCGAGAGGCGGATCAGCAGGCTGTAGAGGTCTCCCGGGCAGCGCCGCGTGACCTCGATGATGCGGATCCCGGAGGGGCCCAGGATCAGCTGGGTGTGGAGGAGCCCGGGCTTGAGGTCGAGTTCGGCCTGCATCCGGACGGCGGCGGCCCGCATTTCCTCAAGGGCTTCGGCGGGGAAGTCGTCGACCTGGTGGCTGGTGTCGACCGCCAGGGGGTTTGCCGAGCCGTACTCCACGACGACGGCGTCCCAGCGCACGCCGGAGCGGTCGACGAAGGCGGTGTGGCTGTAGAGCTGGCCCTCGACGAACTCCTCGATGACACAGGCGCCGGAACGCGACTCCGCGCAGGCCCGGGCCTGGGCCTCCGACACCTCGGCCACGGTTGGCGATCGCAGGATCGAGGCGCCGCGGCCGCTGTAGGATTCCTCCGGCTTGACGATCACCGGGATTCCCGGGTGGACCTCGGCGGGTCCCAGGGTCCGCGGGACCGGAAGACCGATCGCCTGGGCCCACGACCGGAAGGCGCCCTTGTTGTTCAGCGCCCGCGTCACGGCGGAGCCGTCGACGCCGGGTAGGGGCCGCCGGTCGGCGATCTCCGCACAGGTCTGGTAGGAGCGGTCGTTGCATCCCGGCGCCAGGAAATCGAACCCGCCAGCCTCGAAGAGGCGCAGGGTCGCCTCCGTGTCGGAATAGTCCAGCTGGACATAGTCCGGGTGGGCGCGGGCCAGGACGTCCGAGGGGTTTGCGCCGGCCAGGGTCACCTCGTGCCCCTCCGCCTTCAGGGCCTGGAGCAGGGGGCCAGCGGCGATGTTGGTGTCGAGGAGGAGGACCCGGGCCATGGGATCAGTCCGCGACCTCGACCCGGCGGCCGGAGGCGGCGGATCTCTGGATGGCGTCGATCACCCTCAGGTTGCGAAGCCCGTCCAGGGGCGTCACCACGACCTCAGCCTCGCCGCGGATCACGGCGAGGAAGTTGTCCAGCTGGGCCTGGAGCGGATCGCGACGGGTCACCGGAACCGTCTCGACACTGAACGGCTTCATCCAGGACGCTTCGGCTTTGGTCGCGAAGGTCTCGAGGCGCAGGGTGGGGAAGTGCAGGGTCCCGCGCTCGCCGGTCAGGGTGTAACAGGTCTCTTCGCCGGACTGGAAGAAGGCCGGGTTCTCTCCTGTCGTCTGCTCCCAGCTGCGGGCCGAGGCGCCGGAATCCGACAGCATGAACACCCCAAGGGCGCCGCCCCTGAAAGACAGGGTGATGGCGGCGGAGTCCTCCACCGCGTGGCCGCGCACCCTGGAGGAGGTCATGGCCTGGACCGCCTCGATCTCTCCGCAGAAGGTCCGCATCATCCCGATCTCGTGGATCAGGTTGATGAGGATGGGGCCGCCGCCCGGACGGGTCCGCCAGGGGGCCGCCGCGAAGTAATCGTCCGGCTTGCGAAAGACCGCGCTGCCCTGGAAGGCGACCAGGCGGCCCAGTCGCCCGGACTGGACCACCTCGCGCGCGGCCTGGACGAGAGGGCTGTGGGCCCTGTGGTGGCCGACCATGGTGGGTATGCCGCGGGCGGCGACCATCTCCACAAGGATCTCGGCCTCCCGGACATCGTCCGTGATCGGCTTCTCGACCAGCATGGGGACGCCGGCCTCGGCGCAGGCGCGGGCCTGCTCGAAGTGGAAGACGTTGGGGGAGGACAGGATGACCCCGTCCGGCTTCTCGGCCTCCAGGCAGGTTTCAACGTCCGCATGGACGGGAACCCCGAGGGTATCGGAAAGCTCCCGGGCGTGGACGGGCTCGGGCTGGACGATGGCGACGAGTTCGGCCCCGGGGTGGGCGCCCACGAGGGCGATGTGCTTCATGCCCATCAGGCCGGGCCCCACGACCACAAGCCGAACTCGGGACATCCGCCGCCCTCCGCCACGCTGGACCCGGCCGGTCGCCGTATCCTGGACGGAGGAAGGCTAGGGCGGTTCGGCCATTCGTCCAAGCCGGGCCGGTAACGCTGGATTAACCATAAAAGAGGAGCCTGAGATTAGGCCCCGAGGGAGTCTTCATGCCGCTCGTCGACCCCAGGTCAGGATTCGTCGCGCCGGTCGCTGCGGCGACACCGGCCCGCCTTCCTGTGGCGGCGCCGACCCTTCCCGCCGCTGAAGGGGTCCTGCCCTATCTCCAGAGGATCGACGCCTCGGGCTGGTATTCCAACTTCGGCCCCCTCGTCCAGGAGCTGGAGGCCCGTCTCGCCGGTCGCTTCGTCCACCCGACCGAGGTGGTTACCGTCGCCAACGGCACCCTTGCCCTGACGCTTGCCCTGCAGGCTCTCGACCTGCCGCGGGGCGGCTTCTGCGCCATCCCCTCCTGGACCTTTGTCGCCACCGCCCATGCGGTGCGGATGGCGGGCCTGACCCCCTGGTTCGTCGATGTCGAGCCCGAGGGGGGTGAACTGACGCCTGACCTCCTGGCCCAGGCCCTGCCACGGGCGCCCGGTCCCGTCGTGGCGACCCTCCCCGTCTCGGTCATGGGCCGCCCGACGCAGGTCGAGGCCTGGGCCGCCTTCCAGGAAGCGACGGGACTTCCGGTCATCCTCGACGCCGCCGCCGGGTTTGACGCCGTCCACGATGCGGCCGTCACCGTCATGGTCAGCCTGCACGCCACCAAGGCCCTTGGGATCGGCGAGGGCGCCTTCCTCGCCACGCGGGACCCTGCCCTGGCCCGGCGGTGGCGCGCCCTGACGAACTTCGCCTTCATGGGCGACCGCATCGCCCGCTACCCCGCGACCAACGCCAAGCTCAGCGAGTACGCTGCCGCCGTGGGCCTCGCCGCCCTGGATATCTGGCCGGAAACCCGCAACCGATATGTCGCCGCGGCGCGCCGGCTTCGGATCGCCCTGTCCGACGAGCCCCGAGTGCGCTTCCAGTCCGGCTGGGGCCTGGACTGGATCTCCAGCACCTGCCTTGTCTCCCTGCCGCAGGGCTCGGCCGATGCGGTCGAGGCCTTCCTGAACGAACAGGGCGTGGAGACCCGGCGCTGGTGGGGCGCAGGCTGCCACACTGCACCGGCCTTCGCCGATTGCCCCTCGGATTCGCTGGAGGCCACCGTGAAGCTGGCGGGATCGGGTCTGGGCATCCCATTCTTCGCCCATCTACAGCCCGACCAGATCAACCGGGTCGCCCGCACCCTGAAGCTTGCGATGGACCAGGCCGGCTTCGAAAGGACTCCCGCGTGAAGCTCGAAGACCTTCTGCTCGAGGGCGCCCAGCCCACCTATTCCGAGAGCATCCGCCTCATCGCCGCCCGGTGGGAGGTCCTGCTCGGGCCGCACTTCATGGACGGACACCCGCCCGAAGACCTGCAGTTGCGCGTCGTAGCCGCCATCGAGGCGGGCGGCCTTGCCGACGATGCTGTCCTGGCCGTGGCGGGGGACCTCGCCGCACTGGCCTGGTGGCGGGGCCCCGCGCTGCCGGACGGGCTCAGGGGGAGACTCAACGCGCTCACCCGGCAGATCCTCATCCGGACCTCGGACGGGTTGCAGATGGAGCCAAGGCCCCTCCCGCGGAGCCGTCTGAGGCGCGCCCACGTCATCCTTGCAGGGAACCTTCTCGACCCGGCGCACTCACCTTCGGCGGGGGCGATCGACTATGCGGCCGCCCTCGCGATGGATTCCCAGACGGAGCGGGTGGAGATCGTCCACTCCGGTGGCGTCACCCCGGCGATGAAGGCCTACATCGAGACCCGGCTGGGCCATTTCCCGGCGTCCCGGGGCCTCTCCCTTGTCTCTACCCGCGACAATCCGGACTTCCTGGTCGACATCCTTGGCCGCGGTCCCTGCACCTTCCATGTCTGGGGGGAGCCGGCCCTCTCGCCCGTCATCAGCGTTGCGAGCCGGCTGGGTCCGACCCTGATGTTCACCTGCGCCGACGAGCCCCCTGTCCAGTTCGCCGACGTCTACTGGTACTTCCAGGCCGAAGACCGCATCCGCCGGCTCTGGGCGGACCAGGGAGCGCCTCAGGCCTTCATCGACCGATATGTCCGCCTGGCGTCCGGGCCCTGTCTCGACGGCCCCCCTCCCACACCCCTCCTGCGGCGGGACCTGGGGCTCTCGGAGGACGCCTTCGTCATCGCGACGGTCGGCAACCGGCTCGCGGTGGAGATGGACGAGGCCTACATCACCGGGGTCGAACTGGCGATCCGCGACCGCCCGGAGTGTGTCTGGATGGTCGTCGGCGGCCTGCCGGATTACCTCTCCGGCGCCTTCGAGCAGGTCCTCGGACCGCGCTTCATGCACATTCCCTATTCCCACGAGCTCGACCGGCTGATGACCACGGTCGACGTCTTCGCCAATCCTTTCCGGACAGGCGGCGGGAACAGCGCCAACCTGGCGCTTGGCGCCGGGGCGGCGGTCCTGTCACTGGGCCTCGGCGACGTCTCCGCCCTCATCCCCGACAGCTTCGTCGCCGGCGATGCCGACGAGTATTTCCGTTATCTCGGTTTCCTCATGGACTCCCCCGAGCTTCTCGCTGCCGTGAAGGCCGAGCAGGGCGCCCACAACGCCCGCATGCGCGACCAGGGCCTCTTCCTCAAGGAAATCCAGGGACTGGCCCGCCTCGCCGCCGACCGGTACGAGGCCCGCGGCTGTGGGGCGCCCCTGTCGGAGACAGTCTTTGCGCCCCGGGCGCCGCTGGCCGCCACGGGGTGACGACGGACCTTTTCAACCTTGGAGGCGCCGTAGGGACCCTGCTGATGGGCCTCCTTGGACTTGTTCTGCCGAGGACCGCGGCCCGTTTCGTGGGCCTGCAGGCCCTGACGCCTGCTGGACGCTCGGAGTTCCGGGCGACGTACGGCGGGCTCTGGATCCCGCTGGCGCTCCTGCCGATCCTAACGCGGGACCCGATGCTCTTCGCGGTCAGCGGCCTCTGCTGGGCAGGAGCCGCCCTCGGCCGGGCGGCCTCCATTGTGCTCGATGACGCCTGCGACACCCGGAACCTGATGGCGGTTGGCTTCGAGCTGGCCTTCGCCATCCTGCTTCTTGCCGGAAGCCCTGGGCGGGCCGTCCTGGCGCTCATGGGCTGAGGCCAGGACGCGCCACTGGCCGCGCTCAGAGCGCGAAGGTGAAGCCGCCATTCACCGGATAGACCTGGCCGGTGATCCAGCTCGAGGCGTCAGACGACAGGAACAGGACCATGTTGGCGACATCGTCCGGGCGCCCGGGGCGACGGATGATGTACTTCTCCATCTGCCGCTTCAGGCGCTCGGGGTCGCCGTTCAGGGTGCGCTCGACGGCCGGGGTCGCCGTGAGGGCGATGGCCACGGAGTTGGCCGTGATCCCGTACCGGCCCAGGGTCCGGGCCACCGAACGCATGAAGCCCGCCGCGCCGGCCTTGCCGGCGGCGTAGATCTCCATGTTGGCGTCGCCCCAGCGGCCGGCGTCGGAGATGATGGTGACGATCCGGCCGGGCGCCTGGCGCTGGATCATGCCGGGGATCACCGCCCCGGTGCAGTTGATCACCCCGAAGAGGTTGACGCCCAGGAAGGTCTGCCAGGCCTCCGGCCCGGTCTCCCAGAAGGGCAGGCGGGCGTCGGCCGAGGGGGTCGCCCCGGCGTTGCCGGCGTTGTTGACCAGGACCCCGATGGGCCCAAGGTCGGCGCTGGCCTTGGCCACCATGTCCTTGACCGCCGCCTGGTTGGAGACGTCGCACTGCAGGGCCAGGGCCTTGCCCCCCGCGGCGCGGATTTCCTCGGCCACGGCCTCGGCCCGCTCCAGGACGTAGTCGTTCACCACCACGCCGCCGCTGTGGGCGGCGCCGCCCAGGTGCAGGGCGATCTGGCGTCCCACGCCCTGCCCTGCCCCCGTCACCAGGGCCACGCGGCCCCCAAGGTCCAGAATGTCGGTCATCTCTTGTCTCCTCCCTCGCTCCAGCGGGTTCACGCCATCCTAGATCGCCTTGCGTCGAGAGGGAAAACCGGATTCGTCGCGCGGCCTCAGGCCGTGGGCCACCGGCGGGAGATTTCCACCAGGGGGTCGAAGACGTCGAGGCCCTGGATCCACTCGAGGGGCAGGCCGTAGAGGCCTTCCTCCGCCCCGCGGATGTTCCCCGCGATGGCGGCGGTGGAGTCGGAGTCGCCATCGTGGTTGGCGGCGATCCGCAGGGTATCCACCAGGTCCTCGCCCCGGAAGGAAGCGAACAGGGCGATGGCCAGGGCCTCCTCGCCGGTCCAGCCCTCGCCCAGCCGCTGGATGCCCTCGGCGTTGCTGATGCGCTCCCGCCCGGCCAGGTCGACGGCCCGGTCGGTCGCTTCCAGGGTCTCCCCGGCGTCTTGCTGGCGAGCCAGGAGGCGCCGGACCTCGGCCCAGGACGCGTCCAGGGGCCGGCCGGTCATCAGGCCGGCGACCAGGGCCGAGAGGGCGCCGGCGGGCAGATAGCCAGAGGGGTGGCCGTGGGTCAGGGCCGCGCCCCGGACGCCCAGCTCGAAGGCGGTCTCCGGTGAGACGTCGGGCAGCAGGCCGAAGGGGGCCGCCCGCATCACCCCGCCGCATCCCTTGGAGTCGTTGATCTTGCGGACCAGGTCGCCCCGACCGCCGGCCCTGAGCGCCGACAGGCAGGTGGCGCCCGGGGCCCGGCGCACCCAAAGGGAAGGGTGGGCCAGCAGGCCATTCCGTCCCGGCCGGAAGACCCCTTCCTGGGTCTCTAGCCAGTCGAGAAGGGCGCGGCGCTGGGCGGCGGTGCGCGCCTCCACGGTCGGCTCGGCGGACTCAAGCAATCCCTGGGCGGTGAAGAGGGTCATCTGGGTGTCGTCGCTGACCAGGATCCGGCCCGCCGCATCCGTCTCCGGCGCCATTATGCCCTGTTCCCCGAACTTCCGGGTGATGTCGTTCCGCCTGAGGAACTCTATGGAATAGCCCAGGGCGTCGCCCACGGCGCCCGCCGCAAGGCAGGCCAGCCGCCGCGAGGTCCGCTCCGGGTCCTCCGGCGCCGGCTCGACGGAAAGGACATGCCGCTCCTGGGGCTCGGTCTCGACGGCGCCCTCGCGGGCGGAGCGGACACGGCGCAGGGCCTCCTCGGCCGGCTCCCCCAGCTCCGCCAGCAGGCGGGCCGCCACCAGTCCCGTGCGTCCCCGTCCGCCCCTGCAGTGGAGGAGGACCCGCCCGCCCCGGACCAGGAGGTCCCTCATCTCCGCCCCGGCGAAGGTCCAGGCGCTTTCGAACCGCCTGTCGGGCGCCTTCAGGTCGCGAATGGGAAGGTGTCGCCATTCGAGCCCCGCCTCGCGGACCCGCTCCCCGAGCCGGGGAGTCCGGAGCAGGGTGAATTCGTCGGCCTCCATCAGGGTGACCACCAGGGTGGGCCGCCATCCCGCGATGACGGCCAGGTCCGCCTCCAGGTCCCGATCCCACTGGCTCCCGAAGTGGCTGGGGCCCTTCTTTCCAGGCGCCAGGGTCATGCCGATGCAGCCGGGTCCGGCGCTTACGGAGTCGATCCTCAGGGGGTGGGACTGGCTGGTTCGGATCAAGGGCGTCTCCTTTGGTTGACGGTCCGGGACAGGATGATAGTGTAATCTCTACACATTCCACTTGGTGTTGTCAACACACTAACATGCCCGCCTTCTGCTACGACTACCCGCGCCCCGCCGTGGCCGCCGACATAGTGATCCTCAGCCTCCGGGAGGGCGCCCTGCAAGCCCTGCTCGTCCGCAGGGGTGGCGACCCCTTCCGCGGGCGGTGGGCCCTACCTGGCGGGTTCCTCCAGGAAGACGAGGACCTCGACGCCTGCGCCCGCCGCGAAACCGAGGAGGAGACCGGGGTCCGGCCGGGCCGGATCCTGCAGTTCGCCAACTTCAGCCAGCCCGACCGTGATCCCCGCGGGCGCGTCATTTCCGTAGCCTACCTCGCCCTTCTCCGCGCGGAAGATGTCCGCCTGAAGGCGGGGACGGACGCCGCCGAGGCGGCCTGGCGTCCCCTGGCCGGAACACAGGACCTGGCCTTCGACCACGACGCCATCCTGGAGGCGGCGCTGGTGCGTCTTTCCGCGGAGGTCCGGGCGGACCCCGCCTTCCTCTTCCCCCTGATGCCCCCCGCCTTCACCCTGGCGCGCCTCCAGGCGGGCTACGAGGCGGCCCTGGGCCGGCCGGTGGACAAGCGGAACTTCCGCAAGCTTATGGAAGACTCCGGTCGGGTGCGGGCCCTGGAGGCCTTCGAACGGGGCCCTCACCGCCCGGCGCGCCTCTTTACGCCCCTGGGCGCCTGATCCTCCGCGCCGGTGCGCCCGGGCTTCGTTCCGACGGTCCCGCTGGCCGTCCCACCCGGCGTTTCCGCCTTGAAGTTTGCCGGCTTGGGCCCGAAAACGGGCGCGTAGGCCCTGACGATGACCGTGAGGCCGTATGGATGGCGGGGGCGAAGGCCAATGAGTTCCAGTCAGGTCCGCGTCCGGCCTCTCGTCATCGCCACCGCCCTTCTGGCAGGGGTGGGCGGGGAGGCGCTCGCCCAGGCCGTGGAGCGGAACCCGCCGCCGGTCAACCGCCCGGCCGCCCCCCTGACCCCGGAGATCGCGCCCCCTGCCGGGCCTGAGGAGGCGGATGTCGCCGGCCCGCCCCTGAGGGGCCTGGCCGCCGCCTCGGGCGCAGACCTGGCGATCCTTCCCGAGGGCCGGAGCGCGGTGGTGGCGGGCGGTGACCTTCGCCTCACCGAAGCCGAGCTTGGCCAGGTGCTGGCGCGCCATGCCGGCCGGCCCCTGACCACGGCCGTGGTCACCGCCATCCAGGGCGACATCAACGCCATCTACCGGCGCAGGGGCTATCCCTTCGCCGCGGTGGTCACTCCGCCCCAGGACCTCAGCAGCGGGGTCCTGAGGCTCCGTATCGTGGAGTTCCGGATCGGCGAGGTCCGCCAGGAGCCGGAGGATCCGGACGATGATGTCCGGGGATCCGTGCGCCTGTCCCGCGGCGATGCGATCCCTCTCCGCCAGCTGCAGGAAGACCTAGTCTGGCTCAACCGGTATCCCTATCGGACGGTCGAGGCGATCTTCCGCCCGGGCGCGGGACTCGGGGAGACCGACCTCATCCTCCGGACCTCACGGACCCGGCCCCTGGCGATTTTCGCCGGCTACGGCAACACCGGCTCGGAAACGACGAGCTGGAACCGCCTCTTCGCAGGCGTCCAGGCCGGCGGGCTTGGTCTGAAGGACAGCCTCCTGGCCTACCAGGTCACGATATCTCCAGAGGATATCGGCGGTCGCTCGGAGCGGGGCTATCTCTCCCAGTCCCTCCAGGCCTCCGCCCCGGTGGCGCCCAGGGCCCAGGTCGACCTTGCGGCCAACTGGATCCAGTCCCACCAGCGCGTCGAGGTCTTCGAGCTCGAGGACACCATGGCCGAGGCGGCGGTGTCCTACCGGTTCGCCCTGTCCAACCTCACAGGCTCCCCCCAAGCCCCGGGAGACGTCTGGCTGGGCCTTGAGGCGCGCCGCCAGGTCTCCGTCGCCGCCTTCGGCGAGGTCCGGGTCTCCTCGAGCGCCTTCAACGCCTACCACCTCGTCGCGGGCTACAACCGCACCCGCTTCGCCCAGGTCTCGCAGACCGAGGTCGAGGCCGTCCTGAGGCTTTCCCCCGGCAACCTTGGAGACGCCAACAGCACGTACCGCATCCGCTCCATTTCCGATGGCCGGGTGGAGGATGCGCACTATGCCTACGCCGGCCTGTCCCTGGTCCACGCCCGGGTGCTGAAGGGCGGCCGCACCCTCCGGGCCCTGGTCAGGGCGCAGGCGACCACCGGCGCCCTTCCCAGGTCCGAGCAGTTCGGCCTGGGCGGTCTCACCGCCGCCAGGGGCTACAGCTACGATGACGGCGCCGCCGACCACGGCCTGCTGGTCCAGGGAGATCTCGACTTCGCAGAAATCCCGGTCGTCTCCGACGTCATCAGCGTCCAGCCGTCCCTGATCGCGGACGCCGCCTGGGGGCGGAACGCCTCCGGGGGCGAGGATGCCGCCCTCGCCAACATCGGGGTCGCAGCCACGGCCCGCCTCGCAGGACGGGCCGAATTGCGGGCCACTGTGGCCGGCGCCCTCGCCGACGGGGCCCGGACTCGGGCCGGCGACGTCAGGGCTGTCGCTCGCCTTACCGTCCGGTTCTGAGCCCTGGCACGGCTGCGCGTGCGCCGCGGTCAGTCCATGAGCCTCTGCATGAGGTAGGTGTATTCCAGGGCCTGGCGCACCGCCCGTTCGTTCAGGTTGGCGGCGGCGGCGTGACCGCCATCGATGTTCTCGTAGTAGATGTACTCGTAGCCCAGCGCCTTCAGCCGGGCCGCAGCCTTGCGTGCGTGGGCCGGGTGGACGCGGTCATCCTTGGTCGAGGTCTCGATGAAGACCGTGGGATAGGGCTGGCCCGCCTTCAGGTTCTGGTAGGGCGAGTAGCTCATCAGCATCTCGCGCTCCGCCGGGACGGCCGGGTCGCCATACTCTCCAACCCAGGAGGCCCCGGCGCCGATCTGCGTGTATCGGATCATGTCGAACAGGGGCACCTGGATGACGACGGCGTTGTACAGTTCAGGGCGCTTCGTCAGGGCCACGCCCATCAGCAGGCCGCCATTCGATCCGCCCATGATCCCGAGGCGCCGTTGCGAGGTGTAGCCGCGCCGCACCAGGTCCTCCGAGACTGCGAAGAAGTCGTCGTAGACCCGCATCCGGTCCAGCTTCAGGCCGGCGTTGTGCCAGCGGGGGCCGAACTCACCGCCGCCCCGGATGTTGGCCACGACGTAGATCCCGCCCTTCTCCACCCAGAGCTTGCCTGGCGTCGCCGCATAGGCCGGGGTCTGGCTGACCAGGAAGCCGCCGTAGGCATAAAGCAGGGTCGGGTTCGACCCGTCCATCGGCGCGTCCTTCCGGCGGACGACCGAATAGGGAATCCGGGTCCCGTCCTTCGAGACCGCCCAGTTCTGCTCCACGACCATGTTCGAGGCGTCAAACCGGGGCGGCAGGCCCCGGAGGCGATCCGTCGATCCGTCCGCGGCGTCCGCCAGCCACTGGCTTGTGGGCGACAGGTAGGCTGAGGCGCCCACCATCAGGCGGTTGCTGTCCTTCGAGGCCGAGGTCACCGTCAGGGTGGAATCGGCGGGCAGGGGCAGGGTCTCCGAAGTCCATCCCGTCGCGGTCCGCCGCAGGCTCAGGACCCGGCCCCGCACATTGTCCAGAAGGCCGATGACCAGCCGGTCCCGGGTGGTCGCCACCTGCTCGACGCTCTGGCTCTCCGTTGGCCGCAGCACCAGGTCCGGCCGCAGGGCCTGCGGCGCCCGCGACACGGCGGCCAGGTCGAAGTCCACGAGGTCGCCCGCCTTCATGCCCGTCTCGGGCCAGTCGGCCTCCAGGCTGACCACGAGCCGCCCGGCCGAGAGGGCCTGGACCGTCGAGCGCAGGGGCAGGCCCAGCTTCACGGTCCGGTCGCCCAGCAGCAGGTGATGCTCCGAGCTGAAGGTGTCGATGGGGCGGTCAAGGACCACGGCCTCCACCCGTCCTGCGGCGTCCCGGAAAACCTGCCCGCTGACGCCGTAGCCGCCGTCCCGGCGCTCGCCCCGGAAGACTTCCCGCGCCTGCGCCAGGGTCTGGCCGCGCTTCAGGAGGCGCGCGATGAAGGGATAGCCGGAGACGGTGCTTTCCGAGGGCGAAAGGGCGGTGACCACCAGCAGGGTGTCCCGGTCGATCCAGTCGAAGCGGTGCTTGCCTTCGGGCAGGCGGAAGCCGCCCTCGACGAACCGTCCTTCCCGGGCGTCGAACTCCCGCACCGTAACCGCGTCCTTGCCGCCGTCGGACAGGCTGACGAGGCAGAGGCGGGCGTCAGGCTCAAGGCAGTCCGCCCCGGCGAAGACCCAGTTCGCGCCCTCGGCCTTGGCCAGGGCGTCGACGTCGAGGATCGTCCGCCAGGCCGGCGCGCCGGACCGGTAGCCCGCCAGGTCCGTCTCGCGCCAGAGGCCCCGGACGTGGGTTGCGTCCTGCCAGAAGTCCCGCAGCCGGTCGCCGCCGGCGAAGGCGACCCCCGGGATCCGGTCCGGCGCCGTGGCGATGGCGCGCGCCTGTTCGTAGAGCCCCGCGTACCGGGCGTCCTGCTGCAGTCGGGGCAGGGACCGGGCGTTCTCCGCCCGGGCCCAGTCGAGGGCCCGCGCACCCTCGATCTCCTCCATCCAGGTGTAGGGGTCGTCAGCGGCCAGGGCTTGGGTCATGGGCAGGGCTCCCACCAGGAGGCTCGCCGCCAGGAGGGCGGGGCGCAGCAGGTTCGGCATCTTCGGTCTCCGGCCCCACGCCGGCGCCGTCAGATCGCGCTGGCCCGCAGGCCCCCCTGTGCTAGCCTTCCCGGAGGCCGGGTGGAAGACCTGGCCCGGAGAAGCCCTGCATGTTCACCCGAAGCCTGATCCTCGCCGCCGGCGCCTGCCTCGCGGCCGCCCCGGCCTTCGCCGCGCCCGCCGCCCCGGCGCGCCCCAACATCATCGTCATCCTGGCCGACGACCTCGGCTATGGCGATACCGGCGCCTACGGCTCGCCCTGGGTGAAGACACCCAACATCGACGCCCTGGCCCGGGATGGGGTGAGGTTCACCCAGGGCTATGTCGCCCATCCCGTCTGCGCGCCCTCCCGGGCCGCCCTCATGACGGGCCGCTACCAGACCCGCTTCGGCTACGAGTTCAACCCCGTGGGCCGGGACCGCACGGGCGGGGTCTCGCGGGACGAGGTCCTGCTGCCCCAGGTCCTGAAGGGCGCCGGCTATTCCACCGGCATGGTGGGCAAGTGGCACCTGGGCCAGCCCGCCGGCTACCATCCCCTCGACCGGGGCTTCGACAGCTTCTTCGGCGTCATGACCGGGGCGACTTCGTTCATGACGGACTTCAGGGTCGGCGATGAGGAGATCACGCCCCCGGGGGCGGGCGCCTCCTTTGGCCTTGCCGAGGGTGTCCAGGCCCCGCCCGGGGCGACCGAGGCTGAGAAGATGGCCTTGCTGCGCCGGGCCGCGCCCGTCCTGCGCGGCCGCGAGGTGGTGGAGGAGGAGACCTACCTCACCGACGCCTTCACCCGCGAGGCGGTCAGCTTCATCGACGCCAACGCCGGAAAGCCCTTCTTCCTCTACCTCGCCTACACCACGCCCCATACGCCGCTGCAGGCGCCGGCCAGCTATATCGAGCGGAACCGCGACATCCCCGACAAGGGCCAGAGGGTCTACGCCGCCATGGTCACGGCCCTGGACGACGGCGTTGGAAAGCTGCGCGCGGAGCTGAAGGCCCGGAAGCTGGAGAAGGACACCCTCATCGTCTTCCTCTCCGACAACGGCTGCGCCGGTTACATCGGGACCGCCTGCACCAACGGCCCCCTGAACGGCTTCAAGGGCCTGCATCTCGAGGGCGGCGTGCGGGTGCCCTACATCGTCTCCTGGCCCGGCCGCTTCCGGAAGGGGGCGGTCGAGCCCCAGGTTGTCTCCAGCCTGGACATCGCCCCCACGGCCGCCGCCCTGGCGGGCGCCGACCTGCCGAAGGGGACGGACGGCCAGAACCTCGCCCCCTACCTGTACGCCAAGGCGCCGGCGCCCTTCGCCCGCCGCCTCTTCTGGCGCTCAGGCCCCAACTATGCGGTCCGGGACGGCGCCTGGAAGCTCTGGAGCGTCAACAGGGCCGAGCCGGGCGAGACCGAAAGCCTCGCCGCCGGCATCACCCCCGACGGCGTCCAGGCCAAGGTCTCCGCCCAGGGGGTCTATGACATGCTCTACAACCTGGCCGACGACCCCGGCGAGACCCGCAACCTCGCCGCGTCCCGGCCCGAGGTGGTGGCCCGCCTCAAGGCCGAGATCGCCGAGTGGGACCGGGGCAATGTGCCCGCCCAGTGGACCAGCATGCGCCAGGCCGTCCGTCGCCATGAGGGCCAGATGCTGAAGATCTATCCCTGATCGCCTCATCCCCGCCGTCCAATCCCCGCCGTCCGATCCCCACCGGCTTGCCGCTCCGCCGGCGCGGGGCCATGATTTCCTCCTGACCCTCCACCCGCGGAAGCCCCATGCCTGACTCCTTCTCCCGCCACCTGGTCGATCCTGAGCTCCTGCCCATGCTGGACGCCTTCCCGACGGCCGTCCTGACCGAGGCCATGCTGCCGGGCATGCGGGGCCGGGCCTCCTGGTTCCCCGCCGACCCGAAGGACGCGGAGCGGACGGACCAGGTCCGGCGGATGATCCCGGGCCGGGCCGGCGACCCGGACGTGGAAGTCCTAATCTACCGGCCCCGGGGCGTCGAGGGATCCCTGCCCTGCATCCTGCACATCCATGGGGGCGGCTATGTCTCGGGCCGCGCGGACGGCAACGAGGCCATGCACCGGCCCATGGCCGCCGACCTCGGCTGCGTCATCGTCACGGTCGAGTACCGCCTGGCGCCCGAGACGCGGTTCCCCGGCGCCGTCGAGGACTGCTACGCCGCCCTCGCCTGGACCCTAGCCAACGCCGCGGAGCTGGGGGTCGACCCGGCCCGGGTCGGGGTCATGGGCGAGAGCGCCGGCGGGGGCCTGGCCGCCAGTCTCGCCCTCCTGGCCCGGGACCGGGGCGAGCACCAGCTGGCCTTCCAGCACCTCATCTATCCGATGATCGACGACCGCACCTGCACGCGGCCCGATCCCCATCCGACGGTGGGCGAGTTCATCTGGACGCCGCACAACAACCGTTTCGGCTGGACCGCCATACTCGGGCATGAACCGGGGATCGAGGGGGTCTCGCCCTACGCCGCCGCTGCCCGGGCGGAGAGCCTGGCGGGCCTGCCCCCGACCTTCATCGCCACGGGCGCCCTGGACCTCTTCCTGGAGGAGAACCTGGACTACGCCCGGCGCCTGACCCGCGAGGGAATCCCGACCGAGGTGCACGTCTATCCCGGCGCCTTCCATGCCTTTCAGGTCATGCGCGGCGCCCGGGTCGCCCAGGCGGCCGACCGCGACAGTCGCGCCGCCCTCAACCGCTTCCTGAACGGCTGAGGCCAGGTTCAACCCGGGTTCTGGGCGCTCACCAGCCAGGTCGCCGAGGGCATGTACACGGCGTCCCCGCGGAGCCAGGGGGACACCGCCTCGCGGACACGTTCGCGCAGCAGGGGGGCGAGATCCGGCCGTTCGCGCAGGATCGCGCCCAGGGGGCCGACCCGGAAGCTCATCGCCACGGTTCCCTCCAGGTCCAGGCCGCCGATCGCCTCTTCGTGGGGCGCAAGGTCGATCCCGGTGAACCCGGCCTCGGCCAGGATGCGCCGCACCCGGTCCGGATCGGCGAAGGCGAAGGGTCCGGGCGCGCCCGGCTCCGGCGGCGGGGCGGGCGGCGCCAGGCCGGCGGCGGTCTCGGCGGGCAGGCGCATCC
Source organism: Phenylobacterium parvum (assembly GCF_003150835.1). Lineage (NCBI taxonomy): Bacteria > Pseudomonadati > Pseudomonadota > Alphaproteobacteria > Caulobacterales > Caulobacteraceae > Phenylobacterium > Phenylobacterium parvum. Next base: position 2,633,968 of record NZ_CP029479.1, on the reverse strand, counting down.
AGAGGTTCTCGGCCAGGGGCCGCCAGCAGACGAACCCCAACCGGCCGCCGGGCCTGAGGGCGCTGCGCAGGTTGGCGAAGGCGGCCGCGGGGTCGGCGAAGAACATCACCCCGAAGCGCGAGAAGACGGCGTCGCGGCCGCCTGGAAGCTCGGCGGTCTGGGCGTCGGCCTCGTCGAAGGCCAGGTTGCGGGCGCCGGCGGCCTCGGCCCGCCCTCGGGCGACCTCCAGCATGGGCGCCGAGATGTCGAGGCCCAGCACCCCGCCCCCTGGCCCGACCCGCCGGGCCAGTTCCAGGCTGGTGTCGCCGCAGCCGCAGCCGACATCAAGCACCTGCTCACCCGACGCCGGGGCCAGCCGTTCCATGGCCGCCAGCCCCAGGGGGCGGATCTGCCGGTCGATGCGGTCCTGGAGATCGGCCCAGGTCCGGCCCGCCGTCTCGTTCCAATAGGCGACCTGGGCCGCGTTCGCCGCACTCATGCCGGATTTCCCCTCCAGTCTGGTAGGATTGGAACCGCCCGGTTTCCCGCGCACCCCGTTCCACACCCTGCCGCTTTCCGGGGAAAGTCACCAGATGCCGTTGAGAGCCCTCATCCTCGCCGCCCTCCTGGCGCTGGGCGTCGTCGCCCGCCCGGCCCTGGCGGCGAACCCTCCAGAGGGCCTTGAGGCGCGGCTCGACGCCATCCTCGCCCGCGGCGCCCCGGGAGTTTCGGTCATCGTCTATCGCGACGGCGTGAGGCTCTACCGGATGGACCGCGGCCGGATCGCGCCCGACGCCCGCCTGCCCGTCGCCTCCGCGTCGAAGTGGATGGCCGCCGCCCTGGTCATGACCGTGGTCGACGAGGGGCGGCTGTCCCTGGACGAGCCGATCGGTCGTCGCCTGCCCCGTTTCCAGGGCCCCGCCGGCGAGATCACCCTGCGCCAGCTCCTGTCCTTCACCGCCGGCCAGGGGGGACTCCTGGGGATGTCGGACCTCCTCCAGGAGTCCGACCTGACCCTGGCTGAGTCCGCCGACCGCATCGCCGGCCGCGCCCAGGTCGATCCACCCGGGCGGGTCTTCAAGTACGGCGGCCCCTCCCTTCAGGTTGCCGGCGCCCTGGTGGAGCAGGCCACCGGCCAGACCTGGGCCGACCTCTTCGAGGCCCGGATCGCCCGTCCCCTCGGCATGACCTCGACCTACTGGGGCCATCCCCTTCGCCCTGACCTCGACCCGGCCGGGGTCCGAAACCCCAACCTCCAGGGGGGTGCCTACACGACCGCCGAGGATTACGGCCGGTTCCTCGGCATGGTGGCTGGCGGCGGCGTCCTGGATGGCCATCGCGTGCTTTCGGAGGCCGCCGTCGCTGAACTGGAGAAGGTGCAGACCGCGGGCCTGCCCATGGCCTACCGCCCCCCGGGGCTGGCCGACGTCGCCGCCTACGACCTGGGCAACTGGTGTGAGGTCGCCGGGCCGGGCGGCGCCTGTCTCCTGGCCTCAAGCCCCGGCGCCTTTGGCGCCTATCCCTGGATCGACCGTCGGACCGGCCTCTACGGCCTCTTCTTCCTGAAGCACCAGCTGCCCCTGGTCGTGGAGCCGATCCGCCAGGCCCGCGAGCTCATCCTGTCCGGCGCGACCTGACCCCGCCTTATGTCGCCAGGGCGTAGTCCTCGAGGATGGGCGCCTTCATCTCGGCCTCGAAGGTCTCGTAGGACCAGGGATAGGTGGCCACATTGCCGTGCGGGTCGAAGTACCAGCTCCGGCAGCCCGAGGCCCAGATCGATCCGGCCAGCCGGTCCTTCAGGGCCTGGGTCCAGGCCTCTGTCGGCGCCTCAAGGGGGGTGATCTCCTGGGCCTTCCCCGCCGCGAGCAGGTCCACCAGCTGCAGCACGTAGCCCAGCTGGCGCTCGGCGGTCATGAGGAAGGAGAAGTTGCCCAGGGGGCTGTTGGGCCCGCCCAGCATGAACCAGTTGGGCAGGTCCGGGACCGTGACTCCCCGGTAGGTCACATTGCCCCGCGCCCAGGTCTCCGAAAGGGGTCGCCCGCTGCGCCCGGTGATGCGCATGTCGGCAAAGGGGTGGTGGGCGTCAAAGCCGGTGGCCAGGACCAGCACGTCCAGCGGGTGCAGCCGCCCGTCCGCCGTCCGCACCCCGCCGGCCTCGATCCGTGTGATGGAGTCGGTGACCAGCTCGGCGTCGGGCCGCTGGATCGCCGGATAGAACAGGCTGGAGACGATCAGGCGCTTGCAGCCCATCCGGTAGTCCGGGGTCAGCCGGGCCCTCAGTTCCGGGTCGGCCACGGTGGCCAGGTTGTCGCGGCAGGCCTGGGCCATGCGTTCGTAGACGTCCGGCGCCTCGCCCGCCACCGCCGCGCAGAAGGCGCCGTTGAAGGCCTGGGCGAGGTGGTCGTACTGGCCCGCCAGCAGGCCCGGGTCCGCCCGGTAGGCGGCGCGCTTCTCGTCCGGGATCGGCGTGTTGGGCTCGGGCATGATCCACTGGGCCGTGCGCTGGAACAGGCTGACCTTTTCCGCGGGGTCGACGATGGCGGGCACCACCTGGATGGCGGTTGAGCCGGTGCCGATGACGCCAATCCGCTTGCCCTGCAGGGAAACCGAATGGTCCCAGCGGGCGGTGTGGAAGGCGTCGCCGGCAAAGTCGTCCAGGCCCTCGATGTCCGGCAGGGCGGGATGATGCAGGATGCCCACCGCGGTGATCACGGCGTCGAAGCGCCCTTCGGGGCCCTGGGTCGTGACGATCTCCCAGCCGCCTTCGCGCCAGGTGGCGGAAACCACCTCGGAGTTGTAGCGAACGACGGGGTCCACCCCGAAGTCCGAGGCCACCTGGCGCATGTAGGCCTGGATCTCCGGACCCGGCGAGTACTTGTGGCTCCAGTCCGGATTGGGCGCGAATGAGAACCTGTAGAGGTGCGATGGCACATCGCAGGTGATGCCGGGATAGGTGTTGTCCCGCCACGTCCCGCCGGGCTCTGCGGCCTTCTCGAACACCACCACCTCGTGGTCGCCGCGCTCCCTCAGGCGGATCACGGTTGCAATCCCGCCGGCCCCGGCCCCGATCACCGCGATCCTCAGCCTGCGTTCCGTTCCGGCCATGGTGGTCTCCCTCTGCGGGGCCAGTGTCCTACAGGTCCGGGCCGGGGGAAAGGCCCCGGGGGCCGCCCCGGATTGACCGGGCCCGCTCCCCCCGGCGAAAGTCGGCGAAGGGGTCCCGGACGGACCGAGGGAGGCCAACCATGGAAGAAGTGCGCATTGAGGACCGGGGCCCGGTCCGCTGGATCATCCTGAACCGCCCCGAGGTGATGAACGCCATCACCGGCCGGATGCTGGGCGAGCTCAACGAGGCCTTCAAGGTGGCCGATGACGATCCAGCCGTTCGGGTGGTGGTCCTGACGGGAGCCGGGCGGGCCTTCTGCTCCGGGCTCGACCTCAAGCAGGCCGCGGCCGGCGAAGGCATCGGTGGGTCCGGCCTCGCCAGCGCCGGGGCCCGGCATCATTCCACGCGCGAGATCTGCACCGTGACCCTCCAGCGTATGGACAAGCCGGTGATCGGGGCGATCAACGGGGCTGCGGCGGGCTATGGCCTGGACCTGGCCCTGGGCTGTGACATGCGCATCATGTCCGACACGGCCCGGCTCCTGCCCGGCTTCACCCGCCGGGGCGTGATCCCCGAGAGTGGCGGCACCTGGTATCTTCCGCGCCTCCTGGGCTGGGCCAAGGCCTGCGAGGTCGCCATGCTGGGCGAGACCCTCGGCGCAGAGCAGTCCGTGGCCATGGGCCTGGCCAACCGGGCGGTCCCTTCAGGGGATTTCGAGGCCGAGGTCACCCGATGGGCCTCGACCATCGCCGCCAACGCACCCCTGGCGGTGACCGAGATGAAGCGCCTCTTCCGCCACGGCCTGACCCAGGACTTCGAGAGCCATTCCCATCATGTGCTCATGAGCCTGCTCAACCTCTTCCGGTCCGACGACTTCCGTGAGGGCGTGCAGGCCTTCATGGAGCGGCGCGAGCCGGAGTTCCACGGACGGTGATCCCGCCCGAAGGGGCGGTCGCTTTTTTCCGGCGCCGCCCCTTGCAGGGCCCCTTCGCCTTTCCCAACTCTCACTCGCGGGCCGGGCCCCTCTGGCGCTTCCAGTGTAGCGCGATGTCGGACCGCATCGGGTGCGCTCGATGCCGGGTCCGGGGCCTTCCCTTCCCCCCCCAAGCCTGCCGGTTCCGGCGTCGGGCGCTCCCATCCTACAGAGGAGCACCAACATGACTTTTTCCGCCTTCGCCCAGACTCCCAGACGCAAGGATGCGCCGGTGGAGTTCCAGGACGCCTGGACTCCGGGCGACCTGGTCCAGTTCGAGGCCCTGGTCAGCGCCTGCGCCCTTGTGGCCCAGTCCGACGGGTGGGTGACCCCCGACGAGACCCGCAGGGTCACCGAGCGCCTGCGAACCCTGCCCGCCCTCGACGTCTTTGGCGTCGAGGATGTGATCGAGGCGTTCGAGGCCCGGATCACCGAGTTCAACCAGGACCCGGAGAGGGCCCAGGCCCTCGCCGAGGCCTCCATCCGCAGGCTTCGGGAGAAGCCGGCCGCGGCCCGGGCCGTCGCTGCCGCCGCCTGCGCCGTCGCCTCTGCAGACGGCGGATTTGACGCAGAGGAACGTGAGGCTGTAATGAGGATCTGCGCCATCCTGATCCTGTCTCCCCAGGATCTGGATCTGGTCGCCCCCCGCAGGAGGCGGACATGAGGGTTCAACCCTTCGATCCCATGGCCTGGACCTACGTCCAGCCCACGAACATCCCGCCGGTCCTTGGCGCCGAGACCGTGACTCCCGTGAAGCCGGCCGAATCCTCGTCCAAGTCCGAAATGCGTGCGGATGACGATCGCCGTCCCCGGGATCCCGAGCGCAAGGTCGACATCAAGGTCTGACCCGCAGGTCCGGCCGACCCGAATTCCGCGCCGTCCAGCGTCATGTGCTCGGGCGGCGTTTGAGTTCATGAACGCAATCGGCCCGCCTCGGGGGGCGAGGCGGGCCGGGCGTCCCACCTCGTCTGACGGGGGGAGTCAGGAGGCGGGGTGCGCCAATCGAGGCTATCCGCGCGAGGCAGGACCGATCCTGGGATCGACCCGGGTTCCCGCTGGACGGTTGAAGACTCGCGCCCTCCGCGAACCTGCGCCATGATCCATCTCAAATCCTGGGTGATCCCCGGAGGAGGCTGACGTGAAGGGAATGTTCGCAACCATCTTGTCGCTCGGGCTGGTCCTTGGCATCGCCGGCGCAGCCCGGGCCGACGGCGCCATCGTCCAGCTCCTCACGGTGCAGGACAAGGCGCGGCTCCAGCGCTTCGAGGCGACGCGGACGGCCGCCGTCAGCGCGGCGAAGTCCGTGGGCGCGCCGGAGGATGTCGCCGTCCTCGACAAGGCCCTGTCCGGAAAGCTCCTGTCCGTCCGGTCCGCCGACCTCACCGGGGACTGGCGCTGCCGTACGATCAAGCTCGGGAAGTCCGCAGGACTGGTGGTCTATGGCTGGTTCCGCTGCCGGATCGTCGACGATGGGGCCGGCTGGCGACTGGACAAGCTCACGGGCTCCCAACGGGTCAGCGGACGGTTCTATGACGATGGCGAGACCCGGATGATCTTCGCCGGCGCCCTGTCCTTCGGGGACGAGCCCCGCCAGGCCTACGGCCGGCCCGGCGCCCGCAACCAGGTGGCCCTCGCGGTCCGTCCCGGCCCGGACCGGCTGCGCCTCGAATTCCCCGAGCCGGAGTTCGAGTCGGCCTTCGACGTCATGGAACTCGAGCGCGTCCCGCCGGCCCGGAAGTGACAGGAGAACGAGCTGGCGCCCGAGCTCGCCCATTTCCCGCCCGACGCCGATCCCGACTCGGTCCACGCCCGGCTCATGGCCGATGGCGCCGTCATCCTTGATGGGGTCCTGACCCCGGCCGAGGCCGACGCGGTCCGCGCCGAGCTGGATCCCTGGGTCCAGGCCACGTCGCCGGGCCGCGACGGGTTCACGGGTTTTCGCACGACGCGCACCGGCGCCCTGGCCGCCCGTTCGCCCCTCTGCCGCGACCTTATCCGTAACCCGCAGGTCCTGGCCCAGTGCGACCGCCTGCTCCTGCCGTCCTGCGAACGCTACCAGCTGCATCTTGGCCAGGTGATCCGCATCATGCCCGGCGAGAAGGCCCAGAGCCTTCACAAGGACCGCTGGGCCTGGGGCACGCACCTGAAGGGGGTCGAGCCCCAGCTCAACACGATCTGGGCCCTGACCGACTTCACCCGGGAGAATGGCGCCACCCGCGTGGTCCCGGGCTCCACCGGCTGGCCGGATGACCGGCGGGCCGACCCCTCGGAGGTCACCCAGGCGGTGATGACGCGGGGTTCCGTCCTCGTCTACACGGGCAGCGTGGTTCACAGCGGCGGGGCCAACGACTCGGATTCAGACCGCGTCGGCCTGAACATCACCTACGCCCTCGGCTGGCTGCGGCAGGAAGAGAACCAGTACCTGGCCTGCCCGCCCGAGATCGCCCGGACCTTCGACCCCGAGCTCCAGGACCTGCTGGGCTACGCCATGGGCTCCTATGCCCTGGGCTACTTCTCGCCCCCCACGGCGCCCGGCGCCGACCCTGAGGTGGTTCCGCCCAACTACGCCCTGGGGCGCCGGTCAGCGGGATCGACCCTGGGTTCGGCCGAGGACAGGGCCGCCCTCAGCGAGGATGTCGCTCAGGGCTAGCGCGTCTTCCGCAAGGTCGGGGGTCAGGCTCTTCGGGTGAAGGCGTTTCGCAGGATGGCGGCGAGGCGAGGCGGCCCCTGCGCCAGGGCGCCGGTCCTGTAGGCCTGGACGCCGATCCAGATCGCGCCGGCCGTAGTCGCGGCCATGAGGGCCAGCCCGGTCGCAACCTCCCAGGCCGGTGCGCCGTCGGCGATCCTCAGGAGCATCAGGAAGGGCGTGAAGGGCGGGAAGAGGGCTGCGGCCCGGAGGAAGGGCGAGTCGGGCGCCTGCAGGGCGGAGACCACCAGGATCAGGGGCGCCACCATCATCAGGCTCAGGGGTGTGGCGAGGCTCTGGGCTTCCCGGGGCGTTTCGCAGAAGGCGGCCAGCCCTGCGAAGATCGATCCGTAGAGCAGGAAGCCGGACGCCAGGAAGAGCGCCGCCCAGCCCAGGAGGCCGTTATCGAAGATGGCCCCCACCGCCTCCCGGGCGTTACCTGCCGGCAGCTGGCCCGCCGCCAGGACTCCCACCCCGGCCAGTGCGCCCAGGACGGTCAGGAAAAGGCACAGGACCCCGAGGACCTTGCCGAGCAGCAGCTCCGCCGGGTGCGCCGAGGTCACCAGGACCTCGATGACCCGGCTGGACTTCTCTTCGACGACGCTGGTCAGGATCATCCCCGACCCCGCCAGGATCAGGCTGACCAGCAGATAGCTGACTCCCAGGGCGGCGAGTTGAGGCAGCCGGTCGGTAAAGGTGACCTTCCCGGTTCGGGACTCCGGCGAGTAGGTCTGGACGTCGATTCCCGCCTCGGACACCCGCCGGATATCCGCCCCGGAAAGACCGAGGGCCTTCATGCGTCGCTCGCGGGCCCACTCCGACAGGTCATCCTCCAGGGATCCGGAAAGGTCGATCAGGCGCGCCCTTGGCGTCCAGAGCCTGGCCTCTATGGCATCGGCCCCGCCCGCCAGTACGAGGATGATCGGCGGGTTCGCATCGGGATCCTGCTCCCGGTAGAAGGCCTGGATGCGCTCACCGGCGTCCTGCGGCGTCCGGACGCCGACCAGCCCCGGCGGCGGCGGCGCCAGGACCGCCGCCTGCTCCTGGGGCAGGTTCCGGGTCCGGCCCTCCCGGATCCTTGCCTCCAGGTATCGGCCCGGTGCTTCCGGCCCGATCCCGGTGAGGTCGAGGATGACCACCCTGGGCGCCGGCGTGTGGCGGGACAGGAGGCTGGGCAGGACAGCCGTGGCGACGAAGATCAGCGGCACGATCAGAAGGGCGATGAAGAAGCCCGGCGTCAGCAGGTAGGCGAGATACTCCCGCCTCAGGATCAGAAGCAGACGTCTCATGCGCCGGCGACCTCCGGAAGGCGCTGGCCGGCGCCCGTCAAAAGCAGGAAGGCCTCATGCAGGCCAGGTTCCCGGGACTCGAACCGCCGCACGGCCAGGCCGGCCCGGAAGACGGCGGAGAGGGTCTCATGCGCCTCGGCGCCCGGGGCCAGTTCGACCTCCAGGCGACGGTCCCCCTCGTTCGCGGCCGGGCCTGCGGCGTTGACGCCGACCACGCCCGGCAGGCCCTGGATGTCGGAAACCTCCAGTCCGCCCTCCAGCACCAGCCGTCCGGGCGCCCGGCTTCGGGCCTCCTGGACGGTCCCGTCGAAGACCTTGCGTCCGCCGGCCAGCAGGAGGATCCGGTCGCAGAGGCGCTCGGCATGCGACATCACGTGGGTCGAGAAGACAATGGTGGCGCCGTTTCCCGAGCGCTCGAGGATCAGCGCCTCCAGGCCCTGCTGATGCGTCGGGTCCAGCCCTGAGAACGGCTCGTCCAGGATGATGAGCTCCGGGTCGTGGATGAGGGTGCAGACCAGTGCGGCCTGCTGCGCCATGCCCTTCGACAGCCTCCGGATCTGGGTGTTGGCGGCGTGGCCCAGGCCCAGCTGGTCCAGCATGGTCCGGGCCTTCCGTCGGGCGGTCGCCGGGGCCACTCCCTTCAGGCCGCCCAGGAAGGCCGCCGCCTGCAGGGGGGTCATGCGCGGGTGCAGGCCACGTTCCTCCGGCAGGAAGCCGATCCGGTCCCGGACCCGCCGTCCGTCGCTCGCGCCCAGGACGGTCATCCGTCCTGAGCTCGGGGCCATCAGGCCCAGGATCATCCTCAGGGTCGTGGTCTTTCCGGCGCCGTTCGGGCCCAGGAAGCCGAAGACGGCTCCCGGCTCGACCCGGAAGCTCAGGTCTTCGACCACGGCCCGGTCCCCGAACGTCCGGGTCAGGGCCTCCAGCTCCAGTGCGGGTGCGCCTGTCATTCGGGAGTCCCTCGCCGCGTGGAGGGATAATGCCCCCGCCCGGGCGGCCCGGCAATCGGGACCCGCCCCGCCGCATCCGGCCCGCTCGATCCTCCTGACGCGCGGCGAGAATTGCGCCTATATCTGGCGTCATGTCCAAGCGCCTTCGCCCGACCCGGCTGGAACACGTCCTCGATGGCGTCAGCCTGCGCGCGCGCCTTTCCGCTGCGGCCCTGGACGCCATCGGCGACGAGGCCGAGCAGAGGCGGCGGGCCCTCGACATCCTGCGGCAGGCCCTGTTCCGGGGGCGGATGATCGCCAAGGAGCGGCTCGAGAACGGCGCTGGCGGGATCGAGACCGCCCGCCTCCTGGCGGGCGTCACCGACGAGGTCGTCTGCGCCCTCTACGACTTCACCACCGTGCACGTCTTCCGGGCGCGCAATCCCACGGAGGGCGAGCGCCTGGCTCTGATGGCGGTGGGGGGCTACGGGCGGGGCGCCCTGGCGCCCTTCTCGGACCTCGATCTGTTGTTCCTGCGGCCCTACAAGCAGACGCCGCACGCCGAGAGCGTGATCGAGTTCATGCTCTATGCGCTCTGGGACCTGGGCTTCAAGGTCGGTCACGCCTCGCGGACGGTCGACGAGTGCCTGCGCCTCTCCCGCGAGGACTTCACCATCCGCACCTCCATCCTCGAGGCGCGGCACCTGACCGGCGACGAGGATCTGGCGGGGGACCTGCTCCGCCGGTTCCGGGATGAGGTGGTGCGGGGCACGGGCGCCCAGTTCGTTGCTGCAAAGCTCAAGGAACGGGACGAACGGCACGTCCGCGCCGGCGCCAGCCGCTACATGGTCGAGCCCAACATCAAGGAGGGCAAGGGCGGCCTGCGCGACCTGAACACCCTGTTCTGGATCGCCCGCTACCTGAACCCCGTGGCCAGCGCCGACCGGGCCAGCGGCGTCATCCAGCTGGACATGTTCGACCGCCGGGAGGTCGCCGGGTTCATCCGGGCCATCGACTTCCTCTGGGCGGTGCGCTGTCACATGCACTTCGCCACCGGCCGGCCCGAGGAGCGGCTGACCTTCGACCTCCAGCCCGCCATCGCCCGGCGCATGGGCTACGGCGACCGCGGCGACGCCCCGGCGGTGGAGCGTTTCATGCGGCGCTATTTCCTGATCGCCAAGGAGGTCGGCGCCCTGACCCGGGTGTTCACCGCCAAGCTCGAGGAAGAGCGGGTCAAGTCCCAGCCCGGGGGCCTTTCCCGCCTGCTTCCCGGCCGCGGCCGGTCCCGCCGCCGGGACGTGGCGCCGGGCTTCTACGCCGAGGGGGGGCGGCTGCATGTCGACGGCCCGGCGGTCTTCGAGGCCGATCCGGTCAACCTCCTGCGCCTTTTCCTGCACGCTGACCGCGAGGGGCTGGACCTGCACCCCGACGCCTTCACGGCCGCCTCGCGCCACGCCGCCCTCATCGGCCCGCGAGTGCGCCGCGATCCCGAAGCCGCCGCCGTGCTTCTGGACATCCTGGCCCGGGGCCGGGACCCGCAGCGGGCCCTGACCCTGATGAACGAGGCCGACGTCCTCGGTCGCTACCTGCCGGAGTGGGGCCGCATCGTCGCCAAGATGCAGTTCAACATGTACCACTCCTACACGGTGGACGAGCACACCCTGCGGGCGGTGGGGGTGATCGCCGGCATCGCCGATGGCCGCTATGCCGAGGACCATCCCCTGGCCACCGCCATCATGCCCTTGATCAGCGACCGCGACGCCCTGTTGCTGGCCATGCTGCTGCACGACACCGGCAAGGGCGGCGCCGGGGGGCAGGAACTGGCCGGCGCCCGGGCCGCGCGACAGGCCTGCGAGCGGCTGGGCCAGACCCGCAAGCGCATCGAGCTCGTCGCCTGGCTCGTCGAGCACCACCTGGTCATGAGCGACTATGCCCAGAAACGCGACGTCTCCGACCCGCGGACCGTGGTCGACTTCGCCCGGATCGTCGAGACGCCGGAACGGCTGCGCCTGCTGCTGGTGCTGACGGTGGCCGACATCCGCGCCGTCGGCCCCGGGGTCTGGAACGGTTGGAAGGGCCAGCTCCTGCGCGAGCTCTACCGCGCCACCGAAGCCCTCTTCCGGGGCGGTCGGGGCGCCGAGGACGCTGCGGCCATCCGCCGTTACCACGAGAACGCCGCCTACGACGCCCGGATGCGCCTGGCCGCCTCCAGCCCGGCCCTGACCGAATGGGCCCAGTCCATGGAGGACGCCTACTTCAGCGCCTTCACCGACGACGAGGTCCGGGCCCACGGCGCCCTGGTCCGCAGGGCGTCCGAGGGCGGGTCGGCCACCGCCTGCCGCATCCGGACCGACATGAACGCCGCCGAGGTGTCGGTGGCGGCCACCGACCGCCCCCGCCTGTTCGCCGACCTGTCCGCCGCCCTGAACCTGGCCGGCGCCAACGTCCTGGGCGCGCGGGTCCACACCTCGCGGCGGGGCGAGGCCCTGGACGTCTTCTTTGTCCAGGACGCCTCGGGGGGGGCCTTCGGCGCCGACAATCCCAGGGCCCTCGACCGCCTGATGTCCCTCCTGGATGCCGCCGGACGGGGCGAGGCCCTGAAGCGCGACGGCCGTCCGGCCTCGGAGCTTGGGCGCGCCGCGGCCTTCGCCATCACCCCCACCGTGGTCCTCGACAACGACGCCTCGGAGTCCGCCACCGTGATCGAGGCTTCCGGGCGCGACCGGCCGGGCCTGTTGTCCGCCCTGGCCGAGGTGATCGCCGACGCCGGCCTGTCCCTGATCTCGGCCCACATCGACGGATATGGCGAGCGTGCGGTCGACGCCTTCTACGTGGTCGACGACCAGGGCCGCAAACTCCTGGACGCTCCCCGCGCCGCCCGTCTCCAGGCGGACATGCTCGCCGCCCTCGAGGCCGTGGAGGCCCTGCCCTCGGGCCGCAGCCGGGCGCACCTGCAGAAGGCCCGGGCCAGCGTCGCCCGCTGACCCCGCGCCAGCGTCTTGACCGGTCGCCGCGGCGGGGCGCATTCAGGCGCTGTGAGCGATCCGTCCCTCCCGACTCCCTCGCGGGGAAATCCGCCGTCCGCCGGGCCAAAGGCCGGGGGCGGCCTGATCCGCGCCTCCATGGTCTTTTCCGGCCTGACCCTGGTCAGCCGCTTCCTGGGCCTGGCCCGGGACCTGGTCATCACCGCCCGGATGGGCGCGAGCCAGACCATAGCGGCGGACGCCTTCTTTACCGCCCAGGCCTTCTCCAACCTGTTCCGCCGGGTCTTCGCCGAGGGCGCCTTCGCCGCCGCCTTCGTCCCGGCCTATTCGCGCACGCTGTCGGGCGAGGGCGGCCCGGAGGCCGATCGTCTCGCCTCCGACGCCCTCGCGGTCATGGCCGTGGCGACGGTGGCCCTGACCCTCGTCGCCCAGCTGGCCATGCCCTGGATCATGCTGGTCTATTCCCCCGGCTACATCGACGATCCCGCCAAGTTCCGGCTGGCGGTCATCCTGACCCAGATCACCATGCCATACCTGCCCTGCATGGTGATCGCCGCCCTCCTGGCGGGGGTGCTGACCGCCCGGGGGCGCTTCATCATCTACGGCGCCTATCCGGTGGTGCTGAACATCGGCGTCCTCGCGGCGGTCCTGCCCCAGACCGACCCGGTGAAGGCCGCCTACGCCGCCTCCTGGGCCACCATCGTCTCGGGGATCGCCCAGGCGGGGCTCTGCTGGTGGGGCGTCCGGCGCGCCGGCGCCCGGATCCGCCTCGTCCGGCCCCGGCTGACCCCGGAGGTGCGCCGCCTCGTCCGCCTGACCATCCCCGGCGCGGTGGCCTCCAGCGCCGTCCAGGTCAACATCTTCATCTCCACCATGCTCGCCTCCCACGTCGCCGGCCTGCGGGTGTGGATGAGCGTCGCCGACCGCTTCTACCAGCTGCCCCTGTCCCTGGTGGGCACCGCCATCGGCGTGGCCCTGCTGCCCCAGCTGTCCCGGGCCTTCGCGGGAGAGGACGCCCGCGAGGGGCAGGCGGTCATGGACCAGGCCCTGGTCTTCGGCCTCGCCCTCTGCCTTCCGGCCTCCGCCGCCCTGGTCGCCATGCCGGTCTACCTGGTCGACGGCCTCTTCACCCGCGGCCAGTTCGTGTTCGAGGACGCCCGGGCCTCGGGCCTGATCCTGCTCCAGTACGGCTGGGGCCTGCCGGCCTTCGTCCTGGTCAAGATCCTCCAGCCGGCCTTCTTCGCCCGCGAGGACACCCGCACCCCCATGGTCTTCTCCCTGGTGTCGGTGGCGGTGAACATCGCCCTGGGGGTCGCCCTCTTCCACCTGGTCGGCTTCACCGGCCTGGCCGCCGCCACCAGCATCGCCACCTGGATCACCGTGGCGCAGATGGCCTACGCCCTGGGCCGCCGGAAGGCCTACGCCCCCTCCGCGGAGGCCTGGAGCCGGATCGCCCGGATCATCGCCGCCAGCGTGGGCATGGGCCTCCTCCTGGCCCTGGCCGCCCACTTCCGGACCGCCCTCGAGGCGCCCCTGGCCGGGGTCTCGCTCCTGGGCCTCGGCGCCAAGGAGCTGACCGTGCTCTGGGTCTGCCTCGCCGGCGCCCTCGCCTATGTCGGCCTGCTCTTCGCCTTTGGCGGCATGCGGATGTCCGACGTGCGCGCCGCCCTGCGCCGGACGCCCTCCGCCCCTTCGCCGCCGGCCCCGGACTTGTCCTGAGGCCGGTTCGGCGCTATTCGCCCGCCATGATCCGGAAGCCTGCACAGAGCCTGCGATGGCGCCGCGGCTGACGCCGCCGCCCCTTCATCCGACGCCCTTCCGGAGCCCTGCGCCTCCATGACCGACACGCCTCCCCCCGCCTACGCCGGCCCCGCCCGCGTCCTGTCCGGCGTCCAGCCGACCGGCGCCCTCCACCTTGGCAACTATCTCGGCGCCCTGGTGAAGTTCACCCGCCTCCAGCACCAGATGGAGACCTTCATCTTCGTCGCCGACCTGCACGCCATCACCCAGTGGCAGGATCCGGCGCGGCTGAAGGGCCAGGTGCGCGAGATCGCCGCCGCCTACCTGGCCTCGGGCCTCGATCCGAAGGTCGCCACCATCTTCCCGCAGTCCGCCGTGCCGGCCCACGCCGAGCTCGCCTGGGTGTTCAACTGCGTCGCTCGCCTGGGCTGGCTCGACCGCATGACCCAGTTCAAGGACAAGGCGGGCAAGCACAAGGAGCGCGAGAGCGTCGGCCTGTACACCTACCCGGTGCTCCAGGCCGCCGACATCCTGCTCTACCGGGCCACTCACGTGCCGGTGGGCGAGGACCAGCGCCAGCACCTGGAGCTGACCCGCGACATCGCCGCCAAGTTCAACCATGACTTTGGCGTCCCGGGCTTCTTCCCCTTGCCCGAGGCGGTGGTCGAGGGGCCGGGCGCCCGGGTCATGTCCCTGCGCGACGGCGCGGCCAAGATGTCCAAGTCCGACCCCTCGGAATACTCGCGCATCAACCTCACCGACGACGCCGACGCCATCGCCCAGAAGATCCGCAAGGCGCGCACCGACCCCGAGCCGCTGCCGGACACCCTGGAGGCCCTGGCGGCCCGGCCGGAGGCGCAGAACCTGGTCGCCATCTACGCCGCCCTCGATGGCCGCACCTCCGCCGAGGTCCTGGCCGAGTACGCCGGTCAGGGCTTCGGGGTGTTCAAGCCCCGCCTGGCGGACCTGGCGGTGGCCAAGCTGGGCCCGGTGGGCGAGGCCATGCGCCGCTACATGTCCGATCCGGTCGAAATCGACCGCATCCTGGCCGCCGGCGCCGAGCGGGCGCGCCAGGTCGGGGCCCCCGTCCTGGCCGAAGTGAAGGCCGCGGTCGGTTACTGGGCGGGCTGAGGGCCTTGTCTCCGCGCCGGCGGCGGGCCACGGTCCGACCATGACCTCCCTGACGGCCCCGCCGCGCAAGTTCCTGGTGATCGCCGACGGCAGCGCCGAATTCGCCGCCGCCCTGCGGTTCGCCTGCCGCCGGGCGCGCTCGACGGGGGGCAAGATCGCGATCCTGCGGGTCATCGCCCCCGCCGTCTTCGAGCACTGGTCCGGAGTGCGTGACGAGATCGAGCGTCAGGCCCGGGCCGAGGCCGCCGAGGAGCTGAAGGCCTACACGCCCCTCGTCCAGACCGAGACCGGCAGCCTGCCCGAGCTTCTCCTCATCCGCGCCGACGACACCCGCGAGGCCCTGCGCCGGGCCATCAGCGCCGATCGCGACATCAAGATCCTGGTGCTGGCGGCGGCCACCGGCGGCCGCGGACCTGGACCCCTGGTCGCCTCCATCGCCCGCGAGGGCGTCCGCTGGGGCGGCCGCAACCTGCCCGTCACCGTCGTGCCCGGCGACCTTTCCGAGGCCGAGATCGATGACCTCGCCTGAGACCGACAGGGACTCCCAGATGACCCAAAACGCCCACAGCGCCGACCTGATGGACCGAATCCGGTCCCGGCGCGCCGTCGTCGGGATCATTGGCCTGGGCTATGTAGGCCTGCCCCTGGCCCTCGCCGCCGTCGAGGCGGGTTTCCCGGTCCTGGGTTTCGACATCAGCCCCTCCCGCGTCGAGGCCATCCTGGCCGGCCGGCAGGTGATCAACTACCTGGCGCCCGAGGCTCTCCGGACCGCCCTCGACAGCGGGCGGCTGGACGCCACCACCGACTTCGCCCGCCTGTCCGAGGCCGACGCCGTCATCCTCTGCGTGCCTACGCCGGTCACCCGCAACCGCGACCCCGACCTGTCCTTCGTCCGCGCCAGCGCCGCCTCGGCCGCCGCCGCCCTGCGGCCCGGCCAGGTGGTCGTCCTGGAATCCACCACCTGGCCCGGCACCACGGACGAGGTGGTGCGCCCTCTCCTGGAGGCCGGCGGGCTGAAGGTGGGCCGCGAGGTCTTCCTGGCCTTCTCCCCCGAGCGTGAGGATCCGGGCAACGCCCACTTCGGCACCCGCACCATTCCCAAGGTGGTGGGCGCCGATGACCCGGCCTCCCGCGACCTCGCCGTCGCCCTCTACGAGGCCATGATCACCCGGGTGGTGCCGGTCTCCAGCGCCGCCGCCGCAGAGGCCGCCAAGCTGACCGAGAACATCTTCCGCTCGGTGAACATCGCCCTCGTGAACGAGCTGAAGCTGGTCTACGACGCCATGGGCATCGATGTCTGGGAGGTGATCGACGCCGCCGCCACCAAGCCCTTCGGCTACATGCCCTTCTATCCGGGCCCCGGCCTGGGCGGGCACTGTATCCCGGTGGATCCCTTCTACCTGACCTGGCGGGCCCGGGAGTTCGGCATGGAGACCCGCTTCATCGAGCTGGCGGGACAGATCAACACCGCCATGCCCGGGGTTGTGGTCGACCGGCTGGCGCGGGCCCTCAGCGACCACGCCGAGCGGGCCCTCAAGGGCGCCCGCATCCTCCTCGTCGGCGCGGCCTACAAGAAGAACGTGGATGACACGCGGGAGTCCCCCTCCCTGGTCCTCATCGAGGCCATCGAGGCCCGCGGCGCGACCTGCGACTTCCATGACCCCCTGATCGCGCAGATTCCGCCGACCCGCGAGCACCCGGGCCTGGCCGGGCGCCGCTCCGTCGACCTGACGCGCGAAGCCCTGGCTGGGTACGACGCCGTCCTGATCGCCACCGACCACGACGCCGTGGACTACGCCCTTGTCTCGGACGCCGCCCGGCTGGTGGTCGACACCCGTAACGCCATGGCCCGCCGCGGCCTGCCCGGAGACCGGGTGGTCAAGGCCTGAAACCGCCTCTTTTTCGTCCTGCGCTGGACACCCGCGCCCCTCGCACCCTAGATGCGCGCCATGGCCGGCAAGACCCTCTACGACAAGATCTGGGATGCACACCTCGTCGCCGAACAGGACGGCGAGGCCATCCTCTACATTGACCTGCACCTGATCCATGAGGTGACGACGCCCCAGGCCTTCGCCGGCCTGCGCGCCAACCGGCGGAAGGTCCGGCGGCCTGACCGCACCCTGGCCGTGGCCGACCACAACATCCCCACCGAGGGCCAGGGCCTGGGCGTGGCCGCCGTCGCCGACGAGGAGGCCCGCCTCCAGCTCGCCACCCTCGAGCGCAACGTCGCCGACAACGGCATCGAGTTCTTCCCCATGGGCGACATCCGCAACGGCATCGTCCACGTGGTGGGCCCCGAGCAGGGCCGCACCCAGCCGGGCATGACCATCGTCTGCGGCGACTCCCACACCTCCACCCACGGCGCCTTCGGGGCCCTGGCCCATGGCATCGGCACCTCCGAGGTCGAGCACGTCCTGGCCACCCAGACCCTGCGCCAGACCAAGGCGAAGAACCTGCGGGTGATGATCGAGGGAACGCCCGCCCCGGGCGTCGGCGCCAAGGACTTCGCCCTGGCGGTGATCGGTCAGATCGGCACGGCCGGCGGCACGGGCTATGTCATCGAGTATGCCGGAGACGCGGTCCGGGCCCTGTCCATGGAGGGGCGCATGACCCTCTGCAACCTGACCATCGAGGGCGGCGCCCGGGCGGGCCTGGTGGCCCCGGACGAGACCACCTTCGACTATCTGCGCGGCCGTCCCTCGGCCCCCAAGGGCGGCGCCTGGGACATCGCCCTGGCCAGCTGGAAGACCCTCTTCTCCGACCCCGACGCCGTCTTCGACCGCGAGGTCCGGATCGACGCCTCGGCCATCGCCCCCCTCGTCACCTGGGGCACCAGTCCCGAGGACGTGGTCCCGGTCACCGGCGCCGCGCCCTCGCCGGAGGCCTTCGCCAGCCCTGACAAGCGGGCCGCCGTCGCCCGCGCCCTCGAATACATGGGCCTGGAGGCCGGCCAGCCCATCGCCTCGGCCAAGGTCGACGTGGTCTTCATCGGCTCGTGCACCAACAGCCGGATCGAGGACCTGCGGGTCGCCGCCGACATCGTGCGCGGCCGTACGGTGGCGCCGGGCGTCCGGGCCATGGTGGTCCCGGGCTCGGGTCTCGTGAAGGCCCAGGCCGAGGAAGAGGGCCTGGACGAGATCTTCCGCGCCGCCGGCTTCGACTGGCGCGAGCCGGGCTGCTCCATGTGCCTGGGCATGAACCCCGACCGGCTGGCGCCGGGCGAGCGCTGCGCCTCCACTTCGAACCGCAATTTCGAGGGCCGGCAGGGACGGGGAGGGCGCACCCACCTGATGAGCCCGGCCATGGCCGCCGCCGCCGCCCTCGCCGGCCGCATCGCCGACGTCCGGGACTACCTGCGGTGATCCTGGGCCTCGACCATGTGGTCGTCCCCGTGGATGACGTCGAGGACGCCGCCGCCCGTTACGGCGTCTTCCTGGGCCGGGAGCCGGCCTGGGAGGGCCAGCTCGACGGCGCTGCGGCCAGTGTCTTTTCCCTGACCAACATGGCCCTTTGCCTGCGCGCCCGCCGCGAGGCCGATCCCGGCGAGCTGATCGCCCTGAAGGTCGCCGACCTCGACGCCGCCGTGCGCCTGGCCGGCCGTCGGGGCCTGCCCGCCCTGGGGGAGGAGACCACCTTCGGCGACCGCCGCATGGTCCGCCTGGACCCCGCTGCGGCGGGCGGCCTCAACCTGGCCCTCGTGTCCGGCGACGGCCCCGGCCTGTCGGCGCCTGCGGTTTCGGAGGCCTCGGCCGTCAGCGCCCTGGACCACGTGGTCATCGCCGCCCGCTCCGGAGACCGGGCCCTGGCCCTGTGGGGCGCCCGGCTCGGCCTCGACCTGCGGCTCGACCGGTCCAATCCCGCCTGGGGCGCCCGGCAGATGTTCTTCGCCTGCGGGGGCCTGGTCATGGAGGTCGTCCTGCGTCTGGGGGAGGCCGAGACGACGGACCAGCCCGACGACTTCAACGGCCTGGCCTGGGGCGCCGCCGACGCCGACGCCGTCCAGGGCCGGCTCTCCGGCCTCGGCTTCAACGTTTCGGAGGTCCGCAACGGCCGCAAGCCCGGGACCCGCATCTTCACCCTCCGCGAGGGCGTGCCCTTTACGCCCACCGTGGTGCTGCAGCAGAACGCCGGAACGGCCGGAGCCGAGCCATGAAGCCCTTCACCCGCCTCGACGCCCGGGCCGCGCCCCTGCCCCTGGCCAACATCGACACCGACCAGATCATCCCCAAGCAGTTCCTGAAGACGGTGGAGCGCGAGGGCCTCTCGCGCGGCCTGTTCTACGACCTGCGCTTCGATGGCGACGGCCAGCCCCGTCCGGACTTCGTGCTCAACCGGCCCGAGTTCGCCGGAGCCGGCGTCCTGGTCACCGGCGACAACTTCGGCTGCGGCTCCAGCCGCGAGCACGCCCCCTGGGCCCTCATGGACTTCGGCGTGACCTGCGTCATCGCCTCGTCCTTCGCCGACATCTTCTACAACAACTGCTTCCAGAACGGCCTCCTGCCCGTGGTCCTCAAGCCCGACGAGGTCCAGGACCTGATGGGCGAATGCCTGGGCGGCAACCACATGGTCAGCGTCGACCTGGAGGCCCAGACCGTCACCTCGCCCTCGGGCAGGGTCTTCGCCTTCGCGATCGACGCCTCCCGAAAGGCCAAGATGCTGAACGGCCTGGACGCCATCGGCGAGACCCTCTCAGCCGCCGCCGACATCGACGCCTGGGAGGCGGGCCGCACCCTGACCCATCCCTGGCTCGAGCGGACATGACCCTGATCATCGCCGGCTCAGTGCGCGTGCCGCCCGGGAACCTCGAGCGGTTCCGGCCCCACATGAAGGCCATGCTCGAGGCCAGCCGGGCCGAGGACGGATGCCTGGACTATACCTACGCCGAGGACGTGGCCGAGCCCGGCCGGATCCGGGTGTTCGAGGTCTGGCGCGACGCGGCCGCCCTCGAGGCCCATTTCCAGACCCCGCACATGGCCGAATGGCGCGCCCACTGGCCCAATTTCGGGGTTTCCGACCGGCGCCTGTTCGCCTACGAGATCGCCTCTCAGCGCCCGCTTTGACGGGTCCTGCCCGCGAGGGGGCGGACGTGCAAGGGCGCTGTTCCGATCTGCAAAGGCTTGCCCATGACCGACCTCCTCCTTCTGCCGGGTGACGGCATCGGCCCCGAAGTCACCGCCCAGGCCCGCCGGGTCGCCGAGGCGGTTGCGCCGGACCTGTCCATCGCCGAGGCCCTGTTCGGCGGCTGCAGCTTCGACGCCCACGGAACGCCCCTGACCGACGAGGTCCTGGCCGCCGCCAGGTCCGCCCGCGCCGTGCTGATGGGCGCCGTGGGGGGTCCCCAGTGGGCCGGCGCCCCCCGCGACAGGCGGCCCGAGGCCGGGCTCCTGAACCTGCGGGCGGGCATGGAGGTCTACGCCAACCTTCGCCCCGCCCTGTGCTTCCCCGCCCTGGCCGACGCCTCAAGCCTCAAGCGTCACCTGGTGGAGGGGCTGGACTTCATGATCGTCCGTGAACTGACGGGCGGGATCTATTTCGGCTCGCCGCGGTTCATCGAGGACCTGCCCGGCGGCGGCAGGCGCGCCGTCGACACCCAGGTCTACACCACCGCCGAGATCGAGCGTGTGGCGAGGGTGGCCTTCCAGCTGGCCCGGGGCCGGCGCAACCTGGTGCACTCGGCCGAGAAGTCCAACGTCATGGATTCCGGCCTGCTCTGGCGCCAGGTGGTCACCGACCTCCACGCCCGCGAATTCCCGGACGTCCGCCTCGAGCACATCCTGGCCGACAACGCCGCCATGCAGATCGTCCGCGACCCGCGCCAGTTCGACGTCATGGTGACCGACAACCTGTTCGGCGACATCCTGTCCGACGCCGCCGCCCAGCTGACGGGCTCCCTGGGCATGCTGCCCTCGGCCGCCCTTGGCGACGCCGGCCGGCCTGGCCTCTACGAGCCCATCCACGGCTCTGCGCCGGACATCGCGGGCCAGGGCCTCGCCAATCCCCTGGCCTCCATCCTGTCGCTGGAAATGGCCTTCCGCTGGTCGCTCGGCCGTCCTGAGACGGCGGACCGCATCCTGGCCGCCGTGGTCCGCGCCCTCGACAACGGAGCCCGCACCCGGGACCTGGGCGGTGATCTGACCACGGTGCAGATGGGCGACGCGGTGCTCGTCGCCCTCTGAGCGGACGGCGGTGCGGGGCTCAGACCCGCCGGTACTCGATCCTGGAGCCGTCTTCGAGGCGGCCCTTCAGGCCGGTCCAGACGCCGGCCCGGTCGTACCAGTTGTCGATCTCGGCCTCGCCACGAAGGGCCCAGACCTGGCCTTCCACCTGCCGGCCATCGGCCAGGGTGATGGGCCGGAACCCCTTTGGCGACGCCGTGATCCGGGCCAGGGTGCCCTCCTGCGGGTTGAACAGGCGTCCGGTCAGGACGTTCGGGTTCCAATGGGTGAGAGGTGACGTACCGACCGGGGCCAGCACCTCCTTGCGTCCGGTGCGGATCAGGACCCCTGAGGGGGTGCGCCTGGCCGAGACCTTCCGGTCTCCGGCTGTGGCGTCCGTCACGGTCTCCAGGCTTTCGAACCTTCCGTCCACCCAGACCTCGCGGGCTGTGTGCCGGTACCGATAGACCGGCACCGAGCCCAGCCGCACCGTCATGTCCACTTCCGTGGACACGGTCGGGGAGGCGGAGTCCCCCGAGAAGCTCAGCCGGTGTTCGCCAATGCGCTCGCCGTTCCGGAAAACCTGGAAGGTCAGCCGCCGGCTTGACGGCGTCGCGGCGAGGAGGGGGTGCGGGACCGCCAGCAGGGCGCCCGCTGTCAGGAGGGTGCGCCGGGTCGGAGCCGTAAGGGTCATGCCAAGGCCTCATACGCGCTGGAGTTGGGAACGCCCGAGGGCTGTCTAACCTTCTGCAGGTGGGGTTCCAGTGAATTTTCCGCAACGCAGCAAGGGGCCTCGCCTTGCGCCCCGCCGCCGCCGGGCGTAGGGGGACCGTCCGTTCTGTACAGGAGAGACACAGGTGGGCTATCGCGTCGCCGTCGTCGGGGCCACGGGTAATGTGGGCCGCGAAATGCTGAACATCCTCGAGGAAGTCGAATTCCCCGTGGACGAGATTCACGCGATCGCCAGCCGCAAATCCATTGGCGTCGAGGTCTCGTTCGGCGACCGTATCCTGAAGTGCAAGGACGTCGAGCAGTTCGACTTCTCCACCGTCGACCTGGTGCTGATGAGCGTGTCGGGGACCTTCTCCAAGGAATGGGCGCCGAAGATCGGCGCCGCCGGTCCCATCGTCATCGATAACTCCTCGGCCTGGCGGATGGACCCGGATGTGCCCCTGGTGGTGCCCGAGGTGAACCCCGACGATGTCGAGTGGGCGGACCGCAGGAACATCATCGCCAACCCCAACTGCTCCACCGCCCAGCTGGTGGTGGCGCTCAAGCCCCTGCACGACCGGGCGCGGATCAAGCGGGTGGTGGTCTCGACCTACCAGTCGGTCTCCGGCGCGGGCAAGGAGGGCATGGACGAGCTCTGGGACCAGACCAAGGGCATCTTCGTCCTCGGCCCGTCGGAGCCCAAGAAGTTCCCCAAGCAGATCGCCTTCAACGTCATTCCCTTCATCGGCGCCTTCAACGACGACGGCTACACCGACGAGGAGGCGAAGATGTGGAACGAGACCCACAAGATGATCGATCCCGAGATCGCCCTGACCGTCACCTGCGTGCGGGTGCCGGTCATGGTCGGCCACTCGGAGTCGGTGAACATCGAGTTCCACGAGCCCCTCGACGAGGACGAGGCCCGCGACCTCCTGCGCAACAGCCCCGGCCTGATCGTCATCGATCAGCGCAATGACAAGGGCTACATCACCCCCAAGGAGGCCCAGGGCGAGTTCCCGGTCTTCGTCAGCCGCATCCGCCGGGACCCCACCGTCGAGCACGGCCTGAACCTGTGGGTCGTGGCCGACAACCTGCGGAAGGGCGCCGCCCTCAACGCCGTGCAGATCGCCCAGCTCCTCGACGAGCGGGGCCTGATCGGCGACCGCTGACGGGTGGCCGGGGGGCCCGCCTCGCCAGCTGACGTCTCGCCGCGCGCCGCCGTCGGCGCCGGGGTCCTGTGCTACCTGATCTGGGGGTTCGCGCCCCTGTTCTTCCAGGCCATGGGGCGGCTCGGCGCGGACTCCTGGGAGATCCTCGCCCACCGGGCGGTCTGGGGAACCCTGGCCGCCTGGGTCTTCGTGGTCCTGGCCCGGCAGGGCGCCCAGGTGGCGTCGGTCCTGAGGTCGCCCCGGCGGCTGGGCATGCTCGCCCTCTCCGCCCTGCTGATTGGCGCCAACTGGGCCCTCTATGTCTGGGGGGTCAACGCCGGCCGGGTGCTGGAGAGCAGCCTCGGCTACTATCTGACGCCCCTTCTGAACATGGCGGCGGGCGCCCTGATCTTCCGCGAGCGGTTCGACGCCCTGGGGCTCGGCGCCATCATCCTGGCGGGGATCGGGGTCGCCCTCCAGGGCCTGGCCCTCGGGCACTTTCCCTGGATGGCGGTGGTCCTGGCCCTGACCTTCGGCGCCTATGGGGTCGTCCGCAAGCAGGTGCAGGCCGACGCCCAGACCGGCCTCTTCGTCGAGTGCCTCTTCCTGGCGATCCCCGGCGCCCTCTGGATGGCGCACCTGACCCTGACCGGGCAGGGGCATATGGACGATTCTCCCGCAGCGGCGGCCTGGCTCCTGGCCGCTGGGCCGATCACCGCCATTCCCCTGGTCCTCTTCTCCTGGGCGGCCCGGCGCATGCCCCTTTCGGCCATGGGCTTCCTGCAGTTCATCGGCCCGACCATCGGCTTCGGCATCGGCCTGGCCCAGGGCGAGCCCTTCACCGCCCTGCGCGGGGTGTCCTTCGCCTTCATCTGGGCCGGGGCGGCGACCTACATCTTCGGCCTCTGGCGGCGGACCCGGAACCTCGACGCCTGACCGGCGCTTGCGTATTCCGCCCCCGCGGCTATCGGTGTCCGGAACGACCTTTCGCCCACAGGGCGGCGACGGCGACGCGACAGTTCCGGAGGAAACCCATGGCCCGCACGAAGTTCGGCGCATTCCTGGCGCCCCATCATCCCATCGGCGAGCATCCCATGCTCCAGTTCCGGAACGACATCCGGTTCGCGACGCGGCTGGAGGAGCTGGGCTACGACGAGTTCTGGGTCGGCGAGCACCACTCCACCGGCTGGGAGATGATCGCCTCTCCCGAGATGTTCCTGGCCGCCGTGGGCGAGCACACCCGGCGCATCCGCCTGGGCACAGGGGTCATCTCCCTGCCCTACCACCACCCCTTCAACGTCGCCCAGCGCATGGTCCAGCTGGACTACATGACCGGCGGGCGGGCCATCCTCGGCACGGGCCCCGGCGCCCTGCCCTCCGACGCCCACACCCTGGGCATCGACCCCATGACGCAGCGCGACCGCCAGGACGAGGCCATCGGCGTGATCAAGCGCCTCCTGGCCGGCGAGAGGGTCACCCATGAGAGCGAGTGGTTCACCCTGCGCGACGCCCGGCTCCAGCTCCTGCCCCTGCAGGAGGAGATGGAGATGGTCGCCGCCTCCTCGGTCAGCCCCTCGGGCATGACCCTGGCGGGCAAGTACGGCATGGGCGTCCTGTCCATCGGCTCCAACTCCGACGCAGGCCTCGCCGCCCTGCCCACCCAGTGGGGCTTCGCCGAGCAGGCCGCCGCCAAGTCCGGCGCCCGGATCGACCGGAAGAACTGGCGGGTGCTGATGTCCTGGCACATCGCCGAGACCCGCGAGGAGGCCCGGGCCCAGGCGGCCAAGGGCCTGATGCACTGGCACAACGAGTATCAGGTCGGCACTCTGATGCGCCCGGGCGCCGGCCCCTTCGCCTCGCCCGAGCAGGCGCTGGAGCAGACCGCCGACGTCGAGGGCGCGGCGGCGGTGATCGGCACGCCGGACGACCTGGTGGCGGCGATCCGCAAGCTGCAGGCCAGCTCCGGCGGCTTCGGCGTCGTCCTGGGCTTCGTTCACGACTGGGCCAACCGCGAGAACACCAACCGCAGCTGGGAGCTCGTCGCCCGCTACGTCATCCCCGAGATCAACGGCCTGCTGGAGGGCTACCGCGACTCCCGCGCCTATGTGATCGAGAACCGGGAATGGTTCGAGCGGGCCGGCCAGGCGGTGATGAGCAAGATCATGTCGCACGAGGGGGCCGCGGCGGCCCTGAAGGCGGGGATGGAGGCGGGGGTGGCCATGCGCTCGCCCAACGCCCCCGACCTGAACAAGGCGGCCAAGGACCTCAAGTAGGTCGCCTCAGGGTCTGCGCAGCGTCACCCCGGCGTCGCCCCCGCGTGGGGGGGACCGGGGGGGTCCGGCATCCGTTCCGGGCGCGTCGAGCAGGTCTTCGGCGCCCTGGGCCAGCCGCGCGGCGAGATTCCGTACCGAAGACTCAAGAACTTCCGAAGGGTCTCCCCCGAGGCTGAGGCCGGCCCCGAACAGGGCGGCCAGGAGGTCGCCCGTGCCCCGCGGCGCCCGGGGCAGGCGCGGGTGGCTGGCGAGCCAGGCCTCCGCCCCGTCGGTCCACAGGACCCCGACATCGGCCCCATCGGGGACGGAGGAGACAAGGACCGGCCGGCCCAGGCTCCGGGCGGCGGCGAGGGCCGAGCCGGGGTCGGTGACCTGAGCGCCTGTCAGCCGCTCCAGCTCCCAGGCATTGGGTGCGAGCAGGCCGGCGCGGGGGACCAGCGCCCGGGGCAGGGCGTCGGCGACGGTTTCGGGGACGTAGAGGCCGCGGCCCTCGTCGCCCAGGATGGGATCCACCAGGACAAGGGCGCGGGGATTGCGGGCCGCGACGGCGTCGAGCAGGCCGGCGGCGGCCTCCACCTGACCGGCCGAGGCGAAATAGCCGGTGAGGACAAGGTCCACCCGGTCCGCGAGGCCCGACGCCAGGAGGCCCTCGGCCTGGCCGGCGAAGAGGGCGTCCGGGACCGGGCCGCCGCCCGGCGACCCCAGGCCCGGATGGCGACCGAACAGGACGGTGGGCAGGAGGGCCGTGCGAAAGCCCAGCCGGGTGAGTTCCGCCGCCTGCAGCCCGCCGCCGACCCCGGAGCCGGCGACATGACTGGAGACGATCAGGGCGACGGGCATGGCGGGGCCCCCGCCCTACGCCCTAGTAGCGGTAGTGCTCGGGCTTGAAGGGCCCGGCCACCGGCACGTTGATGTAGGCGGCCTGGTCCGAGGTCAGCTGGGTCAGCTTTGCGCCCAGCTTCTCCAGGTGCAGCATGGCGACCTTCTCATCCAGGTGCTTGGGCAGGGTGTAGACCTGCTTGCCGTAGGCGCCGCCGTTGGTCCACAGCTCGATCTGGGCCAGGGTCTGGTTGGTGAAGGAGGCGCTCATCACGAAGCTGGGGTGGCCCGTGGCGTTGCCCAGGTTCACCAAGCGGCCCTCGGACAGGACGATGATCTTCTTGCCGTCCGGGAATTCCACGTGGTGGACCTGGTCCTTGATCTTGTCCCAGCGATAGTTGCGCAGGCCCGCGATCTGGATCTCGGAATCGAAGTGGCCGATGTTGGCGACGATGGCGTTGTTCTTCATCCGCCGCATGTGGTCGACGGTGAGGACGTCCTTGTTGCCCGTGGCGGTGACGAAGATGTCGCCCTTGTCGGCGACGTCTTCCATGGTCTGGACCTCATAGCCCTCCATGGCCGCCTGCAGGGCGCAGATCGGGTCGATCTCGGTGACGATGACCCGGGCGCCGCCGTTGCGCAGGCTGGCCGCCGAGCCCTTGCCCACGTCGCCATAGCCGAGGACCACCGCGACCTTGCCGGACAGCATGACGTCCGTGCCCCGGCGGATAGCGTCCACCAGGCTCTCGCGGCAGCCGTAGAGGTTGTCGAACTTGGACTTGGTGACGCTGTCGTTGACATTGATGGCGGGGAAGGGGAGCTCGCCGCGCTCGGCCATCTGGTAGAGGCGGTGGACGCCCGTGGTGGTCTCTTCCGAGACGCCGCCGATGGCGTTGCGGATGGCGGTGTAGAAGCCGGGCTTCTCCTTCAGGTACCGCTTCATCACGGCGTAGAGGGCCTCTTCCTCCTCGTTCTGCGGGTTCTCGAGGACCGAGGGGTCCTTCTCGGCCTTGGGCCCCAGCACGCAGAGCAGGGTGGCGTCGCCGCCGTCATCGAGGATCAGGTTGGGATAGCCGCCGTCGGCCCACTCGAAGATGCGGTGGGCGTAGTCCCAGTACTCCACCAGGGTCTCGCCCTTGGTGGCGAAGACCGGCGTGCCGGCGGCGGCGATGGCCGCGGCGGCGTGGTCCTGGGTGGAGAAGATGTTGCAGGACGCCCAGCGCACCTCGGCCCCCAGGGCCTCGAGGGTCTGGATCAGCACCGCCGTCTGGATGGTCATGTGCAGGGAGCCGGCGATCCGCGCGCCCTTCAGGGGCTGGGACGGGCCGAACTCGGCGCGCACGGCCATCAGGCCGGGCATTTCGGTCTCGGCGATCGCGATCTCCTTGCGGCCGAAGTCGGCCAGGGAAATGTCCTTCACCACATAGTCGGTCATGTCGGGATTCCTGTCGCGCGGGCGCTCGCCGCCTGGACGGTCCTATACGCTCCGGGGCGCCCGGCCGCAACCGGGACATAAAGATTGCTTTATGTGAGCCCCGGCGCAGGGGTTTCCACCAGCCGCCGGACGGCCCGGGCGGCCCGGGCCCGTGCGCCGCGCCGCCGGAGACTGGCCGCCAGCCTGTCCGCCTCCCGCTGCGCGGTCCGGGAGAGGTCGAGGCCGGCCAGGCGCGCCTTCGCCGCCTCGCCGTCGTTCTCGGCCCCCAGGGCGTCCTGTGCGGCCCGCAGGGCCGGGACCAGCCCCGCCCGAAGATCGGTCCAACCTGGCAGGGCCAGGCTGTCCAGGGCATACCGAAGGGACTTGATGCGCAGCCGCAGCTCGTGCCGCTCGCCCGCATCCAGCCCGTCGATCGCCGCCCCCAGGCGACAGATCCGCCGCCAGCGACGGCCGAGGTCCTCCCCCAGGCCGACGGCCGGGGCTGCATTGTCGCCGGTCGCCCGCCATTCGCCGGCCTCGGCCAGGACCAGGCTCTCCAGAAGGACCCGCCGTGCGGGCGCGGCCCCGAGGGCCAGGACCAGCCCGTCGGCGGCGGCCCCGCGGGCGGCGATGAGTTCGGCGCAGAGGGCGCCGGCGGGGTCCGCGGCGGCGACCAGGACGTCCAGCTCCCGCGCCGGCGCGCAGGCCCGGGCCAGGGCCTGCAGGCCGCGCCGGACGGCGGTGGTCTCGCTGGGGTCGAACCGCCTTCGGAACACGGTCAACAGGCTCCGGTGCCGGCGCAGGGCCACCCTCAGCCGGTGAACCGCCCTGGGGGTCGGGTCGGCGGCGGCCTCGAGCGCCCGGTCGCAGGTCCCGGAGAGGGCCGCGAGCAGGGCGAGGCGCAGGGCCTCGCCGCAGTCCAGGCCAGGAGGGAGGGCGGGGATGCGGGCGTCGTCCGGCCCCCCGCCGGCCGCCAGGCGGGCGCCCCGGTCGGACTTGGATTTCAGGGACAGGGACAGGGGCAGGTCGCCGGCGAGGTCGAGGGTGAGGGCGAAGAGGTCCCCGGTCTCGCCGGAGAGGAGCTCCAGCTCGGCCTCGCAGACCGGCTCGCGGGCGCCGCCGGCCAGGATCTCCCCCTGGTCGAGGGCCAGTTCGATCCGCGATCCGCCGCGCACCACCTCGAAGGCGCGGCGCCGGACCTGGACGGTGAAGCGGGGCGCCAGGCGTTCCAGGTCCCCGGGGCCCAGGCCGGACCCGGCCGCGACGGCGGCAAGGTCGAGACGTCCCGGCGCGGTCTCGCCTTCGGCCTCATGTCGGCCAAGGCCCTCGCCGGTCTTGAGGGTCTGGATCGTCCGGCCCGTCCCGTCGGTCCTCAGCCTCAGCGAGACCTGGCGGGCCGCGAGGTCGCCCTCTGGGGTGTCGAAATAGACCGAGACCAGTCGACGATCCCGGGCGGCGCCGGTGAAGAGGCGCCCGGCCAGGACCTCAAGGGTCTCCGGCGTGCAGGCGAACTTGATCTCCACCTCGGGCTTCATGACCCCTCCGGGGCTATTCGTCCTCGTCGAAACGGGCGGCCACAAGGGCGACAAGGGCGGCCAGGGCGGCTTCCGCCTGTGGTCCCTCGGCGGTGATGTCGATGCAGCAGCCCGGGCCTGCGGCCAGCATCATCAGGCCCATGATCGAGCGGGCGTCCACCTCGGCGCCGTCCTTGGACACCCGGACCTCTGCGTCGAAGCCGGTGGCGGTCTTCACGAACTTGGCGGAGGCGCGGGCGTGAAGGCCGCGCTTGTTGATGATCTCGACCCGCGCCCGGGTGGTCACTTGTCCCCCGCCAGCACGTAGGAGGCGACGGAGATATACTTGCGCCCGGCCTCCTGGGCCTGGGCGACGCAGCTGTCGAGGTCCAGCCGAGTGCGGACGCTGGCCAGCTTGATCAGCATGGGCAGGTTCAGCCCGGCGATCACCTCGGCCCGGGTCTGCTCCATGACCGAGATGGCGAGGTTGGAGGGGGTGCCGCCGAACATGTCCGTCAGGAGGATGACGCCGCTGCCCGCATCCACCCGGCCACAGGCCGCCAGGATGTCGCGTCGCCTCTGCTCCATGTCGTCGTCGGGGCCGATGCAGATGGCCGAAACCCCGGACTGGGGCCCGACCACATGCTCCATGGCCAGGAGGAACTCCTCGGCGAGACGGCCGTGGGTCACGATGACGAGGCCGATCATCAGAAGTCTTTCAAGGGGCTGACCCACCCGTTGCGGAGGCCGGCGGCGCCGGAAGGCCGCCTTGATACGACTCTTCCCGGTCGCCTCCAAGCCGGCAAAGCGCTTCCTTCAGCCGGTGTGGCGCCGAGGCGTCTGTCAGCCGCAGGACCAGGTGCGGGACCGATGCGCCGGCGAGGTCCAGGACGCCTGGCTCC
Organism: Phenylobacterium parvum; assembly: GCF_003150835.1. Lineage (NCBI taxonomy): Bacteria > Pseudomonadati > Pseudomonadota > Alphaproteobacteria > Caulobacterales > Caulobacteraceae > Phenylobacterium > Phenylobacterium parvum. Next base: position 2,604,215 of record NZ_CP029479.1, on the reverse strand, counting down.
GGCAGGCGTTCGGGGTCGCCGGCGGTCACCGCCAGGTCGATCCGGCAGTAGTCCAGGACCGGGACCCGGACGACGTCGAGGCCCCGGACCTCCAGGAGGCCGGACAGGACCTCCGGCGCCCGGCCCCAGGCCCAACCGCCGCTGGCCCAGACCTGGGTGCGGTCATCGGCCACCAGCCGGAAGCCGACGTCCAGGGCCCGAAGGGCAAGGTCGCTCTTGCCGGCGCCGGCCGGTCCCTGGACCAGGGCGCCCCGCCAACGGCCGCGCCACCTCAGGGCCAGGAGGCCGGCGTGGAGGGGCGGGCTCACGCGCCCGGCCTGAGGGGCAGGCGCACGGTGAACCGGGCGCCGATGCGGTCTCCGGACGGGGCCGACAGGTTCTCCGCCTTCAGGGTTCCCCCCTGGGCCTCGACGATCTGCCGGGCGATGGACAGGCCGAGGCCGGAATTGCCGCCAAAGGCCGCCCCCTTCGGACGGGAGGTGTAGAACCGCTCGAATACGGTCTCGAGGTTCTCGGGCGGGATGCCCGGGCCATCGTCGTCGACCTGAACGATGGCCCAGCCGCCGTCATGCGACAGGCCCAGCCGGACGCTTCCCCCGGGCGGGCTGAAGGAGCGGGCGTTGTCGATGAGGTTGCGGAAGACCTGGCCGGCCGGTCCCTCCCGGCCGATCACGGGGGTCTCGCCCTCGAGGCCGGACAGCAGGACCGGGGGCTCGCCCTCGCGCCGGGCGGCGGAATAGGCCTGGACGATTTCGGCGAGGAGGCGGCCCAGGTCGAAGGGGCGCGGCGGCTCCCGGGACAGCTCGGCGTCCAGCCGCGAGGCGTTGGAGATGTCGGTCACCAGCCGATCCATGCGCTGGATGTCCTGGCGGATGACGGCGCCCAGCCGCGCCTTGGCCTCGGGATCGGAGACCAGGTCCAGGGTCTCCACCGCCGAGCGAAGGGAGGTGAGGGGGTTGCGGATCTCGTGGGCCACGTCGGCGGCGAAGCGCTCGATGGCGCCCATGCGCTCGGACTGGGCGTCGGTCATGGCCTCGAGGGCGCGGGTCAGGTCGCCCAATTCGTCCGTCCGCCGCGAGAGGTCCGGCAGGGAGATGGAGCGCACCCGCGACAGGCGCACCCGGTCCGCCGCCCGCGCCAGGCGCCGCACGGGCAGGGCGATCAGGCTGGTCAGAAGGGCCGAGGACAGGAGGCTGACCCCGATGGACAGGAGGATGAAAGGGATCAGGGCCGCCCTCTGCCGGGCGATGATGCTGTCGACGTCGCCAGCCTCGACGGTCAGGACGCCCAGGACGGCCTGGACGTGGCGGATCGGGAAGGAAACGGAGACCACCCGGCCGGAGGGATCGGCCCGGCGGACGCCGGAGACCCGCCGCCCCTCCATGGCCCTGGCCACCTCGGCCTGCAGGGCCTCGCGGCCCGGGGAGGTGCGGGGCCGCTCGGGCGCCTCCGCCTTGGCGCCCCGCGGCCGGGCCGGGGGCAGGGGCTTCTGCTCCACCCGGTCGGCGATCCAGTCGCTGTCGGCCAGGACCTGCCCCTGGGCGTCGAAGAGCCGGGCCCGCTGGACGCCGGGATTGGACAGGAGCCGCAGGATCTCGCTGGCCCGGGCCGCGTCGAGGGCCGGGACGGGTTCGCCCACGGTGGCGGCCTGGTCGATGAGGGTGGCGATCAGCTCGCCCTGGGTGGTGAGGCTGTCGATCCGCGCCTCCACCAGGCCCCGGCGCAGCTCATTGAGCACCAGGGCTCCGACGATCAGGATCGTCAGGCCCAGGAGGTTCAGGGCGAAGATCAGCCGGCCGAGTCGCGACGACGGCGGCCCCCGCCACCGTCGACGCGCGGGCTCAGGACTCGCGGTAACGGTATCCGACGCCATACAGGGTTTCGATCGCGTCGAACTCGGGGTCGACCTCCCGGAACTTGCGGCGCATCCGCTTGATGTGGCTGTCGATGGTCCGGTCGTCGACATAGACCTGATCGTCGTAGGCGGCGTCCATCAGGTTGTCGCGGCTCTTCACGAAGCCCGGACGCTGGGCCAGGGCCTGGATGAGCAGGAACTCGGTGACGGTCAGCTTCACGGGCCTGCCGTTCCACAGGCAGTCGTGGCGGGCGGGATCGAGGGTGAGCCGCCCCCGCTTCAGGGCCCGCGAGGCGACTTCGTCTTCCTCGTCCTCGTCCCCGGCGGGGCTGCCCGCGCGACGCAGGACGGCCTTCACCCGTTCGATCAGCAGGCGCTGGCTGAAGGGCTTGTGCATGTAGTCGTCGGCCCCGAGGTTGAACCCCAGGAGCTCGTCGATCTCGTCATCCTTGGAGGTCAGGATGATCACCGGCAGGTCGGAGGCGCGGCGGAGGCGCCGGAGCACCTCCATGCCGTCCATGCGCGGCATCTTGACGTCCAGAATGGCCAGGTCGGGGGGATCGTTCTCGAGGGCGGCCAGGCCTGAGGCGCCGTCGTAGTAGGCCTTGACCGCGTGGCCCTGGCTTTCGAGCGCAAGGCTCACCGAGGTCACGATGTTCTCGTCGTCGTCCACGAGGGTGATCCGGGCCATGGGGTGCGTCTGTTCCGTGTCGCTGCAGATTCGACCCTAGTCCCCCAGGCCTGTGGCCTCAATGGGGCGAGGCTGTTGACCCCCTCAGCCGGCTTTGCCGGCAGCTCGCCCCTGGGGGAGCACTGGGGAGGTCAGTCCAGGCCGAGGGCGCGGGACAGGGCGGCGACGACCCGGTCGACGTCGGCGTCGGCCATGGCCGGGAAGAGGGGAAGGCTGAGACACCGGCGGTACCAGGCCGCCGCGCCGGGCAGGTCCAGGGGGCCGTAGCGGCCGACATAGTAGGGCTGGGCGTGGACCGGGATGTAGTGGACCTGGGTCCCGATCCCTTCGGCCGCCAGGGCCTCGACGACCGGGCGCCGGCCCCGGCCGAGGGCCTCGAAGTCGATGAGGACGGTGAGGAGGTGCAGGACGGGCCGGCTCCAGCCCGGGGTCGTCGCCAGGCGCACGTGCGGCGCCAGGGGTGCGAGGGCGTCGGCGTAGCGCGCCGCCAGCGCGCGCCGGCGGGTGGCGAAGGCCGGCAGCCGCTTCAGCTGGGACTGGCCCAGGGCGCAGAGGATATCCGGCAGGCGGTAGTTGAATCCCGGCTCGCGCATCTCGTAGAGCCAGGGATCGGCGCCCGGGGTGCGCTCCATGCCGTGGCTGCGCAGGCGGCGGAGGCGCGCGGCGACGTCGGCGTCGGCCGTGGTGACCATGCCGCCCTCGCCGGTGGCGATGGTCTTCACCGGGTGGAAGGAGAAGGTGGCCGCCCTCGACCAGCGGCCGTTGCCGACCGGCTGGTCGCCGTCGCCAAAGTCGGCCCGGGACCCGAGGGCGTGGGGCGCATCCTCGACCAGGACCGCGCCGGCCTGCCGGGCGATGCGGGCCAGGCCGGCGAGGTCGGCCACGTCGCCCCGCAGGTGGACGGGCAGGACGGCCCGGACCGGTCCGGGGCCCGCCCGCTCCAGGGCCTCGGCCAGGGTTGCGGGGGTCATCAGGCCGGTGTCCGGGTCGACGTCCGTGAAGATCACCTCGGCGCCGACGAAGCGGGCGCAGTTGGCGGTGGCCAGGAAGGTCACGGAGGGAACGGCGACGCGGTCGCCGGGGCCAATGCCGAGGGCCAGCATGGACAGGTGCAGGGCGGCGGTGCCGTTGGCGCAGGCCACGGCGTGGGGCGCGCCCACGGCCGCCGCAAAGGCCTGCTCGAAGGCCTCCACCCGGGGGCCGGTGGTCAGGAAGTCCGCGCCGAGCGCCTCCACCACCGCGGCGATGTCGTCAGCGTCGATGTCCTGGCGGCCATAGGGAAGGAAGGGCCCGGCGCCCATGTCAGGCCGCGGCGCCGTCGCGGAGCAGGGTCAGGAGCCCCTCGTGGCTCAGCCACTCGTCATTGGTGTTGCTGGCGTAGGAGAAGCCGTCCTCCGCCGTCCGGTGGTCGCTGGCGAAGGACTTGCGGGAGAACTCCACGAAGGCCGGTTCGATGGCGTAGCGATCGCCGAGGTCCACCACGTGGCGGGCGTCGTCCACCGAGATCATCATCTCGTGCAGCTTTTCCCCAGGGCGGATGCCGATGACCCGGATCGGCAGGCCGGGGGCCATGGCCTCGGCCAGGTCGGTCATCTTCATGGACGGGATCTTGGGCACGAAGATTTCCCCGCCCCGCATGAGGGAGAGGGAGGACAGGACGAAGTCGACGCCCTGGTTCAGGGTGATCCAGAACCGGGTCATGCGGGGGTCGGTGATGGGCAGTTCCCGGGCGCCCTCGGCGATCAGCCTCTGGAACAGGGGCGCCACCGAGCCCCGCGAGCCCACCACGTTGCCGTACCTGACCACGGCGAAACGGGCGCCGATGTCCCCCGAGAGGTTATTGGCCGCCACGAAGGTCTTGTCCGAGGCCAGCTTGGTCGCGCCGTAGAGGTTGGCCGGGTTGCAGGCCTTGTCGGTGGACAGGGCGATGACCTTGCCGACCCGGTTGGCGAGGGCGGCCCAGACGATGTTCTCGGCGCCCAGCACGTTGGTCTGGATGAACTCGGAGGGGTTGTACTCGGCGGCGGGCACCTGCTTGAGGGCGGCGGCGTGGACCACGATGTCCACCCCCCGAAGGGCCAGGGTCAGCCGCTGGCGGTCGCGCACGTCGCCCAGGAAGAAGCGCATCCGGCCCATCTGCTCGGGGGTGAACCGGGCGGCCATGTCGACCTGCATCTCATGCTGCTTGAGTTCGTCCCGGGAGAAGACGATCAGCTTCCGCGGCGTGGCCCTCGACAGGACGGTGTCGATGAAGCGGCGGCCGAAGGAGCCCGTTCCGCCGGTGACGAGGACCGTCTTGCCCTCGAGCTCGCCAGCGTCTGTGGTGAAGCGGTCCAACACGGATCTCCGGGGATTCTGCGATTCGCGGGCCAGTCTGACCGCGGCCGCGTAAAGAGATTGCTAACCATGATGGGGGAGAACGTCCGCCATGCTCCGGCGTGTCCTCCTGGCAAGTCTTGCGGCCCTCGCCGCCTCGCCCGCAACGGCCGCCGCCCCGCCGACGGGGGGCGGGGGAAACCAGAAGGCCAGCTTCGTGCGCCTGCCCGTCTTCAACGCCAATGTGGTGCGCTCGAACCGCACGCGGGGCGTCCTGTCCGTGGAGAGCGGGGTCGACGTTCCTGACGCCAAGCTGCGGGCCCGGGTCCAGATGCTGATCCCGCGCCTGCGGGCGGACCTGTCCCGGCGACTGGCCCTCTACACGGACAACCTGGCGCCCGGATTGTCGCCCAACCTGGACCTCCTGGTTCCCCAGCTGCAGAAGCAGGTCGACCAGACCGTCGGCCAGCCGGGCGCCCGGCTCCTGGTCCTGAACGTCCTGATCAACTGACGCCGAGTTCCGCCGCTGCGGCGTCCATGAAGAGGGCCATCTCCACGTCCAGGGCGGTGACCCCGCCGGCGTCGTGGGTGGTCAGGGCGACCTCCACACGGTTCCAGACGTTCGACCATTCGGGATGGTGGTCCATGCGCTCGGCCTTCAGCGCCACCCGGGCCATGAAGGCGAAGGCGGTGTTGAAGTCACGGAAGACGAAGGTGCGGGCGATGACGTCCCGGTCCCCCGGCAGGTCGCCCCACAGGGGCAGGGTCTCCAGGGCGTCTATGGCCCCGATCCGGACGGGGCGGCTCACGCTGCGCCGCCGAAGCTGAGGCCCGTCGCCTCGGCCAGGTCGGCCAGGGCCTGGGCCTCGCTGACCACCTTGATGGCCCGCATGCCCAGGGCCGCCGCCGGCTTGCAGTTGATGCCCAGGTCATCGAGGTAGATGCAGGCGGCGGGCGCCACCTCCAGCTGCTCGCACATCATCAGGTAGATCCGGGGGTCGGGCTTTCGGACGCCGGCCTTGGAGCTTTCGATGATGGCGTGGAAGTGGGGCATGACCCGGCCCATGGCGGTGACCATGGTCGATTCCGAGCCCGGCGAATGGCTGCTGGCCATGTTGTTGGTGATGCAGCCGACCTTGAAGACCGCCTTGCAGGCCAGGAGGGCGTCGACCATGGCCGGCCGGAGGTGGCCGGACAGCAGGGGCAGGACCTCGCGCCCCGGTACGGGGTGGCCGAGGGCCGAGCTCTCCTCATGGAAGCGGCGGTCAAAGCCCTCGGCGTCGATCTCGGCGCGCTCGAACAGGGCCCAGGCGTTGGTGTCGGGGTTGGTGGCGTTGACGGTGCGGATCAGGTCGCGGGGCAGGCCCTTCTCGGCCTCGTACCGGTTGAAGGCCTCGAAGGGCGAGGACGTGAAGACCCCGCCGAAATCCCAGATCACCGCCTCGACGCCCATGCCCTGTTCTCCCTTGGCCTGCGGCGGCGAAGCTAGGGCGTTTCCAGCTTGAGGGGAACAGGCTGCAGGGTGCTAGTGTGGCCCGGACATGCCGCCTCTCGCCTCCCGCTTCGCCGATCCGCCCTGGGGCGGCCTGCCGGGATTCGGCATCGGCCTGAGGCGGATTCCCGCCGGGGACTGGCTGGAGGGCGGCGAGGCCCGGCCCTGGGTGCGCAAGGACCGCCTACAGCGCACGGTTCCGCTGAAGGTCTGGGGCGAGACGCCGGGTTCGCGGCCGGGGCAGGCCGAGGTCGCGGAAATGATCCGCCAGAGCCTGGGGCTGAGGCCTGGCGCCCCGGGTAGACCGCCCCTGCTGGAGGCGGCCCGGCGGGTCCCGGACGACCTGGTCCTGATGGAGAAGCCGGAGGGCGGCGACTGGACCGTCTCGGCCCTGAGCCTGTGCGCGGGCTCCTTCTTCACGGCGGACGAGGCCCTGGGGCGCGACCTCGCGGCGCTTCACGGCCCGGTGCCGGGATTCCAGGACAGGATCCTGGTCCGTGTACGGAGGATTTTCGACCGCCTGCCCGCCGATGAGATCGTCGAGCGCCGAAACTGGTCGGTGGTCGCCTGGAGCAGCCTCTACGCCCCGGAGGCCGCGGCGGCCCGGAGGCGGGCCCTGGCCCTGCGGCCGCGCCGGCCGGGGGCGGGCCTGTTCCTGCGCTGCGAGCGCCAGACCCTGCGCCGCCTGCCCCGGACGGGAGGCGTGCTCTTCACCATCCGCATCCACCTGACGCCGCTGCGCGACCTGGCCGCCGATCCCGGGGCTGTCCGCGTCTTCGCCTGGGCCTGGGCCCAGGCGCCGGAGGACTTCCGCCGCTACAAGGGGCTGGCCGCCGTCACCCCGGGGGTGGAGGCCTTCCTCGCCGACTGCGCCGCGCCGGGTCCCCAAACCGTCACAGAATCCCGCGAAGAGAGTTCGCCATGACCCCAGACGACATGACTCCCGAAGACCGCATCCTGCCCCTGGAGGGCGTCGAGAACTTCCGCGACTACGGCGGCTACGCTGTTCCCGGCGGGCTCAGGGTGGTGCGCGGGCGGCTGTGGCGCTCGGCCCACCATGGCGCGGCCACGGAGGCGGACCTGGCGCGGATCGCGGGCCTCGGCCTGGCCGCCGTGGTCGACCTGCGCCGGCCGACCGAGCGGGCGAACCAGCCGTCCCGCCGCCCGGCGGGTTTTGGCGGACAGGTGATCGACTGCGATCATGGGGACCAGGCCGAGCCGCCCCACGTGGCCTTCCTGCGCGAGACCGACCTGTCGGCGGAGAGCGCCCGGGCCTTCTTCCGGGACTATTACCGAAAGGCGCCCTTCGAGCCCCGACACCAGGAGCTCTTCAGCCGCTACTTCGAGGCCCTGGATGCGGGCCGGCCGGTGCTGATCCACTGCACGGCGGGCAAGGACCGGACGGGCCTCCTGGCGGCCCTGACCCATCACCTCCTGGGCGTGGACGAGGCCGACCTCCTGGCCGACTTCGAGCTGACCAACCTGGCGGCGCGGATCGAGGCGCGCTTGCCGCAGGTCACGGAGTCCATGACCGAGAGTCTGGGCCGGCGTCCGTCGGAAACGGCGGTCCGGGCCTTCCTGGGGGTTGACCGGACCTACCTGGCCGAGGCCTTCGGCGCGATCCGCCGGGAGGCCGGGTCGGTGGAGGCCTACCTGGCCGGGCTGGGGGTCGACGCCGGGCGGGCCGAGGCCCTCCGCCGGACCTGGCTGGAGCCGGCTCAGGCCTGAGGCGGCAGCCAGTCCACCACGCCGATCTTGGCCAGCCAGACCAGCGACATCTGGACGGCCCGACGGCGCTCGACCGGAAAGCCCAGCAGCAGGTCCCGCACGCTCGCATCGCCGGTCTCCGCCAGGCGACCCACCAGGGCGGCGGCGTCCTCGGTCGGGGCCCGCCACATCCGGAAGGCCCCGTCCAGGTCCACGGCGGCGGCGCGGACGAGGTCGTCCGGCCCGGCGCCGGGACGCAGGCGCAGGCGCCGCTCCAGGCCGAGGTCATGGCTCGCAAAGCCCGCGAAGTCGGCGAAGGGATCGCCGCGCAGGGGGTGTAGCCGGTGGCTGGACGCCCCGCCCGGGGTGGCGGCGCGCAGGGCGGCGAGCTCCTCGAACAGGCCGGTGAGCTGGCGCACCACCACGGGCCAGTCAAAGGTCTCCCGCGCCCGGGCCCGCCCTGCTGCGCCCATGCGCCGGCGCAGGTCCGGGTTGCGGGTCAGCTCGGCGATGGCCTCGGCGGCCTTTCCGACGTGGACGGCGGTGTGCTGGGCCACCGCGCCGACGAAGGTCTGGTAGGAGTCCAGGCCGATGGCGTGGCGGGCGGCGAGGGCCTCGCCCAGGGCGCCCGGCGGTCCGCCCAGGGTGGGGATGAGGAAGCCCTCGCTTCCGTGTCGCACGGTGAAGCGGTAGCCGTCCCAGTCGCTGGCGACCACGGGCAGGCCGGCGGCCATGGCCTCGAGCGGCGTGATGCCGAAGGTCTCCTGGATGTTGTCGACCAGGGACAGGAAGATGTCGCCGGCGGCCCAGAGGTCGGCCACCACCTCCGGGTCGTTGCCGTCCTGGAAGTCGACCTGGACCGAGGGGGCGTAGGCGGCGGCGGCCTGCTCGTAGCGGGCGCGGTCCGCCTCGCCGCCGGGGAACCAGCCGGCCAGGGCGAAGTGCATGCGCTTGCCGGTCAGGCGCCCGGCCTCCTCCACGGCGCGGAACATGGGCTGGGGAAAGGCCTTCTCGAAGAAGGACATCCGGCCGACCCAGACCACCAGCGCCTCGTCGGCCTCGATGCCCAGGTCCGAGCGCACGCGGGCCCGGGCGCCGGGCCGGTCGGCCTTCTCGCGGATCTCCTGGGCCGGGACGCCGAGGGGAATGACCGGCAGCTGGGGGCGGGGCCGAAGGTCGCCGCCGAAGCGTTCGCCCAGGAAGTCGCCCCAGCCGTCGAACATGTTCGACAGGGCGTCCCGCACGGCGGGCGAGGTGCAGATGACCGCGTCCCAGGCCTGGACCGGCGAGGTCAAGGCCCCGGCGATGATCTGGCGCATGGCCGGCGGAGCCAGGGTGTGGATCAGGCCGACGAGGCTGTAGCCGCGGTCGCCCGTCGCCTTGCGGCGGATCCAGGCCAGGGCGTCAAGGTCGGGCTGGCCCCGGAACAGGACCCCGCCCTCGGCCGCCGCCTCGGTGGAGAGGATGCTGCCCCCGGCGACCTGGCAGGGCGCCCGCCCCTCCGGGAAAAGGTCGGCGGCGACGTCGGCGTCAGCCACCGGCAGGTTGGACAACAGGTCGATCCGGCCATACCCGCCATGCCGGGCCAGGGCCTGGTAGAGCTGGAGGTTGGCCACGTCCTTGCCGAAGGGGTTGGACTTCAGCCCGATGCGGCCCGGCGGATGGTAGATGGCGAGCCTGGATCCCGTCTTCACCACCTCCGCCTCCCCTCCGTTGGCCCGGCCCGTCCCGGCAGGTCAGACCGCAAGGCAGACCGTCTTGGACTCGAGGAATTCGTCAAGGCCATACCGCGAGCCCTCCCGACCGAGGCCGGATTCCTTGACCCCGCCGAAGGGGGCGACCTCGGTGGAGATCAGGCCGGTGTTCAGGCCGACCATGCCGGCCTCCAGCCCCTCGCTGACCCGCCAGGACCGGCCCAGGTCGCGGGTGTAGACATAGGCCGCAAGGCCCGCGCGGGTGTCGTTCGCCAGGGCCAGGACCTCGTCCTCGGTGGTGAACCGGACAAGGCCGGCGACCGGCCCGAAGGTCTCCTCGCGGTTGATGAGGGCGCCCGGTGCGACATCGGCAAGGACGGTCGGGGCGTAGAAGCAGCCCTCGCCCGGCAGGCGCTGGGCGCCGGCCAGGACCCGCGCCCCCCCGGTCAGGGCTTCGGCGACATGGCGCTCCACCTTGTCGAGGGCCGCGGCGTTGATGAGCGGGCCCTGGTCGGTGGGCCCCGCGAGGCCGTCCCCGACGCGCAGGCCCGCAACCCGGGCGGCCAGGGCGGCGGCAAAGGCGTCGTGGACGCCGGCCTGGACATAGACCCGGTTGGCGCACACGCAGGTCTGGCCGGTGTTGCGGAACTTGGACGCCATCAGGCCCTCGACCGCGGCGTCGAGGTCGGCGTCGTCGAAGACGATGAAGGGGGCGTTGCCGCCCAGCTCCAGGGACACCCGCTTGACCGTGCCCATGCAGGCCGCGGCGAGGCGCTTTCCCACGGCGGTGGAGCCGGTGAAGGTGAACTTGGCGACGTCCGGCGAACCGGTCAGCACCTCGCCGATGGGGGCGGGCGCCCCGGTCACGACGTTGAAAACGCCGTCCGGGACCCCCGCCTCGGCCGCCAGCCGCGCCAGGGCCAGGGCGGTGAAGGGGGTCAGTTCCGAGGGCTTGAGCACGACGGTGCAGCCGGCGGCGAGGGCGGGCGCCACCTTGCGGGTGACCATGGCGGCGGGGAAGTTCCAGGGGGTGACGGCGGCGACCACGCCCACGGGCTGCTTGAGGACCAGGAGGCGCCGGTCGGCCTGGTGGCCGGGAATGATGTCGCCATAGGCGCGGCGGGCTTCCTCGGCGAACCATTCGAGGAAGCTGGCGGCATAGGCGATCTCGCCCTCGGCCTCGGCCAGGGGCTTGCCCTGCTCGGCGGTCAGGAGGCGGGCCAGGTCTGACCGGGACTCCATCACGCGGTCATGCCAGCGGCGAAGGATGACCGCGCGCGCCCTTGCGGTCAGGCCGCGCCAGGCGGGCAGGGCCGCCCGGGCGGCCGCCACCGCGTCCTGGGCGGCGTCGGCTCCGAGGTCGGGGATCCGGCCCAGGACCTGCCCGTTGGCTGGGTTGGTCACCTCGATCCAGGTCTCGCCCACCCGCTCCAGGCCGCCGATCCAGGCGGCCTGGCGAAGGAGTCCGGGGTCAGACAGGCCGGCGCCAGCCACGGCGGACGCCTAGAGCCCGCCGGGGCCGCACTCGGTGGTGAGGTACTTCTCGATCTCCACCAGCTGGGTCTCGACGTGGGCCGGGGTCATCAGGTTGAACTGGTGGCCCATGTCCTTGATGGCGAGGTAGCGGTGCGGACGGCCCGCCGTCTTCAGGGCGGCGACGAACCGTTCGGACTGCTCGATCTCGACGGTGGTGTCGCGGTCCCCGTGATAGACGAAGATGGGGATCGAGGCCTTTCCGGCGTTGTCGAGGAGGTCCACGCCGCCGACGGTCGGCCGCTGGAACTCCCGCAGGAAGCGGTTTTCGTAGGTCCGGTTCTGGAAGCGCCGGATTTCGGGAGCGCCGGCGCCGGAGATGGCGCACTGGTAGAGCCCGTTGGGGCGGATCGACGCAGCCATGGCCGCATATCCCCCGTAGGAGTAACCGAAGATGGCGATCCGGTCCGGCGCGGCCAGGCCCTGGGAGGCCAGGTACTTGGCCGCATCGTCATTGTCATCCTGCATGGCCAGGCCCCACTGCCGGTCGCCCGCGCGGTAGAGCTTGTCGCCCCAACCGGCCGAGCCGCGGAACTGGGGCTGGATGACCACATAGCCCCGGGCGGTGAAGTACTTGGTCCAGCCAGAGACGTCCCACCCCAGGAAGTCCCGGGCGGTCGGACCCCCGTGCGGAAGCACGATGGCCGGATAGGGCCCGGCCCCGAAGCGGGCCTTGGATGGGGTGTGCAGGAAGGCCGGTATGACCAGGCCATCCCGGGCCTTGTACTGGACAAGGCGGGAGTCCCCGAGGGCCGCCCCCGGGATGTGCGGCATGGACTTGCCCAGCAGGGTGAGCTTGGCCCCATCGGTAAGGAGGTAGTACTCCGGAGAGAGGTTGGGTCCGGACTTCTCGACCAGGACGTACTTCAGGTCGTCCGACCAATCCAGGACATAGGCGCCGGCGCCGTCGGGGTAGGAGACCTTGGCGGTTGCGCCGCCGGCCGGGTCATTCCAGTCGACGCTGACATTGGCGACCCCGAGGGCGGGGCCCAGCCCCTTGGCGATGGCCGCCAGCTTTTCATCGGTCCAGTAGGTCCGCGGCTCATCGGCCAGGTAGGTGAAGCCGAGCAGGCGCCCGGACTTGTCCTGGCGGACGCCGCCCGCTTCGAAGAGCTTATGCTCGAAGGCCGGCCCGACGATCTTCTTCTGGGTCAGGTCATACTCGTAGATGCCTTCCTTGTCCTTCTCGCGCTTGGAGACGTAGACAATGTTCGGGTCCTGGGAGAAGCCCGCCACCTCAGTCAGGTTGCGGTCGCGGGCGTAGGAGCGGAAGTGGTCTTCCCACTGGCCGGTCGACGCGTTCAGGAACTGCTGGCCGATGAAGATCGCGCCATTGTCGAAATCGATGTAGCTGCGGGCGCGGAGATTGCCGTTCCAGTCAGGTTCGTAGTTCGCGTACTTGTCCGACCCCCGATAGAGGCGCTCGGCAGTGCCGCGATAAATGTCCACCTTGTAGATGTCGCCCTGCCCGTCGAGCCGGTTGTCGATAACCAGGATGTGCTTTGGGTCGTTGGGCAGGATGCTCACGATGCTGGGGTTGCTCGTCTTGTTGGCGAACTCTTCCTGCTCGGAGCTGGCCTTCTGGTCCGGAATGGCCGGCGTCCACTTCTCGCCCTTCAGGTCGGTAATGTAGATCTTCTGGAGATGGGTGGCCCGGGTCCCGACCGTGAACAGCTGCTGGGCGACCACCGCCAGGCGGTCATCCTTGATGAACTGGACCGCCATCAGGCGCATCTTCTGGGCGCCCAGGATCACGGGCGCCTTGCCCGGGTTCGCAGTCTCCCAGATCGCGATGTAGCGGGTATCGCCGTCCGGCGAGACGATCCCCACGAGGTTCTTGCCGCTGGGCGAGATCGAGAGGCCCTGGATGGCAGGTTCGCGCGCGAAATCCCGGGCGGTCAGTCCCGCGGGAGGGGCGGGCGACGCGGCGGCGGCGATCCCGGCGGGAAGGCTGAGCGCAAGGACAAGACTGGCGAGAACGCGGCGGAATTTCATGAAGGGCCCCGAAGCTGGATTGGCTAGCGGGAAGCTATATAGGAACCCCCGCCTTGGAAAGACGCCAGCCCGATCTCGCGGACGGGGGTGTCGCTCACGGAGGCCGGGACCAGCCAGGTCTCTCCGTTACGGACTTCCGCCTGGGCGGCGTTCTCGAGGCCCTTCCGGTTCCCGACGAGGGTGAAGGGGTTGCGATGGCCCGGCCCGGCGGCCTCAACCACAGGTTTCGACATGCGTCCGGCCGACATGACGAGTCGGACCGGGGAAGCTTCCGGGGCGGTCCCCAAGCCTGGCGCCACCCCGAAGTTCGCATGAACCCGGGGCGGGGGAAGCTGGGCTGAGGCGAGGGTCAGGGCGGCTTCCGGCAGGGGATCAAGGGTCGCTTCCGCAGCCTCGGCGCCGTGGGCGCCCAGGATCACGAGGCTTGCCGCAAGGGTGATCCAAAGTCCCTGGGGGATGCGAGGGTTTCCCGACTCCAGGGGTCGGGACATCCGGTGGCCTGGGGTTTCGGTCGTCCGGGACATGCGTATTTCTCCGCTCCAGCCTGCCGCCGACCTCGGCTTCAGGTGGGGGGAGGATGAAGGGTGCGAGTCCGGCGAGCGTGAGACCCGAGGGCCGAAAAGGGTGACGCCGGCGTGAAAACTTCGGGAAGTCGTCCGCGTGCGCCGTTTCCGGGGGTCAGGGCGTCCCGCCCTGGGCGACGCCGGCGTTCACCGGCTCGCGCTTGGCGCCGCCGGCCGTCAGCCAGACCTCGCCGCCGCGGACTTCCGTCTGCGTGGCGTTCTCCAGGCCGGAGCGGTTCCCGACGAGGGTGAACGGGTTGTCCTGGAGGGTCGGGTCGGCGGCGTCAGCCCAGGTCGCCTTGACCATGAGGGCCGGGGCGACCGGGACGTCCTCGGTCAGGTTGGCCGCGACGGCCCCGGGGCCCGCGTTGGCCGCCAGCTTCCGGGGGGTCAGGACAAGCCGGGTGGAAATGTAGGGCCGGTAGACGGCGCGGGCCATGACCTTGGGGGCGGGACGGAAGGCGCGCAGGGTGCGGTGAATCCGGAAGCCGACGATAGCGCGGGCCTCCGGGGCGACGGCCCCGAGTTCCGTCGCCGACCGGGTCAGCTCGCCTGCAAAGGGCGCGGTGGTGGAGGCTGCGGCCCTGGAGGCGGGCCAGAAGGCGAGCAGGGCGACCAGGAGCGCTGCAAAGGCGAGGACCGGACCCTGGTGGATCCTGATCGCTTTGGCACGCGTCTTGCTGTGAACCGACATTGGTCTCGCCCCTGTTTCCAGATGAGACAGGGATACCGGCGACGGGCTTAATCGAGGGTTTGGAAACAGGCTTAAAAAACCCTGACTTTCCGGGCCTCCGACGCCTGACGATCCGCCCGCCTTTGCGATAGATCAAGGCCCACCTTCCGGCACGACGGCATGCCCCTCCCAGGACAAACAGGGAAATGCGGGGAATGTCGGAAAATCTGGCCCAGCAGGATTCGCCGCCCGGCGCGGTGGCGCTCCTGATCCTGACGGCGGCGGGCGCCTTCCTCGGACTCATGGCGACGGCCCTGTCGCCGGACCCGCTGTACAGGCTTGAAGGGTGGATCTTCACCCTCGCCGCCCTGGCCAGTGCGGCCGCCCTGACGGTGGGCGTCGCCAATGGCGGCTACCGTGAGGATCCCACCCGCTACCAGGATGGGGTGATCCGCGCCGGCGCCATCGCCACCCTCTTCTGGGCCATTGTCGGCATGCTGGTCGGCGTGGTCATCGCCCTGCAGCTGGCCTGGCCGCGCCTCTTCTATTTCCCGGACTACGGCTTCCTGAACTTTGGCCGGCTGCGTCCCCTGCACACCTCGGGAGTGATCTTCGCCTTTGGCGGCAACGCCCTGATCGCCACCTCCTTCTACGTGGTCCAGCGCACCTGCCGGGCCCGGCTCGCAGGCGGCATGGCCGGGTGGTTCGTCTTCTGGGGCTACCAGCTCTTCATCGCCATGGCCGCCGTCGGCTACCTGGCCGGCATCACCGAGGGCCGCGAGTACGCCGAGCCCGAGTGGTTCGTGGACCTTTGGCTGACGATCGTCTGGGTCGTCTACCTCCTGGTCTTCCTGGGGACGATCTGGAAGCGGAAGGAACCCCACATCTACGTGGCGAACTGGTTCTATCTCGCCTTCATCGTGACGGTGGCGATGCTGCACATCGTCAACAACCTGTCCCTGCCGGTCAGCCTGCTGGGGTCCAAGAGCTTTTCGGCCTTCGCGGGCGTCCAGGACGCCCTGACCCAGTGGTGGTACGGCCACAATGCAGTGGGCTTCTTCCTGACCGCCGGCTTCCTGGCCATGATGTACTACTTCGTGCCCAAGCGGGCGGAGAAGCCGGTCTATTCCTACCGGCTCTCCATCGTCCACTTCTGGTCCCTGATCTTCATCTACATCTGGGCCGGGCCGCACCACCTGCACTACACGGCCCTGCCGCAATGGGCCCAGACCCTGGGCATGACCTTCTCGGTCATGCTGTGGATGCCGTCCTGGGGCGGCATGATCAACGGGCTGATGACCCTGTCGGGCGCCTGGGACAAGCTGCGCACCGATCCGGTCCTGCGGATGATGGCGGTGGCCATCGGCTTCTACGGCATGTCCACCTTCGAGGGGCCGCTGATGTCGATCCGGGCGGTCAACGCCCTCAGCCACTACACGGACTGGACCATCGGCCATGTGCACTCCGGCGCCCTGGGCTGGGTCGGCTTCATCAGCTTCGGGGCGGTCTACTGCCTCGTGCCCTGGCTGTGGAAGAAGGACAGGCTCTACTCCAACGCCCTGGTCGAGTGGCATTTCTGGATCGCGACCCTGGGCCTGCTTCTCTACATCGCCGCCATGTGGGTCTCGGGCATCGGCGAGGGCCTCCTGTGGCGGGAGTACACCCCCCAGGGCTTCCTCGCGAACAGCTTCGTCGAGACGGTCGCCGCCAAGCACGTCGAGAACATCGTCCGCGCCCTGGGCGGCCTCATGTACCTCTCGGGCGCCCTGATCATGGCCTACAACATCTACCGGACCATCCGGCAGCCGGCGCCCGCCGTCCTGCCCGAGGCCTCCGGACCCATCGTCGCGGCTGCGGCCTGAGGGGAACGGGAACATGTGGAAGAACCATTCCAAGCTTGAACGCCACTCGCTCCTGCTGGTCCTCGGCATCCTCCTGGTGGTCTCGGTCGGCGGCCTCGTCGAGATCGCGCCCCTCTTCTTCCTGGAGAGCACGATCGAGAAGGTGAAGGGCGTCCGGCCCTACACGCCCCTCGAGCAGGCGGGCCGGGACATCTACGTGCGGGAGGGCTGCTATGTCTGCCACTCGCAGATGATCCGCCCCCTGCGTGACGAGGTGGAGCGTTACGGCCCCTACAGCCTGGCCGCCGAGAGCATGTACGACCACCCCTTCCAGTGGGGCTCCAAGCGCACGGGTCCCGACCTGGCCCGGGTGGGCGGAAAGTACTCCGACGCCTGGCATGTGCAGCACCTGACCGACCCCCGGGCCGTCGTCCCGGAATCCATCATGCCCCCCTACGCCTTCCTGGCGCAGAAGGACCTGAAGGGGGATGACATCGAGGCGCGCCTGCGGACCCTGACCCGGGTGGGTGTTCCCTACACGGAGGCGGCGCTGAGGAACGCCCGGGCCGACCTGGAGGCCCAGGTGGACCCCACGGCCTCGGGCGCGAGCCTCGCCGGCTTCTATGGCGAAAAGGTCAACCGCCGGGACTTCGACGGCGATCCGGACCGGCTGACCGAAATGGACGCCCTGGTGGCCTATCTCCAGATGCTGGGGACCCTGGTCGATTTCCGGACCTACGAGGCCGGCGCGGCGGAGAACCTGCGATGAGCGGCCTGACCTACGAGCAGGTCGCCCGCTTCGCCCAGCAGGGGGGGACTGTCTACTTCGTGGTCATCTTCCTGGCGGGCGTCGCCTACGCCCTCTGGCCCAAGAACCGCCAGGCCTTCCGGGACATGGCCCACCTGCCGCTGAGAGATGACGAGGACGAGCATGTCGGCTCCTGAAACCCCGAAAGACACCGGTTCGGTCCCGACGACCGGCCATGAGTGGGACGGCATCCACGAACTGAACAACCCGCTTCCCCGCTGGTGGCTATGGATTTTCTACGCTTCTGTGGCCTTCGCCGTCGGCTACTGGATCCTAATGCCCGCCTGGCCGGGCCTGACGGGATACTCCCGCGGGGTGCTGGGCAAGTCCGATCGCGCAGAGGTGGTCGAGCAACTGGCCCAGCTGAAGGCCCAGCGGGGCCAGCAGAACGCCCGGCTGACCCAGGCGTCCCTCCAGGAGATCGAGCGCGACCCGGAACTCCAGGCCCAGGCCCTGGCGGTCGGCCAGTCGGTGTTCGGCGACAACTGCGCCACCTGCCACGGGGTCGGCGGCACAGGCGGCAAGGGCTACGCCAACCTGCGCGACGACGTCTGGCTGTGGGGCGGGACCCTGGACGACATCCATCGGACCCTTCAGTTCGGCATCCGGTCGGGCCATCCCCAGGCGCGCTTCTCCAAGATGCCCGCCTTCGGCAAGGACCAGATCCTCACCGCAGCCCAGGTTGGCGACCTGACCGAGTACGTGGTCGCCCTGTCCGGGCGCCCCGCCAATGGGGCGGCGGTCCAGAGGGCTGCGCCGGTCTATGCGGGCAACTGCGTCGCCTGCCATGGGCCCGAAGGCCGCGGCGATCCCCTCCAGGGCGCGCCCAACCTGACCGACCGGGAGTGGCTCTACGGTTCGACCCGCCAGGAGATCCAGGGCCAGATTCACAATGGCCGCGGCGGGGTCATGCCCGCCTGGTCCGGCCGCCTCGATCCCGAAACGGTCAAGGCCCTGGCGGTTTACGTGCACGCCAACGCCGCGGGACAGTGAGCCGCCGCCATGACCGTCGTCATCGACCGGACGCGGACTGCTCCGGAGGAGGCCGCCCCGACCTCCGCCGCTGAGAAGGCGCGCCGGCGAGGGGACGCGGGCGGCGGCCTCTACAAGCCGCGGACGCCGATCTATCCCAAGTCCGTCCAGGGCCGCTGGCGCACCCTGAAGTGGGCCCTGATGATCGTCACCCTGGCGATCTACTACATCACGCCGTGGATCCGCTGGGAGCGCCCCGCCGACCTGCCGGACCAGGCCATCCTGGTCGACTTCGCCGGGCGGCGCCTCTACCTCTTCGACCTGCAGTTCTGGCCCCAGGAGGTCTATTTCATCACCGGCCTCCTGGTGATGGCCGCCCTGGCCCTGTTCCTGGCCAGCTCGCTCTTTGGCCGGCTGTGGTGCGGCTATGCCTGCCCCCAGACCCTCTGGACCGATCTCTTCCTCCACGTCGAGCGCCTGTTCGAGGGTGACCGAAACGCCCGGATGCGGCTGGACGCTGCGCCCTGGTCCCTTGACAAGGCCTGGCGCAAGGCGGGCAAGCACCTGGTCTGGCTGGGCATAGCCTTCGGCACCGGCGGCGCCTGGATCTTCTATTTCCATGACGCCCCGACCGTCCTGGTCCAGTTCTGGACCGGCCAGGCTCCCGCCACGGCCTATGTCTTCTGCGCCCTCCTGACCTTCACCACCTATGTCTTCGCCGGGACAATGCGCGAGCAGGTGTGCACCTACATGTGCCCCTGGCCCCGCATCCAGGGCGCCCTGATCGACCAGGATTCCCTGCAGGTCACCTACCGCACCGACCGGGGCGAGCCCCGCGGGACTCACAAGAAGGGCGCCTCCTGGGAGGGCCGCGGCGGCTGCATCGACTGCGGCCAGTGCGTGATGGTCTGCCCGATGGGGATCGACATCCGCAACGGAGCCCAGCTGGAGTGCATCAACTGCGCCCTGTGCGCCGACGCCTGCGACGAGATGATGGACCGGATCGACCGGCCCCGGGGCCTGATCGGGTATGACACGGACAAGGCCGTGGCGGCCCGGGCGGCGGGGCGGGCGGCGGTCTACCGGCTGGTCCGCCCGCGCACCCTGGTCTACGCGGGGGCCCTGGTCCTGGTCTGCGGCCTCATGCTCTGGGGCCTGGTCCACCGCCAGGCCTTCGATGTCCACGTCCTGCGCGACCGCAACCCCATCGCCGTTCGGCTGGCCGACGGTTCGGTGCGCAACGGCTACACCCTGAAGGTCTCGAACCGCAGCTTTTCGGACGCCGACGCCCGCATCCGGTTCGAAGGGCCCGCCGGGGCGATCCTGAAGACGCCCGCGGCGCCGGTCGCCGCCGACGGGGTGAGCGCCCGGATCGAGGCCAACACCGTCCGCGCCGTCCGGATCTTCGTGACCCTGCCTGAGCCCAGGCGCGAGCCTGAGGAAGACGGGGACGGGGACGGGGCCAGGGGCGGGGACGAGGGCGAGGGTGAGAGCCTGCCCGTCGCCTTCACCGTGACCCTGCCGGAAGGCGCCATGACCGTGAAGTCGACCTTCATCACCGACCCCGGAGCCCGACCATTAGCCCGACCATGAGCCCCTCGATGAGTCCCGCCCCCGCGACCGAGGCCGCCGCCCCCGCGGGCGGCTGGACCCTCACCGGCTGGCATGTCCTGGGCGTCGTCGTCGGCTTCTTCGCCATCGTGATCGCCCTGGACGTCTGGTTCATGACCCTGGCCTACCGCACCTTCCCTGGCCAGGTCTCCGACACGCCCTACGAGGACGGCGTCGCCTTCAACCGCCGGATCGCGCGGCAGGAGGCCCAGGCCCGACTGGGCTGGACGGCGACCGCGGGGGCCGGACCTGGCAAGGCGCGGGTGGAGATGCGCGACGCCTCGGGGACTCCCGTGCGCGGCCTGGCCCTGACCGGCCGGCTTGAACGCCCCGCCACCGAGGCGGGCCGGACCTCCCTGCGCTTCACCGAGACCGCCCCCGGCCGTTACGAGGCGCCGGTCGCCCAGCCTTCGGGCGCCTGGGACCTGACCTTCGAGGCCCGGGGCGGCGAGGGCGCCTTCGAGGGCGCCCGGAGGCTCACATGGCCCTGACCGAGGGCGAGGCGCGGATCTGGGCGGATCGCGTGGCGGAGGCCGGAGCCGACGGCCCTGACCTGTCCGCCTACCTGACCGAGACCGGGCCGGGCGCCCGGCGGCTCGACCTCCTGGTCAGCGGCGCCCACTGCGCGGCCTGCATCGCCCGGATCGAGGGCGAACTGGCCGACACCCCCGGCGTGGCCTCGGCCCGGCTCAACCTGAGCACGGGGCGGCTGGCGGTGGGCCTGGCCCCTGACGGGGAGCCCGGCCGTGTCCTGCGCGTCCTCGACCGCATCGGCTATCCCGCCACGCCCTTCGATCCGGACTCGGCCCGACAGGCCCAGGACCGGGAGGGCCGGGAGCTGGCCATGGCCCTGGCCGTCGCCGGCTTCGGCGCCGGAAACGCCATGATCTTCTCCGTGCCGGTCTGGGCCGGCCTGTTCGGCCAGGAACTGGGACCTGCGACCCGCACCTTCATGCAGTGGGCCAGCGCCGGGGTCGGCGCGCCCTGCGCCGTTTTCGCCGGCATGGTCTTCTTCCGCTCGGCCTGGAAGGCCCTGAGGGCGGGGCGGGCCAACATGGACGTACCGATCTCGATCGGCGTGATCCTGACCCTGCTCGTCAGCTTCCAGGAGACCCTGCTGAAGGGCCGGGACACCTATTTCGACGCCGCCGTCACCCTGCTTTTCCTGCTGCTGATCGGCCGGTGGCTGGACCACGCCCTCCGGCGGCGGGCCCGAAGCGCCGCGGCTGACCTCCTGGCCCTCCAGGCGCCCTCGGCCTCCCTCCTCGCCGACGACGGGACCGAGCGGCGGGCGCCCCTGCGCCTGGTCCGGCCTGGCCACAGGCTGAGGGTCCGGCCGGGGGAAAGGATCCCCGTGGACGGGGTGGTGGAGACCGGGGAATCCGAGCTCGACAACGCCATCCTGACCGGCGAGACCGCGCCCGAGGCGGTGGCCCCCGGCGCGGTCTGCCGGGCGGGCGCCCTCAACCTGTCCGGCCTCCTGACCCTTCGCGCCGAGGCTGCGTGCGAGGACTCGACCCTGGCGCGGATCGCCCGGCTGGTGGAGTCGGGCGCCCAGTCCCGGTCGTCCTACGTCCAGCTCGCCGACAAGGCGGCGGCCATTTATGTGCCGGTGGTCCACATCGCCGCAGCCCTGACCTTCGTCGTGGGCTGGGCCCTGGGCCTGCCGGTGCGCGAGGCCGTCCTGCGGGCCGCCACCGTGCTGATCGTCACCTGTCCCTGCGCCCTGGGCCTGGCGGTTCCCGCCGTCCAGGTGGCGGCGGCCTCGCGCCTTTTCCGGCGGGGGGTGCTGGTCAAGTCCGGCGCCGGGCTGGAGCGCCTGGCCGAGGCCGACCACGCCGCCTTCGACAAGACCGGGGTCCTGACCGAGGGACGCCCGCGCCTGCTCAACGCCGATCCCCTGGACCTCGCCCGCGCGGCGCCCCTGACCCGGGCGTCATCCCATCCCCTCGCCCGCGCCCTGGCCGAGGCGGCCGGCGAGGGGCCCGTCGCCGCCGGGGCCGTGGAGGTCGCGGGCCAGGGGGTGGAGGCCCGCACCCCGGCCGGCGTCATGCGCCTGGGCCGGGCCGCCTTCGTCGGCGCGCCCCTGTCGGGAGACCAGACCGAGCTCTGGTTCCGGGATGACCGGGGCGCCCTCTTCCGCTTCGCCTTCGCCGACCCCCTGCGCGCCTCCGCCGCCGGCCTGGCGAGCGGGATGGGCGAGCGCGGCCTGGCCGTCTCGGTCCTGTCCGGCGATGTCGAGGCCCCGACCCGTCGCGCCGCCGAGGCCCTCGGCGTCCCGGACTGGCGGTCCGGCCTGACCCCGCAGGGCAAGGTGGAGGTGATCGCCGGCCTAAGGGCTGTCGGCCGCAGGGTGCTGATGGTCGGGGACGGCCTGAACGACGTGGCCGCCCTGAGCCAGGCCCACGTGGCCATGGCGCCGGGCACGGCCCTCGACGCCAGCCAGTCGGCGGCGGACCTGGTCTATCCCGCTGACCGGCCGGAGCGGATCCTGGAGGCCATCGACGTGGCCCGGGCGGCCCGCCGGCGCGCCCTGGAGAATTTCGCCTTCGCCGCCCTCTACAACCTGGTCGCAGGCCCGGCGGCCATGCTGGGCCTGGTCAATCCCTTCGTGGCCGCCCTGGCCATGTCGGGCTCGTCCCTGGTGGTCACGCTCAACGCCCTGCGGCTGCTGAACGGAGGCGGGAAGTGAACATCGTCGTGATCCTGGCGCCCTTCTCCCTCGCCCTGGCCCTGATCGGCCTGGCGGCCTTCTGGTGGACCCTGCGCAATGACCAGTACGAGGACCCCCAGGGGGATGCGAGCCGGATCCTGATCGAGGATCCAGAGGACCGGCCCCTCTAGGCGGCCTCCTCCAGGCGGGCGCGTCTAGACCGCGGCGCCCACGAGCCGGCCGATGCCGGCGGTCAGGGCCATGGCCAGGGCGCCCCAGAAGGTGACCCGTACGGCGGCCTTGAGGGGCGGGGCGCCCCCGGCCTGGGCCCCCACGGCGCCGAGGATGGCGAGACCGGCCAGGGACCCCGCCGAGACGATCGCAGGCATGGCGGCGAGGGGCGAGACGGCGGCCAGCAGCAGGGGCGCCGCGGCGCCGAAGGTGAAGGTGGCGGCCGAGGTCAGGGCCGCCTGGACCGGCCGGGCCGTGGTGATCTCGGAAATGCCCAGTTCCTCCCGGGCGTGGGCGCCGAGGGCGTCGTGCGCCATCAGCTGCTCGGCGGTCCTGCGGGCGGTCTCGGCGTCGAGGCCGCGGCTGCGGTAGAGGCCGGCCAGCTCCTCCAGCTCAGCCTCGGGCCGGGTCGCCAGCTCGCCGCGCTCACGGGTGAGGTCGGCGCCCTCGGTGTCCGACTGCGAGCTGACCGAGACGTACTCGCCGGCGGCCATGGACATGGCCCCTGCAACCAGGCCCGCGACGCCGGCCACCAGCACCTCGGAGCGACCGGCCGAGGCGGCGGCGACGCCGACGATCAGGCTGGCGGTGGAGACGATCCCGTCATTTGCGCCCAGGACCGCGGCCCTCAGCCAGCCCACCCGGGTGACCCGATGGCGTTCGTCGTGAAGCTTCAGTCGGGTCATGGCCGCCTCCTGCAGGGGACCAGCCTTCGCCCGACCCTGCCCGCGGGGCAAGGCCCCTTCAGTTCCGGTCGAACCCGGAGGCCGCCGGGGCTGGACCCTGACCCGCGGGCTCGGCGGCGTTCGCCGGCAGGGCCATGGGCAGCAGGGACACGCCGGCCAGGATCATGGCCGTCGCCGCGCCGTCCAGCAGGAAGCGGAAGGGATCGAACCGGCGCCGGGGCTTGGCGGGCGACGACGCCGGGGCTGCGGGCCGGCTCCAGCGCGGCGCGGCCAGGGGCCGGGGCGCCAGCTGGGCGCCCTGCGGGGCGATCCGGTGCTCCAGCACGCCGCCCGGGCTGTGGAGGCGGACCCCTTCGCACCAGTCGGCCTCGCCGATGAAGACGACATCGCGCCAGGTGACGGCGCCCCCGGGCTCCACCCCGGCGTCCACGACCAGGTCAATGTCCCAGAGGCCGTCCTCGGGGACCTGCGCATGGCGACGCGGGACCAGGCGGGCGGCGGCCAGGGCGGCCGCGGGGCCCAGGCAGGTCGCCCGGAGGGTCAGCAGGCGGTCGCCCTCGGGAAAGGCGGCGACGCGGACGGCGGCGGTCTCGATCTTCAGGTTCAGCATGTTCAGGCTCTCACGGCGGCGGCGGCCGCTGCGCCGGAGGCGAAGGCGATCAGCGGCCAGGTCTTGCGGGGTCGGCGCGGCACGGGCCGGCCGGCGGGGATGATCATCGGCGGACGGTCAGGGTCCAGCCAGACGGAGAGGGCCGCCGAGGCCGGGGCCCAGGGGATCCGCGGCGCGGCGGGAGACGCCAGCCTGGCGGGCGTGGGCTGGCGGATCTCATGTTCGGCCAGCCGGTGCTCCATGATGACGCCGTCAGCGTGCAGGCGGACGCCCTGGCACCAGTCGGCGTCGCCGGTGAAGTGCAGCTCCCGGGTGGTGACGGGATCGACGCCCTCCAGCGTGCGGGGGATCAACAGGTCGATGTTCCACAGTCCGTCGGCCGGCTGGGCGATATGGCGGCGGGGCTTCAGGACGGCGGCGGCGCAGCGGTCGCCCGGGCCCCGGCAGAAGACGGTCACCGACACCCGCCGCTGGACGCGGCTGATGGCGGCGATCCGCACGCTGAGATTTTCGATCACCAGCTTCGACATGGTCGGCCCCCGGGCCCCCTGCGTCCGCCCCGGCTCCATGCCGGCGCATCTGACAGGGAGGCTTTTCCGGGGTTGGCGTCCAGCCTCCGTGAGCGCGCCGCGCCGACAAGCGTGACTCTGCCGTGAAAAAAGCCGGAGATCGTGTGAAAGCGCGCCTTCTCCGGAACTTTCGCGCCCGCCTCAGCCGCCGATGCGCGCCGACGGCCCCCCTTCCAGCAGGTCCAGCTTCTCGCTTCGCACCCGGTGCTCGACGCCGACCTTCGGGCCCGGCGCCCTCCGGGGATCGGCCTCGCTCCAGGCCGGCGAAGAGGGCCAGCCCGGCCTCCGCATCGCTCCAAACACCCCGTTTCTCCCACCAGCGCGCGGGCGACAGGCAAGGGGCGAGGGGTTGGCGCGTCAGTCGCCGGCGAGGGAAAAGCCGAAGGCGGCCTGAAGGGCGGCGAGATCCAGAAGGTCCCGGTCCCGGGGCGGATAGCCGGTCTTCAGCCGCCAGAGGACGTCGGCGGGCAGGCAGTCCACGGCCCGCCCCGCAATCACGCCGCGCCCGTCGAACGACCCCGCCGGATAGGCCACGGCCGGATCGTCAGGGTCCATCACCCCGCGCCCCTCCGCGTCCAGGCGAAAGAGGTGCAGGTCGACGCGCCGGCCTTCGCCGTCGCTGTAGACAGGGTTCCAGGCGGCGCCCCCCGCCTGCCGGACCAGGCCAAGCCCGGCCAGCAGGGCCTCCAGCGCCGGCCCATCCTCCACCCGCGCCGCCAGGTCGAGGTCCTCGTGCAGCCGGGTCTGGCGACCGAGGACCGCATCCACGGCCCAGCCGCCGTCCACCCAGACCGGCAGGCCCTGCGCCGCGCAGGCCGCCAGCACCTCCAGGACCTGCGCTTCTGTCACGACCCCGTCTCTCTCGCCCCCGATGGCGCTGCAGTCCCGACGGGTCTAGGCTTTTACCGTGTGCAGTGAAACCCTCCGCCGTCCCCTAGGCGCGGCGGCCCCATGATCTCCGACGCCGACGTCGTCGCCTTCCGCGACAGGGGCCTCCTGCGCCTTCCCGCCGCCGCCGATCCCGCGGGCCTGGCCGCCGCCCGGACCGCCGTCTTCGAAATCCTGTCGCGCGCGGGCCTCTGGACCGATGGCGAGGGCTGGACCCTGACGGGCGCCGAGACGCCGCGCTGGCCCGCCCTCGGCAAGGCGCCGGCCGCCTTCAAGGACCGCCGGCTGGCGGCCGTGCTGGAGACCCTGGTCCCCGCCGGGCTCATCGCCGGCTTCGATACGCTGGCGGGGGCGAGGATGGGTACCGCCGGCGGCCTCAGCCGGCCCCAGCTCCTCTGGACCCTGCCCAACGCTGCGGCCTGGAGCCTGCCCGCCATCGTCTGGCACACCGACGTCCCTCGCACGCCTCAGGCCGGCTGCCCGGGCGTTCAGGTTTTC
Organism: Phenylobacterium parvum; assembly: GCF_003150835.1. Classification (NCBI taxonomy): domain Bacteria; kingdom Pseudomonadati; phylum Pseudomonadota; class Alphaproteobacteria; order Caulobacterales; family Caulobacteraceae; genus Phenylobacterium; species Phenylobacterium parvum. Next base: position 2,578,329 of record NZ_CP029479.1, on the reverse strand, counting down.
AGCTTCCTTTCGCCCGTCGCCCCGGGCGCCGGCGGAACCCTCGTCGCCGCCGGCTCGCACCGGCTGCTCAATGACGAGGGCGAGCTGAGGTCGAAGGGCATCAAGGCCCGCCTGCGCGCCCTGCCCCCCTTCGCCCGCCTGATGGACCCGGCCCACCCCGACCGCCCCGCCGCCCCCGGCCCCCTGGGCGAGGCGGACGGCGCGCCCATCGAGGTGGTGGAGCTGACCGGCGCCCCCGGCGACCTCTGGCTGATGGACATGCGGGCGCTGCATACGGCCGCGCCGAATGCGTCGAAGGCGCCGAGGCTGATGATGACCTGGCGGCTCTTGAGGGAGGGGTGAGGGGGCTTGACATAAGGCCGAACAAAAGAAGAACATTCGGGCTTCGAGATCGGATGTGCTGAGGGGCGCATCTATGGAGGTCATTTTGTCAGTCGGTATCGAGTGCTACGCGATGTGCTGCCTGCGTCCAGAATCAGCTACCTTAGTCAAGCCGACTGGTTCGTCTGTCTGCGCAGACAATCCGAAATCGGCATCGAAGGTCTGGCCATTCTCCCCGGATGCAAGATCCGCGGTCTCCTCATCCGGAGACAAAGTCGGGCACGCAGAGGGAGTTCGGTCATGACCGCTCTTCTCAGGATGCTCCGAGAAATGAACTCAGCTGCTGTCAATGCCGACCGGGGGTTCAATTTCATCGATCTCTTCGCCGGAATCGGAGGCCTCCGTAAGGCGGCAGAGTCTATAGGCGGGTACTGTGCCTTCACCTCGGAGTGGAACCCCTACTCGCAGAAGACATATGCTGCGAACTTCAGGGATAATCATCCGCCCTCGGGAGATATCACCGAGGTCGAAGCGGAGGATATCCCGTCTCACAATCTCCTCCTCGCGGGTTTCCCCTGTCAGCCATTTTCAATTGCAGGTGTCTCCAAAAAGAATTCCCTCGGTCGAAGCCATGGCTTTGCAGATGAAACCCAGGGAACTCTCTTCTTTGACGTTGCGCGTATTTTGAAATCGCACCGCCCGGAAGCATTCCTGCTTGAAAATGTTAAGAACCTTCATTCCCATGACAGGGGGCGTACATTCGAGGTGATCCTTCGGACTCTTCGGGAGGAGTTGGGATACAAGGTCTGGTACAAGATCATCGACGCCCAGCACTTTGTACCCCAGCACCGGGAACGGATTGTCATCGTCGGATTCAAGGAGAATGTTCCCTTCAGTTGGGACGATCTCCGCCTGCCGCCAAAGGGTGCGGTCCGGCTGCGAGACATCCTTCATCCCGAAAATGGCAGCGAGGCCCCGGAGGGGCACTACACTCAGGGACCTTTGGCTAAGGTCAGCGAAAAATATGTTCTGACCGACCACCTCTGGAAGTATCTCCGGGATTATGCCGACAAGCATCGCGCTGCAGGTAACGGGTTTGGATTTGGCCTTGTAGGCCCTGACGATGTCGCGCGAACACTGTCAGCCAGGTACTTCAAGGATGGCTCGGAGATTCTCATAGACCGGGGACCCGGACTAAATCCGAGACGACTTACTCCCCGTGAGTGCGCCCGCCTCATGGGCTACGGTGATGATTTCATCATTCCGGTTTCTGACACTCAGGCCTACAAGCAGTTTGGTAACTCCGTTGCGGTCCCTGTGTTCAGAGAAGTCCTCAGGATTATGAAGCCGCACATCGAAAGTCTGGTGACTGGTGGGAGCGACATAAGACTGAGGGCCTGAATTTGGGGGATGTTCACGACCCGTCGACCCGGTCGCGGAATATGTCGGCGATCCGTGCGAAGAACACCTCTCCTGAAGTCAGGGTGCGGAAAATCCTGCACAATGCTGGATTCAGGTTCCGTCTTCACGCCGGGGCGCTGCCGGGTTCTCCGGACCTTGTCTTCGCTAAGCACCGCGCCGTCATCTTTGTGCATGGCTGTTTCTGGCATGGACACGAGTGCTCGACTTTCCGGTGGCCCAAGACCCGCGAAGATTTCTGGCGCTCGAAGATCGGTGCAAACGTTCTGAGGGATCAGCAGAGCCTTCTGGCACTTCGCGAGAATGGCTGGCGGGTCTGTCTGATCTGGGAATGCGCAATGAGAGGCAGGGATCGGATGGGTGATCCCGAGCTTTTGTCAGCACTTCAAAGCTGGTTAGGTTCAAGCTCCGAATTTCTTGAGCTTCGGGGAAGCTGACTGTGGAGCAATCACTGGCCGCGTTGAGGGAGCGGATGCGCCACGCAGGTGTTATCCGCCTCTACGCAAAGGTTCTGGCGCCGAACGATAACTCCAAAAATCAGGTGTTCCTTGGGTCAGGGTTCACCTCCCTGAACCTGCTGCCACATGGCGAAGTGACGACGGACCCATCGTCCGTTGCAGGTGCAGTAAGAGACAGGGCCAAGGCCGGGCTGCAATTCTCCTGGCTTTCGCCAGAGGGGATAAGTGTCGCACCAGATGCGAAGCTTATCCTCTACCCTCGTTATCCTGAGGTGAGGTTTTCAGGGTTTCTCAGGGGATGCCAGTCGCCTCCTTCCGATGTCATGGTCTCCAGAGAACCGGGGCGGGTCCTCCTCCTCGGGGTTACGGCCAGCGGAAGGATTATCGGCTACGCATCCGGGGCCGGAGAAAGAATCTCCAACGAAGTCCTGAATGGCGCATGGTCGTCAGTCGGCGTCTTCCTCGAACTTTCATCGGGATCACCTTCGGAACCCTCGGCCAAGGAAGTTCTCCTCGAGAGACTCCGCCTGATTCATGAGAGAACCTGGGTGGAGTCCATGAAGTTGGGACCCGGAGGTGTTCCCAAGCCATATGCCGCTCGGAATGCTGGCGGCTACACACTTGAAGCGTTGCTCGGGATCAGTCCGAATGGACGCGCTGAACCTGATTTCATGGGGTGGGAAGTCAAGCAGTATGCAGTCTCCGACTTCAGGTCCTATCGAGCGAAGTCAGCCGTAACCCTCATGACCCCGGAGCCCACCGGAGGTGTCTATCGGGATGAGGGGCCCGAGGCCTTCATCCGCCGGTTTGGGTACCCCGACCAAAGGGGACGGGAGAGCCGTCTCAACTTCGGTGGAGTATACGATTGCCTTCGGACTCCAAACCATCTCACGGGCCTTCGGATGTCCTTGTCAGGATTCGACAGCGGAAATGGTCAGGTCACTGACATGAACGGCTCCATCGTGCTTCTGGACTCCGCGGACACGATAGCGGCGTCCTGGACGTTCGGAGGGCTTCTTTCCCACTGGAACCGAAAGCACGCCAAAGCAGCTTACGTCCCCTCGCTTTACCGGAACCCACCTCCTGAGTACGCGTTCGGCGGTCAGGTGCTCACCTGCGAAGAGACAGATTTCCTGTTGTTTCTGAGGGCTGTCGACCGGGGTCAGATTTATCTCGACCCGGCGCTAAAGCTGGAAACCGAGGCGAATGGCCTCGTCAAGTTGAAGCGCAGGAACCAATTCCGCGTCTCACACGCCGTTCTTCCCAGCCTGTACCATCGGCACGAAACCGTTGATCTGACCGGCTGAAGGGCCGTCCGACGCAGTCAGTTTCGTAGTTTCGAGAAGAGAAAAATGGCGCGCCCGGAACGATTCGAACGTCCGACCCTCAGATTCGTAGTCTGATGCTCTATCCAGCTGAGCTACGGGCGCGCACCGCCTTGCGGCGAGGGCGCGAGAATTAGTCGCACGGGCGGCAAAGCGCAAGCGGGGGGCGGGAGATTCCTTCCCCGGTCAGCCGCGGCGGTCGCGCCAGGCGGGGGGGCCTTCGCCGGGCGGGGCGTCGGGCCAGGCCGTCGCCTCGAAGACGCCCCGGGCGACCGCGCGGGCCAGGGTGTCGGCGGCCAGGGCGCCCAGCCGGGCGAGGGCGGCGTCGCCGCCGATCAGGGGGTGGCGGGCGGTAGAGAGCGCGAAGACCACGTCGCCGTCGAAGGGGGCGTGCACCGGCCGGATGGCGCGGGCGAGGCCGTCCTGGGCCATGACGGCGAGGCGCCTGGCCTGGGCCGGGGTGAGGGCGACGTCGGTGGCCACGCAGGCGATGGTGGTGTTCTGGCGGGCGCCCGCCGGGGGCGGGGCCTTGGACGGGCCCCACTGGCCGGGGCCGGCGCGCAGGCCGTCGAGGGGCAGGCCCCCGAACTCCCCGTCGATCTCGAAGGGAGCGGCCCAGAAGGTGCGGCCGTCCGGGGCGGTGACCGAGCCCCAGCTGTTGACGCAGACCAGGGCCCCCACGGCGCCGTCCGCCGAGAGGATTGAGGCCGAGCCGGTCCCGCCCTTCAGGCCGCCCGCCGCCGCGCCATAGCCGGCGCCGGCCGTGCCGAGGTCGAAGTCTGCGCCGGCGGCGGCGCAGGCCCGGCGGCCCAGTTCGCGATAGGGCGGGTCCTCGCCCCAGGCCTTGTCGCCGCCATTGGCGAGGTCGAAGAGGATGGCCGCAGGCACGACGGGGGAGGGCGGGACGCCCGGCCGGTCGGCGAGGCGGAAGCCCCGGCCCCGGGCCCCCAGCCAGGCGACGGCGCCGTCGGCGGCGGCCAGGCCCCAGACCGAGCCGCCGGACAGGACCACGGCGTCCACCGCCTCCACCAGGTTCTCGGGGGCGAGGGCGTCGGTCTCCCGGGTGCCGGGTCCGCCGCCGCGCACGTCCACGGCGCAGACGGCTCGCGCCTCGGGCAGGATCACCGTCACGCCGGTGCGCGCGCCCAGGTCCTCAGCCTGGCCGACGGCGAGGCCGGGGACGTCGGTGATGAGGTTGCGGGGGCCGGGGGCGGGGCCGGCGCCGCTTTTGAGGGCGGTTTCGCTCATGGGGCCCCTAGAACACCGGATGGCGTTCCTTGTCCACGCGGGCGGGTCTATAGGTCAGGCGGTTCCTGCGTCGTGAGGCCCCCATGCGCCCCTTCCCCCTGCTGAAGTCCGCCCTCCTGTCCGCCGCCGTCCTGGCCCTTGTCCTGCCGGCGTCGCCGGTCCTGGCGCGGGAGGCGAAGGCTCCGGCGGCCGCCCCGGCGGCAAAGGCGAAGGAGACCGGCATGGTCGCCGCCGCCCATCCCCTGGCGGTGGAGGCGGGCGTCTCGGTGTTGCGCCGGGGCGGCTCGGCGGTGGACGCGGCGGTGGCCGTGCAGGCCGCCCTGGGCCTGGTGGAGCCGCAGAGCTCGGGCATCGGCGGCGGCGCCTTCATCACCTATTACGATGCGAAGACCCGCAAGGTGACCGCCTACAATGGCCGCGAGACGGCGCCGGCGGGCGCCTCGCCCGACATGTTCCTGGGCCCCGACGGCAAGCCCCTGTCCTTCGTCGCCGCCGTGACCAGCGGCCGCTCCACCGGCGTGCCTGGCGCCGTGGCCATGCTGCACATGGCCCAGAAGGCCCACGGGCGCCTGGCCTGGAAGGACCTGTTCACCGAGGCCGAGGCCCTGGCCGACCAGGGCTTCGCCGTCACCCCGCGCCTGGCCGCCCTGGCCGCCTCCCGTGCGCCCCAGGCCCGCCAGCCCGACGCCGTCGCCTATTTCACAAAGCCGGACGGCCAGCTGATCCAGGCCGGCGACATCCTCAGGAACCCGGCCTACGCCGCCACCCTGCGCAAGATCGCCGCCGAGGGGCCCGCCGCCCTGCTGGAAGGCGAGATCGCCGAGGCCATCGTCCGCCGCACCACCGAGGGGCCCCTGCCCGGGACCCTGACCCTCGCCGACCTTAAGGCCTACAAGCCCAAGGTCTCGGAGGCGGTGTGCCGGCCCTATCGCGTCTATGTGGTCTGCGTACCGCCGGCGCCCTCGGGCGGGCCGGCCGTGCTGATGGGCCTGGGCATCCTCGCCAATACCGACATCGCCGCCCATGGCCCGGACACGGTGCAGGGCTGGTACCTCTTCTCCCAGGCCAGCCGGCTGATGTACGCCGACCGCGACCGCTATTTCGGCGACCCTGATTTCGTGGACGTGCCGGTGAAGGGCCTGCTGGACCCCGCCTACCTCAAGGCCCGGGCGGCCCTGATCCCGCCCCAGGTCGCCGGCGCGCCGCCGCCTCCCGGCAAGCCCAAGGGCGCGGGCGCCCGGGCGCCGGACGCCACCCAGGAGCCGGGCGGCACCACCCACTTCGTCATCGTCGACGGCGACGGCAATGTCGTGTCCATGACCACCACGGTGGAGAGCCTGTTTGGCTCGGGCCGGATGGTCCACGGCTTCTTCCTGAACAACCAGCTGACCGACTTCTCCTTCTCGCCCACCGAAAAGGACGGGGTTGCCGCCGCCAACGCCGTGGCGCCCGGCAAGCGGCCGCGCTCCTCCATGGCCCCGGCCGTGGTGCTGGACCGCAAGGGCCGCTTCTACGCCGCCGTCGGCTCGCCGGGGGGCAACTCCATCCTGGCCTACAACCTCAAGGCCCTGGTGGGTGTGCTGGACTGGAAGCTGTCCATGCAGGAGGCCGTGGCCCTGCCCAACCTGATCTCCCGGGGCGCGCCCTACCTCTCGGAGCCGGCCAAGTTCGCCCCCGGCGTGGTCGAGGGCCTGGCGGCCCGGGGCGTGGTCCTGGTGGGCTCCGGCGGCGCCGAGGGCTCGGGCCTGCACGGGGTGATGGTGACGCCCCAGGGCCTGTCCGGCGGCGCCGATCCCCGCCGCGAGGGCGTGGCGCGCAAGCCCTGAGCCTTCGTCAGGAGGCGAGCTCGCCGGCCAGGGCGCGCTCGATCAGTCCCACCGTCCGGTCGAGGCCGAAGATGGCCGCGAAGGAGCCGAAGCGCGGGCCCTGGCTCTGGCCCAGCAGCACCTCGTAGAGGGCGCCGAACCAGAGACGAAGCGGCTCGAAGCCCGCCGCCTTGCCGGCCTCATAGACCTCGGCCTGGATGAGCTCGGCGTCCTGGCAGCCGGCGGGCAGGGCCCGCAGCCGGGCGGCGAGGTCGGCCATGGCGGCCCGCTCCCGTTCGTCCGGAGCGCGGAACCGCTTCGAGGGCTTCACGAAGTCCTCGTAGTAGTGGATCGCGTAGTCGGCCAGCCGGTCCAGCAGGGGCTGGCTGGCGGCGTCGGCGCCCGGCATGTAGCGGGCGATGAAGCCCCACAGGATCTCCTTGGTCGAGGCGTCGGCGGCCGACACCAGGTTCAGGAGCAGGGAGAAGGACAGGGGCGAGCCCACCGCCGGCGGCGCGCCGGTGTGGACGTGCCAGGCGGGGTTGTCGATGGCCGGCGCATTGGCCCCGGCGCCGACCCGGTTGTAGGCGTCCAGCTGCTGCAGGTACTCGTCCGTCGCCTTGGGGATGACGTCGAAATAGAGCCGCTTGGCCGACTTGGGCGACTGGTACATGTAGTAGGCGAGGCTCTCGGGCGCGCCGTAGCGCAGCCACTCCTCCATGGTCAGGCCATTGCCCTTGGACTTGGAGATCTTCTGGTTGTTCTCGTCCATGAAGAGCTCGTAGTGGAAGGCCTCGGGAGGCTCGCCGCCGAGGATCCTCGCCACCTTGTTGGACACCCGCACGGAGTCCACCAGGTCCTTGCCGGACATCTCGTAGTCCACACCCAGGGCCACCCAGCGGGCCGCCCAGTCCGGCCGCCACTGCAGCTTGACGCGGCCGCCGGTCACCGGGGTCTCGGTCAGGGTCCCGTCCTCGTCGCGGAAGACGATGGTCCCGGCCTCGACATTGCGCTCCAGGGTGGGGACCTGCAGGACCCGGCCGGTCGTGGGGCTGATGGGCAGGAAGGGCGAATAGGTGGCCCGCCGCTCCTCGCCCAGGGTGGGCAGCATGACCCCCTGGATGGCGTCGAAGCGCTCCAGCACCCGCAGGAGCACGGCGTCCAGCTCTCCGGACCGGTAGGTCTCGGTGGAGGACTTGAAGTCGTAGTCGAAGCCGAAGCCGTCGAGGAAGGCGCGCAGGCGGGCGTTGTTGTGGGCGCCGAAGCTCTCGTAGAGGCCGAAGGGGTCGCGGACGCTGGTCACCGGCTTGTCCCGGTCCAGCTCCAGCGCCTCGCGGTTCGGGACGTTGTCGGGGATCTTCCGGAAGCCGTCCATGTCGTCGGAGAAGACGATCAAGCGGGTGGGGATGGCCTCGCCCGTCAAGGCGCGGAAGGCGGTGCGCACCATGGTCGGCCGGGCGGCCTCGCCGAAGGTGCCCATGTGCGGCAGTCCCGAGGCGCCGTAGCCGCACTGGAAGATGACGGGCTCGCGCAGGACGGGCAGGGCGGCGACGGCCTCGTCCGGGCGGCCCTGGGCGAACAGGGCGGCGGCGAGGTCGCGGCCGGCGTCGTCGAGGCGCAGGCGGAGGATCCTGTCCAGCAGGAGGCGGGCCTGCTCGAAGGGCCAGGAGCGGGCCTCGCGGGCGGGAAGGACGAGCCGGGAAAGGTCGGTGTGGGCGGGCATGAGGGGGCGTTAGCCTTCCTTGGCGGCCGCCTCAAGCCCGCACGGCGCCGGGGTCTCTTGCGGACCCCGCCGAAACCGTCATGAAGTCGGGACACACGCCGGGCGTCCACCCCCGGCCCGGAGCGCCTCCATGACCCCTGTCCGCCTCTCCCTCCTCCTCGCCGCCGGCCTGGGCCTGGCCCTCGCCGCCTGCCAGCCCAAGGCGCCCGCCGGGCCGCCGCCGGGGACGGTGCGCTTCTCCATCATGTCCACAGAGAACATCCAGGCCGCCCAGGGGGCCTGGACGCCCTTCCTGGCCGACATGGAGAAGGCCACGGGGCTGAAGATCGAGCCCTACTACGGGACCAACTACATCGCCCTGATCGAGGCCATGCGCTTCAAGCAGACGGATGTGGGCTGGTTCACCAACCAGTCGGGGCTGGAGGCCGTGCGCCGGTCCGGCGGCGAGGTCTTCGCCCGCACCACCAAGCCCGACGGGCCGGACGGCTACCAGGCCCTGATCGTCGTGAAGAAGGGCTCGGGCCTGACCCTGGACCGCATCCTGGCCTGCGACCGGACCCTGGACTTCGCCATGGGCGACGCCAAGTCGACCTCGGGAACCCTGGCGCCCATGACCTGGCTGTTCGGGCCGCGCAACATCCGCCCCGAGACCTGCTTCAAGACCGTGCGCAGCGCCAACCACGAGGCCAACCTCTTCGCCGTGTCCATGGGCCAGCTGGATGCGGCCACCAACAACTCCCAGTCCATCGCCCGCCTGGCCGACCAGAAGACCCCGGCGGCGCAGAAGGCGGTGGCCGACATCGAGGTGGTCTGGCGCTCGCCCACCCTGCCCGAGGACCCGATGGTCTGGCGCAAGGACCTGGACCCGGCCCTGAAGGCCAGGATCCGCGACTTCGTCCTCTCCTACGGGGTCGGCGACACCGACGAGGCGAAGCGGCAGCGGGAGGTCATGCGCGCGATCCAGACCGGCCCCTTCAAGCCCGCCGACGACAGCCACCTCCTGCCGGTGCGGGAGATGGAGGCGACCGCCGCCCTCATCGAGGCCCGCAACCGCAAGGACCCCGCCGCGGAGGCCAAGGCCAAGGCCAGCCTCGACCAGGTCCAGGCCGAGCAGAAGGCCCTGGCGGCGAAGGCCGGTTGAAGGCGAGCGCTGAGGTCTCGCTTCAGGGCGCCGCCAGGATGGGGCCAGGATAGGTCAGGATCGTCCTGTCCGCCGTCACCAGGATCAGGCTCTCCACCATGGCCTGGGCGACGAGGATCCGGTCAAACGGGTCCCTGTGCAGGGCCGGAAGCCCTTGAATGGCGGCGGCGTGCTCGCCCGTGACCGGTAGCTCCTCGTAGCCCGCCTCCAGGAGCCCCCGTCGGAAGACGCCGGGCGGCACATCGAAGTCCGGCCTTCCGAGGCCTGATTTGATCGCGATCTCCCAAATGCTCGCCGCGCTGAAGACCAGCCGGTTCGACTGATCCTCGAGAAGTTTCCGTAGCCCGGCGCTCAAATCGCCACCCCTCGCCGCCCTCAGGAGGACGTGGGTGTCGAGGAGGAGGTTCAAAGGTCACCCTCGAAGAGACCAGTGATCTCTTCCCGGCCAAGTTCGTCGAAGTCTTCCGGAAAGCGCAGGCCGGGAAGGAAGCCGATCCGCGACGCCGGACCGGCGGGCGCGTCGACCGCAGTCACCTTCACAAGAGGCTTTCCAGCCCGGGCGATGACGAAGCCCTCGCCCTGGACCGCTTCCTCGACCAGGCGGGAAAGGTGGGTCTTGGCCTCGTGCATATTGACCGTCTTCACGTCGACACCTCCAAACTTAGTTCACTAGACTTAGTCTGGTCGCGGACGCCCTGCAACGGTCCCTAGTCCTCCGCCAGCATGAAGTGGCCGCGGAGGGCGGCGACGGGCTGGCTTCGGGCTTCCTGCCAGGCCTCGACGTGGACGTTGGCGATGCGGCGGCCAACCTTGCGCAGGTCGGCGCGGGCGTAGGTGGTCAGGGCCCGGCCCGGGCGCAGGTACTCGATGGTCACGTCGATGGTCTTGTGGACCCGGGGGGTCGACTGGGTCACCGCCAGCTGGGCCAGGGCGGTCATCTCCAGGAAGGCGCCGATCACCCCGCCATGCAGGGCCGGCAGCATCGCGTTGCCGATCAGGTGGGGCGAGAAGGGCAGGACGCCGGTCAGCTCGTCGCCGGCCAGCTCGGCGCGCATGCCCAGGAAGCGGATGTAGGGGACCCGGCCCAGAAAGGCCTGAAGCTGTTCCTCGGGGCTCATGCGGCGCCTCCCGGGGCGGGGGCGGGCGTCGGTGTGAGCATGAAGGCGGCCTGGGCGGTGGCGATGGGATCGGCGGGGTCGGCGTCCCAGGCGTGGGCCCGGACAAAGGCGATGGACCGGGTCGTGTGGTAGCAGTGCGCCTCGACCGTGACCCCGGCCCGGGCGGCGGCGGGGCGCATGTAGTCGATGCGCAGGTCCAGGGTGGCGGTGGGCCGGCGCTCGCCCGTGGTGGCGGTGATGGCCATGCCGCAGCAGTGGTCGAGCAGGGAAGTGACGACGCCGGACGCAATCACGCCGGTGTCGGGATCGCCCACCAGGTCCTCGCGCCAGGGCACGTGCATGACGCCCCTGCCGTCGGCGGCGGAGACCATCTGGAAACCGAGGGCGGCGGCCTGCGGGACCTCGGTCGCCATGGCCGCGGCGGCGTCCAGGTTGGGATTGGGCAGGTTGGGATTGGGATCGCTCATGCCTTCCGTTTGCAGCGACGGAAGGGACGGGTCAATGCGCGGTCAGTCCCCGGCGACCTCGGCGGCGAGGAAGGCGGAAAGGTCGCCGCCCGGGAAGAGGAGGCTGCGCACCCCCGCCCGCCGGCCGGCCTCCAGGTCGATGGGCTTGTCCCCGACCATGACCGAGCGGGCGGCGTCTACCGGCCACTCCGCCATCGCCCGCAGGAGCATGCCGGGGTTCGGTTTGCGGTCCGGCGGGTCGGGGTGGCGGTAACGGTCCTCGAGCGCCTCGGGGTGGTGCGGGCAGTGGTAGAAGGCGTCGATCCGGGCCTCCATCGCCGCCAGGTCCTCGATCATCCGGGCGTGCAGGGCGTGGACATCGTCCTCGGCGTAGTAGCCCCGCCCGACCCCGGACTGGTTGGTGACCACGAAGACCCACCAGTCGCGGGCGTTGAAGGTCGCCACGGCCTCCCGGGCGCCGTCGATCCAGCGGAAGTCCTCCCAGCGGTGCACGTAGCCGCGGTCCTCGTTGAGGACGCCGTCGCGGTCAAGGAACAGGGCGGGCCGGAGCAGGGGGGTCACGGGTCCAGTCTAGCGGCCTTGCCGTCCTCTGGCGATTTCCCTTCTGCGAGGTCGGCCCTATGTTCAGGCGAACCCCAGCGGAGCCCCCCGTGACCCTGACGTCCCCGAGCCCCGTCCTCGCCATCGAGGACCTGCGCATCGACTTCCAGACCCGCGACGGGTCCGTCCCGGCGGTCCGGGGCGTGTCCCTGCAGGTCCTGCCGGGCGAGACCCTTGGCGTGGTGGGCGAGAGCGGCTCGGGCAAGAGCCAGACCTTCATGGCGGTCATGGGCCTTTTGGCGCCCAACGGCCGGGCGAGCGGCTCGGTGCGCTTCGAGGGCCGCGAGATCCTGGGCGCCCCGAAGCGGGAGCTGAACCGGGTGCGCGGCGCGGGCATGGGGATGATCTTCCAGGACCCCCTGACCGCCCTGACCCCCCACCTCAAGATCGGCGACCAGCTGGGCGAGCCCCTGCGGCGCGGGCGGGGCTTGTCGGCGGCGGACGCCCGGGCCGAGGCCCTGCGCTGGCTGGAGCGGGTGCGGATTCCCGACGCGGCCCGGAGGCTGGACCAGTATCCGCACGAGCTGTCCGGCGGCATGCGCCAGAGGGTGATGATCGCCGGCGCCATGGCCTGCGCGCCCCGCCTGCTGATCGCCGACGAGCCCACCACCGCCCTCGACGTGACCGTCCAGGCCGAGATCCTCGACCTGATGGAGGAGTTGACCCGGGAGAGCGGGACGGGGCTGGTGCTGATCACCCACGACATGGGCGTGGTGGCGCGGCTGGCCGACCGGGTCTGCGTGATGAAGGACGGCGCCTACGTGGAGGCGGGACAGGCGGCCGAGGTCTTCGCCCGTCCGCGCACGGACTACGCCCGCAACCTGCTGGAGGCCGCGCCCCGCCTGGACCGCGCCGACCGCGGCGGCCGGCCCGCCCCCGTCCCGGTCGCCCCGGACGCGCCCCTGGCCGTGGAGGCGAAGGACGTGAAGGTCTGGTTCCCGGTGCGGCGGGGCCTGTTCGGGCGGCGGGCCGACCTGCGGGCCGTGGACGGGGTCAGCCTGGAGATCCGGCAGGGCGAGACCCTGGGCGTGGTCGGCGAGAGCGGCTGCGGCAAGTCGACCCTGTCCCGGGCGGTCCTCAGGCTGATCCCCCGAACCGCCGGCGCTGTCACCCTCCTGGGGCGCGACATTCCCGAGGCGGACCGCGAGGCCCTTCGGGCGGCGCGTCGCGACCTGCAGATCGTCTTCCAGGACCCCCTGGCCAGCCTGGACCCCCGCATGCCGGTGGGCGATTCCATCGCCGAGCCCCTGGGGGTCTTCCAGCCCCACCTCGACCGCCGGGCGCGGGAGGCCGCCGTGCGGGCCATTATGGACCGGGTGGGCCTGTCCGGGGACCTGATCAACCGCTATCCGCACGAGCTGTCCGGAGGCCAGAACCAGAGGGTCGGCATCGCCCGGGCCATGATCCTGAAGCCGCGGGTCGTGGTCTGCGACGAGGCGGTCTCGGCCCTCGACGTCTCGATCCGCGCCCAGATCATCGACCTGCTGATCGACCTACAGAGGGAGTTCGGCATGGCCATGATGTTCATCAGCCATGACCTGGCCGTGGTGCGCGAGATCAGCCACCGGGTCATGGTGCTCTACATGGGACGGGTGGTGGAGGAGGCCCCGGCGGACCGCATCTTCACGGACGCCCGCCATCCCTACACCCGGACCCTGATCGCCTCGGCCCTGATCCCCGACCCCGGGGTCGAGCGCACCCGCCCGCGCCTTCGCCTTCACGGCGAGCCGCCCAGCCCGCTGGACCCGGACGCCGCGCTCCGCTTCCTGCCGGGGCGCCGGGGGGAGACCCCGCCCTACCGTCCGCAGCTCCTGGAGGCGGGTCCCGGCCACCGCGTGGCCGAGTTCGACTCCCAGGCCTGAGCTTTCCCTTTTCCGGCGGAACGACTAGGGAAGTGCCCCTGAAAGTCGCAGGTCCGCCATGAGCTTCACCCTCGCCGATGTCCGCGCCGCCGCCGAGCGTATCGCCGGCCGGGTCGAGCGCACGCCGATGCGCAAGTCCCAGACCCTCTCGGAAATCACCGGGGCCGAGGTCTGGGTGAAGTTCGAGAACCTGCAGTTCACGGCCGCCTACAAGGAGCGGGGCGCCCTCAACACCCTGCTCCAGCTGTCGGACAACGAGTCGCGGCGGGGCGTCATCGCCGCCTCGGCGGGCAATCACAGCCAGGGCCTGGCCTACCACGCCGCGCGGCTGGGCATTCCCGTGACCATCGTCATGCCGCGCTCGACCCCCTTCGTGAAGGTCCAGCAGACCCGGGCGTTTGGCGCCGAGGTGGTCCAGGATGGCGACACCTACGATGAATCCGCGGCCATCGCGCGGAAGCTCTGCGATGAGCGCGAGCTGACCTTCGTCCACCCGTTCGATGACCTGAAGGTCATGGCCGGCCAGGGCACGGTGGCCCTGGAGATGTTCGAGGAGCAGCCGGACATCGAGGTCCTGCCCGTGCCCATCGGCGGCGGCGGCCTGATCGCCGGCTGCGCAACCGTGGCCAAGTCCATCAACCCGAGCTGCCGGGTGATCGGCGTCGAGCCGGCCATGTATCCGTCCTTCACGGCGCGCATGCAGGGCATCGAGGCCGTCACCGGCGGGGCGACCATCGCCGAGGGCATCGCCGTCAAGCGGGTCGGCGACCTGACCTACGGGGTCGCCCGCCCTCTGATCGACGAGGTCCTGCTGCTCGAGGAGCCCTTTCTCGAGCAAGCCGTGGCCCTGTTCTGCAACGTGGAGAAGACGGTCGCCGAGGGCGCCGGCGCGGCGGCCCTCGCCGCTCTCCTGGCCTATCCGGACCGGTTCCGAGGCAAGAAGGTCGGGGTGATTCTCTGCGGCGGCAACATCGACACCCGCCTTCTCGCCTCGGTCCTCACCCGCCAGCTGGTCCGGGACCAGCGCCTTGTTTCCCTTCGGATCATCGGAGACGACCGCCCGGGCCTGCTGGCCAATGTCTCGGCCCTGATCGGCCAGATGGGCGCCAACATCGTCGAGGTGGCCCACAATCGCCTGGCCCTCGACGTGCCGGCCAAGGGTGCGGAGTTCGACATCATGATCGAGACCCGCGACGCCCGGCACACCGAAGAAATCATGGAGGCCCTCAGGGCCCGGGGCTATCCGCCCCGCGCGGTCTGAAGGAGACCCCAATGCGCCTCGTCCTCATCGCCCTGGCCGCCGGCCTGTCCCTGCTCGCCGCCTGCCAGAGGGGGCCAGACCCCAAGGTCCTGGCCGCCAACGCCGAGGCGGGCAAGGCCTTCCTGGCCAAGAACGCCGCCGAGCCCGGGGTGAAATCCCTGCCCTCCGGCCTTCAGTATGCGGTGGTCCGCTCCGGCCCCGCCGACGGCGTCCGGCCCCTGCCGGGCGACCAGATCAAGGTGCACTACGAAGGCAAGCTCCTGTCCGGCGAGGTCTTTGACAGCTCCTACGACCGGGGCGTGCCCGCCGTCATGCCCCTGGATGGCCTGATCCCGGGATGGGTCGAGGCCCTGCAGATCATGCGGCCGGGGGATGAGTGGCGCATCTTCGTGCCCGCGGACCTCGGCTACGGCGACCAGGGCGGCGGCCCGATCCCGCCTGGCGCGACCCTGGTCTTCCGGATCGAGCTGATCGACGTCCTGCCGGGCCCCCGCCACAAACAGGCCGGCTGACCGCGTCAGCCCCGCCGGCGGATCACCACCCGGCGACCGAGGAGGTCGAGGGGGTTCCAGGTCATGGCCCGGGCGATGTCCCAGGACGAGGCCCTGCGGGTCGCCTGGGTCCGCCGGCGGGCGGCGAAGGCCGCCGGCAGGTCGGCCAGGGCGGCCTGTGCGCCCTTGAGGTTGGGTCCCAGCCGCCCCTGGGTCGCGAGCCGCAGGAAGAGGGCGGTGGTGGCGATGACGTGCAGGGGCAGGGTCAGCCAGAACAACAGGGGCGGGGTGTCCTTGATGAAGACCCGTATCCGGTTCCGTGCGCCGTGGAAGCTGGCGAAGTCCGAGCCCGCCCCGCCAGTGGAAGCCGAACCCACATGGTCGACCACGGCGTCGGGGACGACCCTGCAGGCGCCGCCCGCCAGCCGGATGCGGTAACCCAGGTCGACATCCTCGCAGTACATGAAGAGGTCCTCGTCGAACCCGCCCAGGGCTTCGAAGAGGGACCGCCGGATCAGCATGGCGCCGCCGCAGGCCGAGAAGCACTCGCCCTCCCCGACAGGGCCGGGATCGGGCAGACCGTATCCGCCCCGATAGGGAATGCCGGGCAGGCTCATCACGTCGCCCAGTCCATCAAGGCGTCCGGGCGCGTCGGCCATGGCCTGGCGGCAGCCGAAGCAGTCCACCCCGGGGTTGCGCGCCGCGCCCGCGAGCAGGCGCTCCAGCCAGTCCGCCGCCGCAAAGGCGTCGGGGTTCACCAGGGCCAGCCACTCGCCCTGGGCCTGTCGGGCGCCGAGATTGACCCCGGCGGCGAAGCCCAGGTTGGCGCCCGCCGGAACCAGGGTGATCCCGGGGACCTCGCGCATCGCCGCTTCCGGCGCGCCGTCGGTGGAAGCGTTGTCGACCAGCAGGATCTCAAGTGGCGGCAGGGTCTGGCCGGCCAGGGCCGAAAGGCAGCGGGTTAGGTCGGGGCCCGACTGCCAGGCGACCACGATGACGCTGACCGAGCCCTGGGTCGCCGCCCCGGGGTTGTCTTTCGCCGCGTCCCGCGCCATGCCTCGCACCCTTCGCGGCCTCGCCGCCCGTGTCCGGGAATTCCATGACGACCGTAACGCCCCTGGCCCTTCCCGAGGTCCTGCTTATCACGCCCCGCCGACATGGCGATGCGCGCGGATGGTTCTCCGAGACCTGGAGCCGCCGGACCCTGTCCGGGGCCGGGGTCGAGGCCGACTTCGTCCAGGACAACCAGGCTTTCAACGCCCGGGCGGGAACCGTCCGGGGCCTGCACTTCCAGATGGCGCCGCACGCACAGGCCAAGCTGGTCCGGGTGCTGTCAGGGGCCATCCTCGACGTGGCGGTGGACGTGCGGCCAGGGTCGCCGACCCGCGGGCGCTGGGTTTCGGCCCGGCTCACCGCCGAGGGGGGCGAGCAGCTCTTCGTGCCGCGCGGCTTCGCCCACGGCTACTGCACCCTCTGCGACGACGTCATGCTGGCCTACAAGGTCGACGGCGACTATGCGCCCCAGACCGAGGGCGGGCTGATCTGGAACGACCCGGACCTGGCCATCGACTGGCCGGTATCGGAGGGGGACGCCATCCTTTCCGACAAGGACCGCCTCCTGCCCCGCCTCGCCCAGCTTCCCGATCCCGCCTTCTGATTTGTCGGCCCGGCCCATGACCCAGACCGCCTTCGAGGACCACGAGCTCCTCGCCCTCCTCGACCTGGAGACCCTCGACACCGACCTGTTCCGGGGGTTCAACCCGCCCTTCGAGACCCGCCGGATCTATGGCGGCCAGGTGGTGGCCCAGGCCCTGGCGGCCGCCTACCGGACGATCGAGGGGCGGGAGTGCCACTCCCTGCACAGCTATTTCATCCGGCCGGGAAACCCCAAGCTTCCCATCCTCTTCCAGGTCGACAGGGCGCGGGACGGCGGGTCCTTCAGCGTCCGCCGGGTGGTGGCCATCCAGAACGGCAAGCAGATCTTCAACCTGGCGGCCTCCTTCCAGGTTCCCGAGACCGGCTTCGAACACCAGCTGCCCATGCCCGAAGCCCCGCCGCCCGAGGCCCTGAAGAACGAGGAGGAACTGCGCGCCGAGGCCGGCCTGGATCCTTCGACCCGACGCATCTGGCCGGTGGAGCTCAAGCCCTGCGCCCCGGTCCCGCACGGTTTCGTCGGCGTGCGGGAGCCCACGGACATGTGCTGGTTCCGGGCTCGCCAGCCCCTCGGCGACGACGTGGCGGTGAACCAGTGCGCCCTGGCCTACGGTTCGGACATGACCCTGATGGACGCCTCCCTGCGTCCGCATGCGGTGGACTGGGACAGCGGGCGGCTGCAGGCGGCCAGCCTCGACCACGCCATGTGGTTCCACCAGCCCAGCGACTTCCAGGAATGGCACCTGTTCGTCCAGGACAGCCCCTCGGCCTCCGGCGGGCGGGGCTTCAACCGGGGCCAGATCTACGACCGTTCGGGCCGGCTGGTGGCCGAGGCGGCCCAGGAGGCCCTGATCCGCTGGCGCTGACGCGGCGTCACGGTGGCCGGACGGCGGAATCCGTGACAGCGTGTCCCGAAAGCGCCGCGCAACAGGGGGGGAGATGGACCTGATCCTGCACCACTACGACGCCTCGCCCTTCTCGGAGAAGGTGCGGATCGTCTTCGGCATGACCGGCCAGGCCTGGTCGTCGGTGCTGACCCCGAACATGATGCCCAAGCCGGACCTGACGCCCCTGACGGGGGGTTACCGGCGCGCGCCGGTCCTGCAGGTCGGCGCTGACGTCTACTGTGACTCCATGGTCATCCTCGACGAACTGCAGAGGCGCGCGCCCTTGCCGGGCGACCGGGGCCTGGCGGGCCTGAGGGGGATCGGCCTCTGGGCCGACCGGCTGTTCTTCCAGGCCACCGTGCCGGTCATCTTCGGCGAGATGGGACACCTGACCCCCAAGGCCTTCATCGCCGACCGCGAGAAGCTCTCCGGTCGCCCCTTCGACGTGGAGGCCATGGCGCAGGCCGCCGGGCCCATGAAGGTCCAGTGGCGGGGGCATGCCTCCTGGCTGGACTACGCCCTGGGGGATGCGCCCTTCCTGGCCGGCGATGCGCCCGGCCTGGCCGACGCCTCGGCCTGGATGAATATCTGGTGGCTGAAGGGGGCCCTGCCCGACACCTATGCCCGCCTGACCGCCGGCCTGGAGCGGCTTGAGGCCTGGCGGGGCCGGATGGCCGCCCTCGGCCATGGGGCTCGGACCGAGATCACCGGCGCGGCGGCCCTGGACATCGCCCGGGCGGCCGAGCCCGCTCCCGCGCCGGACCATGATCCCGACGACGCCCTGGGCCTGTCCCCGGGCGATCCGGTGGTGGTGATGGCCGACGACTATGGCCGGGACCCGATCGCCGGGACCCTGGTGGCGGCGCGCCATTCCCGACTCATCCTCGCGCAGGAGACCCCCGACCTCGGCCGCCTGCACCTGCATTTCCCCCGGGTCGGCTACATCGCCGTCCCCGGCAAGACCTGAAGGAGACTGCCATGGACGACCGCATCCAGGTCACGATCGAGAACGGCGTCGCCGACGTCCGCCTCGTCCGCACCGACAAGATGAACGCCCTCGACGACCGCATGTTCCAGGCCCTGGTCGACACGGGCGAACGCCTCAAGACCGAGAAGGGCGTCCGGGTCATCGTCCTGTCCGGCGACGGCCGCGCCTTCTGCGCCGGCCTCGACATGGGCAATTTCGCCAAGATGGCCTCGGGTGAGCGCCGCGGCGGAGCGGGCCTGGTCACGCCCAAGCGCACCGAGGGCGGTTCCAACCACGCCCAGCATGCGGTCATGGTCTGGCGCGAGCAGACCGTGCCGGTCATCGCCGCCATCCATGGCGTGGCCTTCGGGGGCGGCTTCCAGCTGGCCCTGGGCGCCGACATCCGCTTCGTCACGCCGGACGTCCGCATGGCCGTGCTGGAGATCAAGTGGGGCCTGGTGCCCGACATGGCGGGCCTGGTCCTCATGAAGCGCCTGGTGCGCGACGACGTGGCCCGCGAGCTGACCTTTACCGGCCGGATCTTCAACGGCGAGGAGGCCCATCGCCTGGGCCTCGCCACCCGCGTCTGCGCCGATCCCCGCGCCGAGGCCCTGGCCCTGGCCGCCGACATCGCCTCGAAGAATCCCGACGCCATCCGGGCGGGCAAGCGCCTCCTGGACCTGGCGCCGGACGCCGACCAGCACGCCATCCTCCTCGCCGAGAGCCAGGAGCAGGGCGCCCTCATCGGCTCGCCCAACCAGGTCGAGGCCGTGAGGGCGGCGATGGAGAACCGGGCCGGCGTCTACGCCGACTGAACCGCCGCCCACTCGGCCCGGACGCCGGGGTCAGCCTCGGCCTCGGCATGACTGTGGGCGAGGGCGAGGACCTCGGCGCGAGGCAGGAGGCGCCCCAGCGCCCAGACGGCTGCGCCCCGCACCAGGGGTGAAGCGTCCTCCAATCGCGCCTGTGCAGCGGGGACGAGGGCCGGGTCGCCGGAGTTACCGATGGCGTAGAGGACATTCCGGACCAGGCGGTCCCGGCCGGTCCGCTTGATGGGGGAGCGGGCGAACCTCTCCCGGAAGGCGGCCGCGTCGAGGGCTGCGAGCTCGGCCAGGGACGGCTCGACCCTGTCGGCCCGCGCCGCCAGCTTCTGCTCCCGGCCCGCCTGGGCGAACTTGTTCCAGGGGCAGACGGCCAGGCAGTCGTCGCATCCATAGATCCGGTTGCCCAGGCCCGGGCGCAGGGCGGGGTCCACCGGACCCTTGTGCTCGATGGTCAGGTAGGAGACGCACCGGCGGGCGTCGAGCTGGTAGGGGGTCGGGAAGGCCGCCGTGGGGCAGGCGTCCAGGCAGGCCCGGCACTGGCCGCAGTGATCCTCGCCCGGCGGGTCGGGCGGCAGGGCCGCGGTGGTGAGGATCACCCCGAGGAAGAGCCAGGAGCCGAAGTCGCGGCTGACAAGGTTGGTGTGCTTGCCCTGCCAGCCCAGGCCGGCCTGCTGGGCCAGGGGTTTCTCCATCAGGGGGGCGGTGTCGACGAAGACCTTGAGGTCGGCGCCCAGGCGCGAGGCCAGCCAGCCGCCCAGCTGCTTGAGCCGGCCCTTGATTAGGTCGTGGTAGTCGTCGCCCTGGGCGTAGACCGAGACGAGGCCCCGGTCGCGCCGGGCGAGACCCGGCAGGGGGTCGGCGTCCGGCCCGTAGTTCAGCCCCAGGACAATGGCGCTCCGGGCCTCCGCCCAGAGGGCGCGGGGGTGGCCCCGCCGCCCGGCGGTGTCGGCCATCCAGTCCATTTCGCCGTGATGTCCGGCCTCGAGGAAGGCCTGCAGACGGGCGGTCGCCGGCCAGGGCGACTCGACCCCTGTGAACCGGCAGGCGTCGAAGCCCAGTTCGGCCGCCCGCTGGCGGATCGCCTCGCGGGGGTCAGAAATCGAGGTCGTCATAATGCGCCGCCGGGGCCAGCCCGGGCCAGCGGTCGGCGAGGATGGGGCGGAAGGCGGGCCGGGACTTGAGTTTCATGTACCAGGTCTTGACCGTCGGATATCCGTCCCAGGGCACGTCGCCCAGATAGTCGATCACCGAGAGGTAGGCGGCGGCGGCGAAGTCGGCCAGGGACAGCCGGCGGCCCGCCAGCCAGTCGCGGGCGGACAGGAGGGCCTCGAGATAGGCCAGGTGATGGCGCAGGGACTCGCGGCCCTGGCGCAGGGCGGCGAGGTCCGGGGCGCCGAGGCCCAGGAGCCGCTTCTCCATCTTCTCGTGCAGGAGGAAGCCGGCCACCTCGAGGTCGAACTTCCGGTCGAACCAGAGGACCAGCCGGCGGGCCTCGGCGCGCTCCTGCGGGTCGCGACCCAGCAGGGGCGGCTCGGGACAGGTCTCTTCCAGGTGGTCGAGGATGGTCCGGGATTCGCAAAGGACCAGCCCGTCCTCGACCATCACCGGGGTCACGCCCGAGGCGTTGAGGTCCAGGAAGGCGTCGGGCTGCTCCCAGTAACGGACGGTCTGTTCCGTGAAGGGCAGGCGCTTCTCCCCCAGGGCCAGGCGAACCTGTCGCGAGGCGGGGTCCAGCGGAAAGTGGTGCAGGATGCGTTCGGTCATGCCCGGCCGGCGAGACGATCTGGAAGCCGCAGTAAGGGGCGCCAGACCTTAAGGGGCGGTTTACTCTGCGGCCGTGGACTCGGCGAAAGCGCCGCCGTGCGGCTCGGCCAGGCCCCGGGGGTCCGGATGGATCAGGATGTCGGCCATGGGGAAGACCGCCAGGAGCCGTCGCTCGGCCTCGACGACCACCCGATGGGCGTCCTCCAGGGTCAGGAGGGGGTCGAGGTCCACGTGCATCTGCATGTGCACGTAGGGTCCGGAGGCGCGGGTGCGCAGCTGGTGGACATCGGTGAGGCGCGGGTCGGAGGTGACCAGCTCGACGATCCGGGCCCGCTGTTCGGCCGGCAGCTCCTGGTCCATCAGCTGGACGGCGGCCTCGCGGAAGACGCCGATGGCGCCCCAAAGCAGAAGGCCGGTGATCAGGAGGGCGGCGGCGCCGTCCAGCCCCGCGACGCCGAGGGCCGCCGAGGCCCCAATCCCCGCCAGGGCGGCCAGGTTGGACGCCAGGTCCGAGGCGTAGTGCGCGCGGTCGCCGCTGACCGCCACGGACTGGGTGCGCTTCAGGACCCAGGTCTGGGCCGAGATCAGGACGAAGGTCATGACGGTGGAAAGAACCATCACCCCAAGGGCCCAGCCGCTGGCCTCGAGGGGCTGGGGATCCAGGAGGCTCCGGATCGCCTCCTGCCCGATCAGGGCGGCCGAGGCGAAGACCAGGCCCGCCTGCATCAGGCTGGCGAAGGCCTCGGCCTTGCCGTGCCCGAACCTGTGCTCTTCATCGGGCGGGGCGGCGGCGTAGCGGACGGCGAAGAAGGTGATGGTCGAGGCCAGGAGGTCGAGTGCGGAGTCCGCGAGTGAGGCCAGGAGCGCCACCGAGCCGGAGGCCATCCAGGCTCCCGCCTTGGCGGTCACCAGCAGGGCTGCGACCCCCACGGACATGAGGGTGATCCCCCGCGTCAGGGCGGCGGCGCGGTCCGGCGGCAGGCGGGCGTCGTGAGGCATGCCCCCTTCTAGCGCCGCCCCCCGGCCCGGCCAAATCATTCCGGGGCCGGTTCGGGGCCGACATAGATCGAGCGTGGGCGGATCAGCCGCCCGGTGGCGACCTGCTCCCAGGCGTGGGCGGTCCACCCTGCGACCCGGCCTGCGGCGAAGATGCAGGTGAAGGCTTCCGGCGGGATGCCGAGGGCTTCCAGGAGCAGGGCCGTGTAGAACTCGACATTGGTCTCCAGGGGGCGGTCGGGCTTGCGGGTGCGCAGGATCTCGAGGGCCGCCGCCTCCACCGCCTCGCCCAGGGCCAGACGACCTTCGTCCGCACCCAGACGCCGGATCGCGCCCTTCAGGGCGTCGGCGCGGGGGTCCCTCACCCGGTAGACCCTGTGGCCGAAGCCCATCAGCCGGTCGCCGCGGTCGAGGGCCGCCTCCAGCCAGGCGCGCGCATTCCCCGGCGACCCGATCCCATCCAGCATGTCGATCACCGGACCTGGGGCCCCGCCATGAAGGGGTCCTTTCAGGGCGCTGATCCCGGCGAGGGCGGCCGACACCAGGCCCGCCCGGGTCGAGGCCGCCACACGGGCCGCAAAGGTCGAGGCGTTGAGGCCATGGTCGATGACGGTGACGAGGTAGGCGTCCAGGGCCGCCGCCTGGGCCGGGGTCGCCGCCCGGCCCGAGATCATCCGCAGGAGGTCCGCGGCGTGCCCGGCCGAGGGGTCAGGCGCCAGGGCGGGCCGTCCAGCCCGCCGCCGCAGGAGGGCGCCGGTGAAGACCGCGGGCGCCGCCGTGATGCGAAGCGCCGCCGGAAGGTCCTCGCCGTCCGCAAGCCGGGCCATCAGGGCCCTCAACCCCTCCACCGGAGGCAGGGCGGCGAGGGCGTCGTCCAGCCGTTCGACCTCCGACCAGACCTCGACCCGCGCGGCGCCCAAGGCCGCCTTGAGGCCGTCGACCGGGACGGGCGCGAGGCCGGACCAGAGCCGGACGCAGACCTCTTCGAAGCTGGCGACGCCAGCCAGGGACTCCAGGGTCGCGCCTCGCAGGACGAGGCGTCCGGCCTCGCCGTCCACATCCGACAGCACCGTGTGTGCGGCGATCACAGATTCGAGGCCGGCTTCCATGGCGATTTCCTTTCTGCACTGGGTCGCGATGGCCACACCCGGCGCTCGCAGCCTTGACCCGTCAATCTTGATCAAGATAATCAATATAAATTCTGGCGAGGGAGGCCTGCATGGCGGACTGGTTGACCGCTGCAGCCGTGCAGGATCGGCTGGGGCTCAAGCCCCAGACCCTCTACGCCTATGTCAGTCGGGGCCTCCTGACCGCCCGCGCCGACCCTGGGGATTCCCGGCGCAGCCTCTACCGCGCGCGGGAGGTGGAAGCCCTGGCCGAGCGCAGGAGGCGCAGCCGCCGCCCCTCCGAGGTCGCCGCCGGAGCCATGACCTGGGGCGAGCCGGTCCTGGCGTCAGCCATCACCACGGTGCAGGCTGGACGGCCCTGGTACCGGGGCCGCGACGCCCTTCTGCTGGCCGAGACGGAAACCCTCGAGTCGGTGGCCCGGCTGCTGCGGGGCGGCGATGGCGTGACCCTCAAGCGGTCGGATCGCCCCGAGCCCCCATCCGCGGGGCCGCCTTTGTCCCGGGCCTTCCTGGCCCTGGCGGCCCGCGCCGCCGAGGCCTCGCCGGCCCTGGGCCAGCCCGCCCTCGCCCGGTCCGCCGAGGCCGCCCTCCTGCTCGACATCTTCGCCGACGCCCTGGCCGCCGAGACCGATTCCGGCCCGATCCACCTGCGGCTCGCCAAGGCCTGGCGGCTCGGGCCCGGCGGCCCCGCCGCCGACCTCATCCGCCGCACCCTGGTCCTGCTGGCGGACCATGAGCTCAATCCCTCAGCCTTCGCAGCCCGGGTGGCGGCCTCCACGGGCGCGTCCCTGGCCGCCTCGGCCCTGGCGGGACTGGCCGCCCTGTCGGGGCCCCGGCATGGCGGGGCGCCCGCCGCCCTGGCCCGGCTCCGGGCCGAGGTCCTGGCCCAGGGGCCGGACGCCGCCGTCGCCGCCCGGGTGGCCGAGGATCGCGGGATCCCGGGCTTCGGCCATCCGCTCTACCCTGACGGCGATCCCCGGGCCGCCGCCCTCCTGGCCCGGTTCAACCCGCCAGAGGACCTGGCCAGGCTGGCCGAACAGGTCCGGGCGACGACCGGCCTCGCCCCGAACGTGGATTTCGCCCTTGTGGCGGTCTGCGACCACCTGGGCGCGCCGGAGGGTGCGGCCCTCTCCCTCTTCGCCGCCGCCCGCTGTGCGGGCTGGCTGGCCCATGCCCTCGAGCAGGTCCAGGACGGCGGCCTGATCCGTCCGCGGGCGCGCTATACCGGCCCGCCGCCCGAGTCCGCCCCCGACGCGTAGGCCTTGAGGGTCTTGAGGTCGACGACGGCCAGGGTCTCCTCGTGGGTGGCCTCAAGCACCACGGGCGGCGCAGCGCCGGCGTCCAGGGCCTCCTTCCAGCGGGGTGCGCAGAGGCACCACCGGTCCCCCGGCCTAAGCCCGGCGAACCTGTAGGCCGGCATGGGGGTCGACAGGTCGTTGCCCACGGACCGTGAGTAGGCGAGGAACTCCGCCGTCATGATGGCGCAGACCGTATGCAGGCCCATGTCCTCGGCGCCGGTCTCGCAGCAGCCGTTGCGATAGAACCCCGTGACAGGATCGAGGCCGCAGGGCTGCAAGGGGCCGCCCAGCACATTGCGGGCGTCGGGTTCGTAGCGGGTGATCATGGCGCCAGCATAGTCTAGAACAGGGCCGGTCCGCGACCCCGCCGACGCCTGCGCCGAAGAGCCCACGGAGACGCCCGATGACGCCCGCCCGCCCCCGCCGAAGCGCCCTCTACATGCCCGCCGGGAATCCGCGCGCCATCGAGAAGGCCCGGGGCCTGGCCTGCGACGTGGTGATCCTGGACATGGAGGATTCCGTGGCCCCCGACGCCAAGCCGGCGGCCCGGGACCTTGCGGTCGCCGCCGTCGCCGAGGGCGGCTTCGGCCGGCGGGAGCTGGTGGTGCGGGTCAATGGCCTGGACACGCCCTGGGGCGAGGCGGACCTGGCCGCCGTGGCCGCCGGCGCCGTCCGGCCCGATGCGGTCCTGGCCCCCAAGGTCTCCACGCCCGGAGACGTCGCCGCCTACGCCGGACGGCTGCCGGAAGGCGTCGCCCTCTGGATCATGGTCGAGACCTGCGCCAGCCTCTTCGCCCTGGACGCCCTCGCTTCGGCGGGCGGACCCCTTGCCGCCCTGGTCGTCGGATCCAACGACCTGGTCAAGGAGATGCGCTGCCGGGTCGACGCCGAGCGCCGGCCCCTGCAGGCGGCCCTGTCCCTGACCGTCGCCGCCGGACGGGCCCGGGGCCTGACCGTCCTGGACGGGGTCTGGAACGACATCTCCGACCTCGACGGCCTGGAGCGCCAGTGCGGCCAAGGCGTGGAGTTCGGCTTCGACGGCAAGACCCTGATCCATCCCGACCAGATCGCCGCCGCCAACCGGGCCTTCGCCCCGGAGCCGGAAGAGGTGGCCTGGGCGCAAACGGTGGCGGCCGCCTTTGATTCGCCCGAAAATCGCGGCAAGGGGGTCCTGCGGGTCGAGGGCCGGATGGTCGAGCGCCTGCACCTGGACCAGGCCCTCCGCCTGCTGGAGATCGCCGCAGCCCTCGAGGAGGCATGACCCGGTTCCGACCCGCCGCCCTGGCCGCGCTTGCCGGCCTTCTGGTCCTGCAGGCGGCGCCGGCGCGCGCCCAGGACCCGGACCTGATCGGCGACCTCCTGAAGTCCCGGCCCGCTCCGGCGGGCCAGGATGACAACGAGGAGGAAGAGGCCGACGGCGGCGACCTGGACCTGCCGGAGGCTTCGGCCCCCGCCGCCCCGCGACAGGGCCCTGTCTCCGTCCCCGGCCAGAAGGTGGGGGTGGACGACCACGGGCGTACGCCCGAGCCGCCCCTCGGTTCCGCCGAACGGACCTACGAGGCGCGCCTGAGGGCCGGCTTCGCGGCGGCCCAGGGTCGGCAGGGCGCGCTGGAGGGCCGATGGCTGGTGCGCAGCCAGGGCGGCGCCCTCTACGCCTTCCAGTTCATTGATTCCGGCGCCGGGACCCTGGACGGCGCCTGGAGCGATCCCCGCCGGCCCGGCTCTCTTTCCGGCTCAGGCTATCTCCGCGCCGCCAGCCGGACCGGCGATCGCCTGGCCCTGACTTTCGAGGCCCCGCCGCACCGCGGGCCGGTCCGGCTCCAGCTCCGGTCCGATCCTGCCGGCCAGTGGTCCGGGACCCTGACCGAGGACGGGGTCGAGGTCGCCGTGCGCATGGAGCGCGACTGAGCCGGCTCAGGCCGGGCCGTGACCCGGGAAGGGCGGGTAGGGCTGGGCGCCCGGCGCCAGGGCCGGACGGGCCGCATCGAGGGCCCGTTGCAGGTCCTCCGCCGCCAAGCGCTCCGCCTCGCCGAACCCCCAGACCGGTCCCGGCCAGGCCGGATCCCCCGCCCTGCGGCCCACCACGTGGACGTGCAGCTGGGGCGTGACATTGCCCAGGGCCCCGACGTTCAGCTTCTCCACCGCCAGGCCAAGGGCCGCCCCCAGGGCCCGAACGGCGTTTCCGGCGGCGACCACCTCCTCCAACAGGAGCCTGCGCTCGGCGACGGTCAGGTCCTCGATCTCCCGGGCCCCGGAGACCTGGGGGATCAGGATCAGCCAGGGCCAGCGGGCGTCGTCCTGCAGGCGGACATGGCAGAGGGGCAGCTCGTCCAGGGCATGGGAGCCGGTGAGGAAGGCGGGGTCGATCTCGGGCATGGGGCCAGATTGGCCGCCCGGGCGGGGCTTCACAAGCGCCTGCGGCGTTGCAGGCCCCGCCGCTTCCAGCTAGGGAGCCCTCCGACGCGGGGTGACCGCGAAACCCACACTCCGGAGACACGTCATGGCTTCCAGGAAACCCATCCGCGTTGCGGTCACCGGCGCCGCCGGCAACATCGGCTACGCCCTCCTGTTCCGCATCGCCTCGGGCGCCATGTTCGGCCCCGATCAGCCGGTCATCCTCCAGCTCCTGGAGATCCCGGTGGAAGGGCCCCAGAAGGCCCTCAAGGGCGTGGCCATGGAGCTTGAGGACTGCGCCTTCCCGCTGCTGACCGACATGGTCCTGACCGGCGAGGCCGACGTGGCCTTCAAGGACGCCAACTGGTGCCTGCTGGTGGGCTCCAAGCCCCGCGGTCCCGGCATGGAGCGCGCCGACCTCCTGAAGGACAACGGCAAGATCTTCATCGCCCAGGGCAAGTCCATCGACGCCGTGGCCGCCGACGACGCCCGGGTGGCGGTGGTCGGTAACCCCTGCAACACCAACGTGATGATCGCCGCCGCCCAGGCCCGCCGCCTGCCGGCCGACCGCTTCACCGCCATGGTCCGCCTGGACGAGAACCGCGCCCGGGCCCAGCTGGCCCAGAAGGCCGGCGTGGCCATCGACGAGGTCACCGACCTCTACATCTACGGCAACCACTCGCCGACCATGTTCGCCGACTTCACCCACGCCAAGGTCGGCGGCAAGGACGCCGCCAGCGTGATCGGTGACGAAGCCTGGCTGAAGAACGACTTCCTGCCCGCCGTCGGCAAGCGCGGAGCGGCCATCATCGAGGCCCGGGGCCTGTCCTCGGCCGCCTCGGCCGCCAACGCCCTGGTCGACCACGTCCGCGACCTGGTCACCCCCGGCAAGGTCCACTCCGTGGCGATCAGCAGCGAGGGCCGCTACGGCTTCGCCCCCGGCGTCTGGGCCGGCATGCCCGTACGCACCACGGCGACCGGCTACGAGGTCATCGAGACCTACGCCATGGACGACTTCGCCAAGTCCAAGATCGCCCTGACCAACGACGAGTTGGTCGGCGAGCGCGAGACCATCAAGGACCTCCTGGCCTGACCCTCAGATCCACCCGCGCCGCCGGAGCTCGGCGGCGTAGGTGCGGCTGACCGGCGCCTCCGCCCCATCCTTCAGGGTCAGGGTCGCCCGGCCATCCGCCCTGCGGGCGTCGGCGATGCCCGCGCGCGCGACCCACCAGGACCGGTGCACCTGCATGCCCTCCTGGCCTTCCAGCTCGGCGACGGCGTCGGCCATGCGAAGGAGGATCAGGTCCTGGCCCGCGCTGGTGTGCACGCGCAGGTAGTGGTCCTCGGCCTCGACCGCCCAGATCGCCGCGCCGCGCAGCCGCACGGGCAGGCGTTCCAGGAAGCGTGAGGGCGGCGTCGCCGCCTCCGGGACCGCGGCGGGGTCTCGCGGCGGGGGCATGACGGCCACAGACAGCACCGACATGCTCACGGACACCACCAGGGACGTACCCAGGTAGCCGGGAAGTTCCGAAAGGCTAAGGGCCTGGCCGGGCATCAGGCCCGCCGTGAGCCAGACCACGACCCCCGCGGGAATGAAGACCATGAGTCCGCCCAGGCCGGCCTGGACCCAGCGGTTCCCTCCCGGCGCCAGGCGCCTCGCCGCCAGGAAGCCGCACAGGCCGATCATCCCGGTGAGGATCGCCACCGGGACCAGGTAGGCGAGCCTCCAGGCGAGAGGGAAGGCCGAGAGGCCGAAGGCGCCGACAAAGGCCAGGAAGGCGCCGACGGCCGCGGCCACGCCAGCCGTCACGCCAACCGAGCGTCGAAACCTGGGCGCCGTCCACGCTTCGCGAACGGCGGACCCCGGCGGCTGGCGAAGCGGCGGCGTCATCTGGCGCATCCCCGATTGAGGCCCGGCGAGGGGCCCTGCAGGTTCCGACCAGAGCCCGGCGGCGACGTCCGCCCGGGTGACCGGAGACCCAAGATGACCCTCATGTCCCAAATCCGCCCCCCCTCGCGCAAGGCTGCGCTTATCGCCGCCGTGACGGTCGGCTCGCTCGCCATCGCAGCGGCCCTGCTGCCCCGCGTCCTGGCCCAGCCTTCGCCGGGCGCCGGCCTGCCGGCCTTCCAGCCGCACGGGCCGGACCTGGAGTTGCTCGCCTCCACCCCGCCGGTCATCCTGGTCCATCTCGCCTTCGGCCTGCTCGCCCTGCTGGTCGGCGCCATCCTGATGGCGGGTCGCAAGGGAGCCCGCATGCACCGTATCCTCGGCTGGGGCTGGGTCCTGGCGGTGGGTATCGTCGCGATCACTTCCCTCTTCATCCGGGTCGTCAATCCGGGCCACTTCTCCTTCATCCACATCCTGAGCGGCTATGTGATCATCGCCCTGCCCCTGGCGGTGGCGGCGGCCCGCCGGCATGACGTGGAGCGGCATCGCCGCACCATGACCGGCATGTTCTTCGGCGGCTTCGCCGTGAACCTCCTGTTCGTCCTCCTGCCGGGCCGTTTCGTATGGAACCTGTTCCTGGGCTGACGCAGGGGCAGGGCGGCTCGGCGGTTGCCTGTTTTCCGGGGGGCGCCTATAAACCGGCCACTCGCCAATCGGGCGAGCCAGCAGAACAGCGCTTCTGGGCCCCATGAACATCCACGAACATCAAGCCAAGGCCGTCCTGTCCGAGTTCGGCGTGGCGGTCCCGCGCGGGTATCCCGCCTTTTCCGTCGACGAGGCCGTGAAGGCCGCCGAGCAACTGGGCGGTCCGGTCTTCGTGGTGAAGTCCCAGATCCACGCCGGCGGGCGCGGCAAGGGCCGCTTCGAGGGACTCGGGCCCGACGCCAAGGGCGGCGTCCGGGTGGTCAAGAGCGTCGACGACGTCCGCACCAACGCCCAGGAAATGCTCGGCCGGGTCCTGGTGACGCACCAGACCGGGCCCAAGGGCAAGCAGGTCAACCGCCTCTACATCGAGGAAGGCGCGGCCATCGCCAAGGAATTCTACCTCTCCCTCCTGGTCGACCGTGAAACCAGCTGGGTCTCGGTGGTCGCCTCGACGGAAGGCGGCATGGATATTGAAACCGTCGCCCATGACACGCCGGAAAAAATCGTAACCTTCGGGATCGACCCGGCGACCGGCGTCTGGCCGTTCCATGGGCGCACCCTGTCCAAGGCCCTGGGCCTAAGCGGCGACCTCGCCAAGCAGGCGGCCAGGCTTCTCGGCCAGCTCTACACGGCCTTTGTCGCCAAAGACATGGCGATGCTTGAGGTCAACCCGCTGATCGTGACCGCCGATGACCAGCTGCGGGTCCTGGACGCCAAGGTGTCCTTCGACTCCAACGCCCTCTACCGGCATCCGGAAGTGGTGGCTCTGCGCGACGAGAGCGAAGAAGACCCCAAGGAAATCGAAGCCTCCAAGTTCGACCTGTCCTATATCGCCCTCGACGGCGAGATCGGCTGCATGGTCAACGGCGCGGGCCTGGCCATGGCGACCATGGACATCATCAAGCTCTACGGCGCCGAGCCCGCCAACTTCCTGGACGTCGGCGGCGGCGCGGACGAAGCCAAGGTGACGGCCGCCTTCAAGATCATCATGGCCGATCCCAATGTGAAGGGCATTCTGGTCAACATCTTCGGTGGGATCGCCCGGTGCGATATCCTGGCCAACGGCGTGGTCAACGCCGTCAAGCAGGTTGGCCTGACCGTGCCCCTGGTGGTGCGCCTGGAAGGCACCAACGCCGAGTTGGGCAAGAAGATCATCAATGAGAGCGGCCTCAACGTCATTGCGGCCAACGACCTCAGCGATGGCGCAGAGAAGATTGTGAAAGCCGTGCGGGGGCTCGCCTAATGTCCATTCTGATCGGCAAGGAAACCCGGGTCATCTGCCAGGGCATTACCGGCGCCCAGGGCACCTTCCACTCCGAGCAGGCCATCGCCTACGGGACCAAGATGGTCGGCGGCGTGACCCCCGGTAAAGGCGGGACCACTCATGTGGGCCTGCCCGTGTTCAACACGGTGGATGAAGCCGTTCGGCAAACGGGCGCAGACGCCAGCGTGATCTATGTGCCGCCGCCCTTCGCAGCGGACTCGATCCTCGAGGCGATCGACGCCGGAATTCCTCTGATCATCTGCATCACCGAAGGCATTCCTGTCGCTGACATGATCAAGGTCAAGCGCGCCCTGTCGGGCTCGAAGTCCCGGCTGATCGGTCCCAACTGCCCGGGCGTCCTGACGCCGGAAGCCTGCAAAATCGGGATTATGCCCGGAAACATCTTCAAAAAAGGGTCGGTCGGGGTGGTTTCGCGGTCCGGCACCCTTACCTATGAGGCGGTCTTCCAGACCACCCAGGTGGGCCTTGGACAGACCACAGCCGTGGGCATCGGCGGGGACCCGGTGAAGGGCACCGAGTTCATCGACATGCTCGACATGTTCCTGAAGGACCCCGAGACCGAGTCGATCATCATGATCGGCGAGATCGGCGGGTCGGCTGAAGAAGATGCTGCGGAATTCATAAAGAATTCAGCGATTCGGAAGCCTATGGTCGGGTTCATCGCGGGCCGCACGGCTCCGCCCGGGCGCAGGATGGGCCACGCTGGCGCCATCATCTCGGGCGGCAAGGGCGGCGCGGAGGACAAGATTGCGGCGATGGAGTCCGCGGGCATCCGCGTGGCGCCGTCTCCGGCTAAGCTGGGAGAGACCCTGCTCGAGGTGCTGAAAGGCGCCTGAGGGGGCCTGACAATTCAACCTTGAGCGGTCCAGCTCGACTCTCCTCCTGAAGGCGTCGCGGGCCGCAGGCGACAGGCGAGCGACATGGCGGACGACGCGGGACGGATCAACGAACTCCTGGCGGAGACTTCCTTCCTCTACGGCGGGAATGCGGCCTTCATCGAAGACCTCTATGCCCGCTGGATGAAGGCCCCCGACTCCGTCGAGGCCTCCTGGCGGAGCTTCTTCGCCTCCATCCACGACCGCGCCGGCGCGGCTCAGCCCATGGCGCCGCCCGCATGGACCGCCCGCAAGGCGCCCGCCGCAGCGGGCCAGGATGTCCGGGCCGCGACCCTGGACTCCCTGCGCGCCATCATGATGATTCGGGCCTACCGGATGCGGGGCCACCTGCGGGCCAACCTTGATCCCCTCGGCATCGCCATCCCCGAGGGCGACGCCTCCGAGCTTGATCCGGCTTCCTACGGCTTCACCGAGGCCGACTATGACCGTCCGATCTTCCTCGACTATGTGCTCGGCCTCGAGACCGGAACCCTGCGCGAGATCCTCGCCATCCTGAAGCGCACTTACTGCGCCGACATCGGGGTGCAGTACATGCACATCTCCGACCCGGCCCAGAAGGCCTGGCTGCAGGAGCGGATCGAGGGGCGGGACAAGGAGATCGTCTTCACCCGCGAGGGCAAGATCGCCATCCTGAAGAAGCTGATCGAGGCCGAGGGCTTCGAGCGCTTCCTGCACAAGCGCTTCCCCGGCACCAAGCGGTTCGGCCTTGACGGCGGCGAGGCCATGGTCCCGGCCCTGGAGCAGATCATCAAGCGCGGCGGCGCCCTGGGCGTGCGCGACATCGTCATCGGCATGCCCCACCGGGGGCGGCTGAACGTCCTGGCCGCCGTCATGGGCAAGCCCTACCGGGTGATCTTCCACGAGTTCCAGGGCGGTTCGACCCTGCCCACCGACGTCGAGGGTTCTGGGGACGTCAAATACCACATGGGCGCCTCTTCCGACCGCGCCTTCGACGGCAACAGCGTCCACCTGTCCCTGACCGCCAACCCCTCCCACCTCGAGATCGTGAACCCGGTGGTGCTCGGCAAGGCCCGCGCCAAGCAGGCCTTTGTCCTGCGCGAGACGTCGGACGCCGGGCGCAACCATGTCCTGCCCCTCCTGATGCATGGCGACGCCGCCTTCGCTGGGCAGGGCGTGGTGGCCGAGTGCTTCGCCATCTCCGGCACCAAGGGCTACCGGACCGGCGGCTGCATCCACTTCATCGTGAACAACCAGATCGGCTTCACGACCGCGCCCAAGTACAGCCGCTCCTCGCCGTATCCCTCGGACGTGGCCCTGATGGTCGAGGCGCCGATCTTCCATGTGAACGGCGACGACCCGGAAGCTACCGTCTACGCCGTGAAGGTCGCCACCGAGTTCCGGCAGAAGTTCGGCCGGGACGTCGTCATCGACATGTTCTGCTATCGCCGGTTCGGTCACAACGAAGGCGATGACCCGACCATGACCTCGCCGCTGATGTATGCGCGGATCAAGGATCATCCGAGCACCCGCGAGATCTACACCCGCCAACTGGTCGCCGAGGGCGTGGTGTCCGAAGACGACGTGTCGCGCTGGATGGGCGAGTTCGAGGCCTTCCTCGACGCCGAGTTCGAGGCCGGCAAGACCTACAAGGCCGACAAGGCCGACTGGCTGGACGGCAAGTGGGCGGGCCTTGCCCTGCCTGAGGGCGAGGACCGTCGGGGGAACACCTCCGTTCCACTTCCCCGCCTCAAGTCCCTGGGCGCCGCCATCACCGCCATTCCGGACGGGATCGACGTCCACAAGAACGTCCGGCGGGTCATCGAAGGGCGCAAGTCGGCCATCGAGTCCGGCGAGGGCCTCGACTGGGCGACGGCCGAGCACCTGGCCTTTGGCAGCCTGCTGCAGGACGGCTTCCCGGTCCGCCTGGCCGGCCAAGACAGCGTGCGCGGCACCTTCACCCAGCGTCATTGCGGGATCATCGACCAGACGACCGAGGCCCAGTACACGCCCCTCAACAACCTGGGCGCAGGGCAGGCGCACTTCGAGGTCATCGACTCGCCGCTCTCCGAGGAGGCCGTCCTTGGCTTCGAGTACGGCTTCTCCCTGGCCGATCCCAAGACCCTGGTGCTGTGGGAGGGCCAGTTCGGCGACTTCGCCAACGGCGCCCAGGTGGTCATCGACCAGTTCATCTCGTCCGGCGAGCGCAAGTGGCTGCGGATGAGCGGCCTCGTCCTGCTCCTGCCCCACGGCTATGAGGGACAGGGTCCCGAGCACTCGTCCGCCCGCCTGGAGCGCTTCCTGCAGCTCTGCGCCGAGGACAACATGCAGGTGGTCAATTGCACCACCCCGGCCAACTACTTCCACGTTCTTCGCCGACAGATGAAGCGGGAGTTCCGCAAGCCCCTGGTGGTCATGACCCCCAAGTCGCTGCTGCGGCACAAGAAGGCCGTGTCCCTCCTGGCGGAGATGGCCGAGGGCTCGTCCTTCCACCGGGTGCTGCACGACGACGCCGAGCGTGGCCGGCACACCGCCCTGACCCTCGATCCGCCGGAGAAGATCCGCCGCGTCGTCCTGTGCTCCGGCAAGGTCTATTACGACCTTCTGGAGGCGCGGGAGGAAAAGGGGCTGACCGACATCTACCTGATGCGGCTCGAGCAGTTCTATCCCTGGCCGATGAAGTCGCTCTCCACCGAGCTTTCCCGCTTCCCCAACGCCGAACTGGTCTGGTGCCAGGAAGAGCCGAAGAACATGGGCGGCTGGACCTTCGTCGATCCCTGGCTTGAACTGACCCTCGAGCGCCTGAAGGTGAAGGCCAAGCGCGCCCGCTATGTGGGCCGGCCCGCCTCCGCCTCCACCGCCGCCGGGCAGATGAGCCGGCACAACCGCGAACTCCAGGCCTTCCTTACCGAAGCCCTCGCCTGAACCCAAGGACACGACCATGGCCGACATCATGACCCCCGCCCTTGGAGAGTCCGTCTCCGAAGCCACCGTGGCGCGCTGGGCGAAGAAGCCCGGCGAGGCTGTCCGCAAGGACGAGATTCTCGTCGAGCTTGAGACCGACAAGGTCAGCCTCGAGGTGGCCGCTCCGGCGGACGGCGTCCTGGAGTCCATCTCCGCCGAGGAAGGCGCCACCGTCGAGCCCGGCGCCGTCCTGGGCCGGGTGAAGGAGGGCGCCGCCGCGGCCGCCGCTCCGGCTTCGGCTCCCGCCCCGGCTTCCACCCCCGCCGCGCCGAAGGCGACCAAGCCCGCGCCCGCGCCCGCCGCCCCGGCGGCCGCGGCCGCCGCGCCGGTCCTGGCCCCTTCCGCCCAGCGCATCGCCACCGAAGGCGGGCTTGATCCCGCCGCCATCCCGGGCTCCGGCAAGGGTGGGCGAGTGACCAAGGCTGACGCCATGGCCGCCCTCGAGGCGCGCGCCGCTGCGCCGCCGCCAGCTCCGGCGCCGGCCGCCCCGCGTGAGGCCCACGCCCGCGAGGAGCGCATCCGCATGACCCGCCTGCGGCAGACCATCGCCCGCCGGCTGAAGGAGGCGCAGCAGACCGCCGCCATGCTGACGACCTTCAACGAGGTCGATATGAGCGCCGTCATGGCCCTGCGGAACACCTACAAGGACGCCTTCGAGAAGACCCATGGCGTGAAGATGGGCTTCATGGGCTTCTTCGTCCGCGCCTGCATCCACGCCCTGAAGGCCGTGCCAGAGGTCAACGCCGAGATCGACGGCCAGGACCTGATCTACAAGAACCACTACGACATCGGCGTGGCCGTCGGCACCGAGCGCGGCCTGGTCGTGCCGGTGGTGCGCGACGCCGACACCCTGTCCCTGGCGGGGGTCGAGAAGGCCATCGGCGACCTTGGCAAGAAGGCCCGCGACGGCGCCCTGGCCCTGGATGACCTGCAGGGCGGTACTTTCACCATCTCGAACGGCGGGGTCTATGGCTCGCTCATGTCGACGCCGATCCTGAACGCGCCGCAGTCGGGCATCCTCGGCATGCACAAGATCCAGGAGCGTCCCGTGGCCGTGAACGGCCAGGTGGTCATTCGTCCGATGATGTACCTGGCCCTGTCCTACGACCACCGGATCGTCGACGGCCAGGGCGCCGTGACCTTCCTGGTCCGCGTGAAGGAAGCCATCGAGGATCCGCAGCGCCTGCTGCTCGACATCTAATCCGGTTCAGGCCCCGAGGCGGGCGAGGAAAACCCATGTCCCAGTTCGACGTCGTCATCATCGGGGGCGGCCCCGGGGGCTACAACGCCGCCATCCGCGCCGGCCAGCTTGGCCTGAAGGCCGCCATCGTCGAGATGCGCGACACCCTGGGCGGCACCTGCCTCAACGTTGGCTGCATGCCCTCCAAGGCCCTCCTGCACGCCTCCGAGCTCTACGAGGCGGCGAACCGGGAGTTCGAGCACCTGGGCATCGAGGTCGCCCCGCGCCTCAACCTCAAGCAGATGATGGCCCAGAAGGACGAGTCGGTGACCGCCCTGACCAAGGGCGTCGACTTCCTGATGAAGAAGAACAAGGTCGAGCGCTTCCTCGGCAAGGGTCGCCTGGCCGGCCCTGGCCGGGTCGAGGTGGAGGGCGGGGACGGCAAGGTCGTCACCCTCGAGGCCGCCAACATCGTCCTCGCCACAGGCTCCGAGCCCTCGGGCCTGCCGGGAGTGAAGGTGGACGGCGATCGCATCGTCGATTCCACCGGAGCCCTGTCCCTGGGCGAGGTCCCCAAGACCCTTGTCGTCATCGGCGCCGGCATCATCGGCCTGGAGCTGGGGTCGGTCTGGCGCCGGCTTGGGGCCGAGGTCACGGTCATCGAGTACCTGGACCGGATTTGCCCCGGCATGGACGCCGAACTGGCCAAGGCCTTCCAGCGGACCCTGGCCAAGCAGGGCGTGAACTTCCGCCTGGGCGCCAAGGTGACCGGCGCCAAGGCCGGCAAGTCCAAGGTCGATCTCGCCGTCGAGCCCGCCGCCGGCGGCGCCGCCGAGACCCTTTCCGCCGACCGGGTCCTCCTGGCCATCGGCCGGCGCCCCTACACCGCCGGCCTCGGCCTTGAGACGGTGGGCCTGGTTCCCGACGCCCGGGGCTTCCTGGAGACCGACCACTTCCGCACGGCCGCAGC
Source organism: Phenylobacterium parvum (assembly GCF_003150835.1). NCBI lineage: Bacteria > Pseudomonadati > Pseudomonadota > Alphaproteobacteria > Caulobacterales > Caulobacteraceae > Phenylobacterium > Phenylobacterium parvum. Next base: position 2,541,334 of record NZ_CP029479.1, on the reverse strand, counting down.
TGGGGTCTGGGCCGTCGGCGACGTGATCCACGGCCCCATGCTCGCCCACAAGGCCGAGGAGGACGCCGTCGCCTGCATCGAGCTGATCGCCGGCAAGGCGGGCCACGTGGACTACAACCTGGTGCCCAGCGTGGTCTACACCACCCCCGAGGTCGCCTGGGTCGGCCGCAATGAAGAGCAGCTGAAGGCCGAGGGCCGCGCCTACAAGGCCGGCAAGTTCCCCTTCGCCGCCAATAGCCGGGCCAAGATCAACCACGAGACCGATGGCCTCGTGAAGGTGCTGGCCGACGCCGCCACCGACGAGATTCTCGGCGTGCACATCCTGGGGCCCCAGGCAGGCGAACTGATCGGCGAATACTGCGTGGCCATGGCCTTCCGCGCCGCCAGCGAGGACATCGCCCGCGTCTGCCACCCGCACCCGACGCGCTCCGAGGCCGGCCGGCAGGCCGCCATGGGCGTCGAGGGCTGGACCATGCAGGCCTGACGGGCCCCGACGGCTTTCTCAGGCTCTCGGGTGAGAGTTCGCGTAGGCCCTGAGCAGGGTTGCGGAATCCACCTGGGTATAGCGCTGGGTGGTCGATAGCGATGCGTGTCCCAGCAGTTCCTGGATCGACCTGAGATCCGCGCCGGCCCCGAGCAGGTGGGTGGCGAAGGCGTGCCTCAGCGCGTGGGGCGTAGCCGAGTCCGGAAGTCCCAGCCGCGCCCGCATCCCCTGGACCGTCGCCTGGACGTGGCGGGGCGAGAGCGGGCCGCCCCGCCGGGCCCGGAACAGGGGCTCATCCGGGTCAAGCGGGAAGGGCAGGGCGTCCAGGTAGGTCTGCACGGCCCCGGCCACCCGGGGCAGGACCGGGACCATCCGCGTCTTCGCGCCCTTGCCGGTGATCCGCAGGGCCTCGCCCAGGGGCGCATCCCGGCGGCGCAGGGACAGGGCCTCGGAAATCCGCAGACCGCAGCCGTAGAGCAGGGTCAGGACCGCCTCGTCCCGGGACGACTCCCAGGGGTCCAGGTTCGCGTCGAGGCCGGGTTCGGCCAGCAGCTCCGCGGCCTGGCTCTCGGTGACCGGCCGGGGCGCGGAAGGGCGGACCCTCGGTCCCCGCACCAGGGCCAGGGCGGGGTTGGCGATCCCCAGTCGCCGGTCCAGGAAGCCGTGGAAGGTGCGGATCGCTGACAGGGACTGGGACAGGGAGCGCGGAGAGAGCGGCGTCTCGCCCTGGCGCAGCACGGCCAGCCAGGCCCGGATCTCGGCGGCGCTGATCCCGCCGAGGTCCTCCGCCGTCAGGGGGCCGCCCCTGTGCCCTTCCAGGAAGGTCAGGTAGCGCCGGCCGATGAAGCCGTAGGCGGCCAGGGTGCGGGGCGACAGGCGCCGTTCCTGCTCCAGGTGCTCCAGCCATTGGGCGAGGGCCGCACGGGCCTCCATCAGGCGACTCCGCCCGGCTCCGCGTCCATGAGGCGGCGCGCCAGGCGCTCGGCGACCCGGGCCACGAAGGCGACAAGCTCTGGTCCCATGTCCGGCGTGAAGCCCTCGGGATCGCCCGATCCGAAACCGAGGAGCCCCGGGCCGGTAGGCAGTTCAAGGCGGGCCAGGGCCATGGAGCGTATGAAGGGCGCCTGGTCTCCGAACAGTCCCAGGGCCGTGGCGCGGAAGCCAAGCAGGATTTCGGCTCCGTCCTCCAGGACCTGGGCGATCCCGCCCTCCGGCAGGCGACGCCAGCCTTGCGGCCCCGCCCCGCCCTCGAGCCCCAGGGCCCCGGCCTGGAGGCCGAAGCGGGCCCGGGCGATCTCGTCCAGGCGCAGGGCGAGGTCGGCGGCGTCCCCGGCGTCCAGCAGGTCCACCACGGCCTCGCGGGTCTGGGCCTGGGCGGCGAAGTTGGCGCGGGCGACGGCCTCGAGGCGGGAACGGGCCTCGCTCTCCGCGCGGGCGACCTCGCTGACCCGGGCCAGGGCGGCCGGGCCGAACTCGACGACGCGGGCGTCGGGACGAAGCGCCAGACCCAGGGCCTGCAGGGTCTCAGGGTCGCCCGTCAGGATGTCCGGCCGGCGGAGCAGGGCCGCGCGCACCGTCTCCGGCCCGGGCCCGTCCTGCGGCTCCGCCTCGCCCGACCCGCTCATCGCGCCTGTACCCCCGGTTCAGAGAATCGACTGTCCCGTGGCGGCCCAGTCGCTGAGGAACTGAGAAAGCCCGCGTTCGGTTAACGGGTGCTTGAAGAGGGCGGTGAAGACCTCGGGCGGGATCGTTGCGCAGTCCGCGCCGCAGAGGGCTGCGGCCGTGACATGGGCCGGGCTCCGGATCGAGGCGGCCAGGATCTCGGTGTCGAAGTCGTAGTTGTCGTAGATGGCCCGGATCTCGCTGATCAGGTCCATGCCCTCGGCGCCGTGGTCGTCCAGCCGGCCGATGAAGGGGGAGATGTAGCTCGCGCCCGCCTTGGCGGCGAGCAGTGCCTGGGCCGCCGAGAAGCACAGGGTGACATTGGTCGATATGCCCTGGACGGCGAACTCTGAGGTGGCCACCAGGCCCTCTCGGGTCAGGGGCACCTTGACCACTACGTTGGGGGCGATGGCGGCCAGCTTTGCGCCCTCGGCCAGCATGCCGGCGACGTCCGTGGCGGCGACCTCGGCGCTGACGGGGCCTTCCACCAGCTCGCAGATCTCGGCGATGACGTCGAACATGGGCCGGCCCGACCTGGCGATCAGGGTCGGGTTGGTCGTCACGCCGTCGACGAGGCCGCTGGCGGCGAGATCCTTCAGGATCGCCACGTCGGTGGTGTCGAGGAAGAGTTGCATCTGGCTGCGTCCGCTTTTGTTGAAGGGCTCTTGTAGGACTCCCGGGGTCCGCCCGGAAGCCCTGACCGCTCCCGCTCAGGGCCGGACCCGTCTATGAAGGGGCGACATGGTCCGCATTGTCTCCGTCCTCCTGCCCCTGCCCCTGCCGGAAGCCTTCGACTACGAAGAGGCGGAGGGCCTCGCCCTGTCTGTCGGCGACCGGGTCCTTGCGCCCCTCGGCGCCCGGCTGGCCGCCGGCGTGGTCACCGGCCTGCGGGAGGGAGCCGGCGGCAACCGGCCCCTGAAGGTGGTCGCCGAGCGACTCCCGGGGCCGCCCCTCAGCCCCGCCACGGTCGAGTTCGTCCAGTGGGCCGCCCGCTACGCCGCCGATGGACCCGGCCTGCCCCTGGCCATCGCCCTGCGGGGTGCGCGGGCTCCCCTGCCCAGGCCCGAGCGCCTGGCGGTCGCCACCGGCCGCCCGCCGGCCCGCCTGACGCCCGCCCGGGCCCGGGTCCTGGAGGCCGCCGCAGCCGGGCCCTCGCCGCCGGCCGACCTTGCCCGCCGGGCGGAGGTCTCGCCCGCGGTGGTGAAGGGGCTGATCGACGACGGCGCCTTGGAGCTGCGCCTGGCGCCCCGGCCCGACGGATTCGGCCCACCGGACCTGGACACGCCGGCTCCGCCCCTCAACGCCAGCCAGGCCGCCGCCGCCGCCAGCCTGCGCGGCATGATCGCCGAGGGCGGGTTCCAGGCCGCCCTGCTCGACGGCGTGACGGGGTCGGGCAAGACGGAGGTCTACCTGGAGGCGGTCCGCGCCGCCCTCGCCGCCGACCCGGAGGGCCAGGTCCTGATCCTCCTGCCGGAGATCGCCCTCACCCAGGCCCTGATCACCCGGGTGACCGAAAGGTTCGGCGCCCCGCCGGGCGAGTGGCACTCCGGCATCGCGCCGCCAGCCCGCCGGCAGGTCTGGGACGCCGTGGCCGAGGGTCGCTGCCGGATCGTGGTCGGCGCAAGGTCGGCCCTCTTCCTGCCCTTCCGCCGCCTGGCCCTGGTGGTGGTCGACGAGGAGCATGACACCTCCTTCAAGCAGGAGGACGGCTTCATTTACCAGGCGCGCGACCTGGCGGTGGTCCGGGCCAAGCTGGAGGGGGCGTCGGTGATCCTGGCTTCGGCAACGCCCTCCCTGGAGAGCCTGCGGAACGCCGAGACGGGCCGCTACCGCTGGCTGCGGCTGGCGGACCGCCACGGCGAGGCGCGACTGCCGGACATCCGGCTGGTGGACCTGCGTGAGACCCCGCCGGACTCGGGCCGCTGGATCTCCCCGCCCCTTGCCGAGGCCATGGCCGAGACCCTGGCGGCCGGGGAGCAGACCCTGCTCTTCCTGAACCGCCGGGGATACGCTCCCCTGGTCCTGTGCCGCGCCTGCGGAGAGAAGCTGACCGCCCCGGACACGGATTCCTGGCTGGTCGAGCATCGCTACACCAACCGCCTGGTCTGCCACCTTACGGGCTTCTCCATGCCCCGGCCGGCGACCTGCCCCCACTGCGGTGCGGCGGATTCCCTGGTCTCCATCGGCCCCGGGGTCGAGCGCCTGGAGGAGGAGGCCCGGGCCCTTTTCCCGGAGGCCCGCATTTCGGTCTTCTCGTCGGATACGGTGCGCAGCGCCGCCGACGCCCGAGCCCTGGTCGAGACCATGGAGGCGGGCGGGATCGACATCCTGGTGGCCACACAGGCGGCGGCCAAGGGCCACAACTTCCCCAACCTGACCCTCGTGGGCGTGGTGGACGCCGACCTGGGCCTGCGCGGCGGGGACCTGAGGGCGGCGGAGCGCACCTTCCAGCTCCTGGCGCAGGCCACCGGCCGGGCGGGGCGCCGGGACCGGCCGGGTCGCGCCCTGATCCAGACCTGGGCGCCGGACCATCCCGTCATGCAGGCCCTGCAGGCCCAGGACCGCGACGCCTTCGTCCGGACCGAGCTGTATGAGCGGGAGCTGGCGGGTCTGCCCCCGTTTGGCCGTCTGGCCGCCGTGGTGGTGTCGGGCCGCGACCCTCAGGCCCTGGAGGGCTTCGTGCGGGAACTGGCGGCGGCGGCGCCCAATGCGGAGGGGGTGGAAGTCTACGGTCCCGCCGATGCGCCCCTGGCCCTTGTCCGGGGGCGGCGGCGGAAGCGCTTCCTGGTCAGGGCCGACCGCCAGGTCGACCTGTCGGCCTACATGGCGGCCTGGAAGGCCAGGGTGAAGCCGCGGGGGTCGATCCGCCTGTCGGTCGACATCGACCCCTACAGCTTCTTCTGAGGCTCCGGGCCTCCCGCGGGAGGCCCCGGCGCCGGCGGGTCAGTGATCCGCCTGGAGCCCCAGTTTCGCCTTGGCGCGTCTGGCCAGGATATTGAGGACCTCGACCCCCACAGAGAAGGCCATGGCCGTGTAGATGTAGCCCTTCGGGATATCGATCCCGAAGCCGTCGGCCACCAGGACCAGGCCGATCATCAGCAGGAAGCCCAGGGCCAGCATGACCACGCCCGGGTTCTTGTTGATGAAGTTGGCCAGGGGATCGGCCGCCACCAGCATGATGGCCACGGTGATGATCACGGCGACGATCATGATGGGCAGGTGATCGGTCATGCCCACCGCGGTCAGGATCGAGTCCACCGAGAAGACCATGTCGATCAGGATGATCTGGAAGATCACCGCCCCGAAGTTGGCGGCAACCAGGGCGACCTTGTCGGTCTCATGTCCGCTCGCCTTCGGGTTCAACATGCTGGCGATTTCCTTGGACGCCTTCCAGAGCAGGAAGGCGCCGCCCGCGATGAGGATCAGGTCTCGCCAGGAGAAGGTCATGTCGAGGGGGCCGATCGAGCCCCCAAGCGAGAGGACCGGGTCGGTCAGGTGCACAAGCCAGGCCAGGGTCGAGAGCAGGCCGAGGCGCATGACGAGGGCCAGGGTGATGCCCAGTCGCCGCGCGCGCTCCCGTTGCCCTTCCGGCAGCTTGTTCGAAAGGATCGAGATGAAGATGAGGTTGTCGATGCCAAGCACCACCTCCATCGCGATCAGGGTGATAAGGGCCGCCCAGGCGGCGGGGTCGGTCAGAAGGGGGAGTATGGCGTCCATGGGGCGAGATTTAGGCGGCGATCCGGCGAAAGCCAGAGCATGAGTCGCAAAAAGCCTGGGACGCCGGCCGTAATCCATCCCCGATATGCCCGGAAACCCGGCGTCCGGCGCCCGCTTTCAGGCGCCGGGAACCGGAGCAGGGGTCGATGGCCGGGGCGGAGGGAAAGCGTCCGGTCGGCCTCCGGGCCGTTGAAGGGGCGCCAAGATCGATGGCTCCATTGTGCCTGCCAGCGTGAATTCATCCCTCCCGAAACAGTGAATGAGTGTCTACTTTGGTTCGGGTTCAACGAAAATTGAATTCAGCATCAGATGCGTTGAGGAAAACAGGGGTTAGACGTGATTTTAATTTGACCCATTAGGAAATTTACATTTCTCAATTTCCAAGCCTCCCCTTGTTTCGTCTCTCAGTAAGCCCCGAGAGCATCACGGCGTTTCGTCCGCCGGACTTGCCGAGCGCCGCCCGAGCGGTTATGTGCAGTCACGGATTGTTGGAGGCAGAGGCTTGATGTTCAGGCGCGCCATGCACATCGCCGTCGGGGCGTTCGTCGCCGGGATTGTGGCTTTCGCGCCGCTCTCCAGCGCCGTCGCCGACCGTTACTGGCAGTGCGTGCCCTTCGCCCGCCTGGTGTCCGGCATCCAGATCTTCGGCGACGCCCACACCTGGTGGCGCCAGGCCACGGGTCGCTACGAGACCGGTTTCTCGCCCCGGGCGGGCTCGGTCCTCTGCTTCAAGCCATCCGGCGCCATGACCCTCGGCCACGTGGCCGTGGTCAGCCAGGTCCTCACCGACCGGGTCATCCAGATCACCCACGCCAACTGGTCCCGTATCGGCGGGACCCGCGGCCAGATCGAGCGCGACGTTACCGTGATCGATGTCTCCCCCGCCGGCGACTGGTCCCGGGTGAAGGTCTGGTACGACCCGGTCCGCGACATCGGTTCCAGCACCTATCCGACCTACGGCTTCATCTACCCCGACGCCCAGGCCGTGCGGATGGCCTCCAGCCAGTTCAACGCCGCCCAGAGCGCCGCCCTCACCGTGGCCCAGAGCGCGGCCAGCCAGGTGGCCTCCACCGTCCGTCCGGGCGCGACCCCGCTCTCGATCCTTGGTCAGGCAGCTGACGCCGGCGACCGGATCGCCGCGCTCATCCAGTCCGTGACCGCTCCGCCGCCGCCGCGCTAGGGCGCAGGCCCGGCCGACCCGCGCATGCTCAATTTCCTCCCGCGCGAGACCCGCAGCTTCCGGGCCGTGCACGCCCTGGACCTGCCCCCGGAGTGGCAGGCGCCGGACGACATCATCTGGATCGAGCTCATCAGCCCCGACCGGCATGAAGAGGCTGTGATCGAGAGCGCCCTGCGCCTGGACCTGCCGACCTCCCGCGAGATGGCCCAGATCGAGCCTTCCAGCCGGCTCTACATGGAGGGCGGGGCGACCTTCATGACCGCCAGCCTCCTGAGCCGGGCCGATGAAGAGCATCCCGTACTGACGCCGGTGACCTTTGTCCTCGCCAATGGCCGGCTGGTGACCCTCCGCTACGAGCCACTCCGGGCCTTCACCGCCTTTTCCCAGCGGGTAACCGGGCCAGACTACGCCGAAGCGTCCGGCGCCGACCTTTTCCTGGATCTCCTGGACGCCGTCATCGAGCGGCTGGCGGAGGTCCTCGAGCGGGGATCGGAGCGGGTCCAGGCCTCGTCCAACGCCATCTTCGACCGGCCGCGGGGCGCCGCCTTCGAGCCCCTGTTGACCAGCCTCGCCCGGACCCAGTCCCTGGCGGCCCTGGCCCGCACAAGCCTGGCCAGCCTCGCCCGCCTGGCCAGCTTCGCCGCCCTCGCCCCTGAGATCGCCGGCAAGCCCTCTGCCCAGGCCCACCTGGTCTCGGTCCAGCAGGACATCGTGTCCCTGACCGAGCACGCCGCCGCCCAGTCGGCCCACATCGCCTTCCTGCTCGATGCAGCCCTCGGCCTGATCAACATCGAGCAGAATATCGGCATCAAGACCTTCTCGGTCTTCACCGTCCTCCTGATGCCGCCCACCCTGATCGGCGCCATCTACGGCATGAACTTCGAGGTCATGCCCGAACTGACCTGGCCCTGGGGTTATCCCCTGGCCCTCGGCCTGATGGTGGTCAGCGGCGTCGCGCCCCTGCTCTGGTTCCGCCGCAAGGGATGGTTCTAGGTCCTTCCTTCAAGGTAGGAATCCACCTTCAGGGCTGCCCCAAAGGGCGAGCTGTCAGCGAAGCTGACTGAGGGGGTCAACGGCGCCCCGGCTGGCGCCGCACGCTAGGCCTCCCGGGAAAGGCCCTTCAGGCGGTAGAGGGCCTCCAAGGCCTCACGGGGGCTCATGCCGTCCGGGTCCATGTCCGCCAGGGCCTCGTCCACCGGGGAGGGACCCGCGGCCTTCGCCAATCCAGGTGCGGGGGATGCGAACAGGGGCAGGTCGCCCAGCTGGGCCGGGGCGCCGGCCTCCCGCTCCAGCCGCTCCAGGACCTCCTGGGCCCGGGCCACAACCGTCGGGGGCACGCCCGCCAGCCGGGCGACCTGGACTCCGTAGGACCTGTCCGCAGGACCCGGGCCGGCCTCGTGCAGGAAGACCAGCTCCCCGTTCCATTCCCGGGCCCGGAGGGACAGGTTGGCCACGCCCTGCAGGCGTCGCTCAAGCTCGGCCAGCTCGTGGTAATGGGTGGCGAAGAGGCCCCGGCACCGGTTGGTCCCATGCAGGGCCTCTGCGCAGGCCCAGGCGATGGCCAGGCCGTCCCAGGTCGCCGTGCCGCGCCCGATCTCATCCAGGATCACCAGGGAGCGCGGGGTCGCCTGGGTCAGGATGGCGGCGGTCTCGACCATCTCCGCCATGAAGGTCGAACGGCCCCGGGCCAGGTCGTCGCCCGCCCCCACACGGCTGAACAGGCGGTCGACCACGCCCAGCTTCAGGCGTCGGGCGGGCACCGGGCAACCGGCCTGGGCGAGGACCGCCAGCAGGGCGTTCTGGCGCAGGAAGGTCGACTTGCCCGCCATGTTCGGGCCGGTGACGATGGCCAGCCGCGGGGCCGTCACGGCCTGGCCGTCAAGCCGGCAGTCATTGGGCGTGAAGGCGCCGCCAGAGCGACGCACCGCCGCCTCGACCACCGGATGGCGGGCGCCCTCGGCCTCGAAGGCGGTGCTGCGGTCCAGCTCGGGCCGGACAGCCCCGGCCTCTTCGGCCCATTCAGCAAGGGCGGCGGCTACGTCCAGGCGGGCGCAGGCCGCCGCGGCCTCCCGCAGGGGATCTGCGGCTGCGCAGACCAGGTCCCGCCAGGCCTCGAAGGCGGCCATCTCGATGGCCAGGGCCCGCTCGCCCGCCTGGGCGATCCGCGCATCCAGCTCGGCCAGGGCCACGGTCGTGAACCGCATCTGGTTGGCCAGGGTCTGGCGGTGGATGAAGGTGGCGTTCAGGGGCGGACGCAGCAGGGGCTCGGCCGCTTTGGCCGTGGCCTCGATGAAGTAGCCCAGCACCCCATTGTGCCGGATCTTGAGGGCGACGCCGCTCTGCGCCGCCAGTTCAGCCTCAAGGGACAGGATGACCCGGCGGCTGTCGTCCCGCAGCCGGCGCGCCTCGTCCAGCTCGGGCCGGACGCCCGGGGCGACAAAGCCGCCGTCCCGCGCCTGAAGGGGCAGGTCGGGTCCGAGGCCGGCGGAGAGGCTGGCGTGCAGGTCGGCCAGTTCCGGTCGCCGGCCGAGGTCGAGGGCGGCCAGGCTTTCCGCCAGCTCGGCTGGCGGAGTCGCCTCCAGGGGGCCTTCGGCGGCCTCGAACAGGGCGCGCAGGGCGCCGCCCGCCGCCAGGCCGTCGCGCAGTCCGCCCAGGTCCCGGGGACCGCCCCGGCCGAGGGCCAGCCGCGACAGGGCCCGGGCCATGTCGCCCTGTCCCTTGAGGGTTTCGCGCAACCGGCGACGCAGGTCCCGCCGCGCAAGCAGCCAGTCGACGGCGTCCAGCCGGGCCTCGATCCGTTCCGGGTCCAACAGGGGGCGGGCGAGGCGCGCCGCCAGCAGCCGTGCGCCCGGCGCCGTCACCGTCCGGTCCACGGCGGCCAGGAGCGAGCCCTCCCGTGCGCCCGAAAGGCTGCGCTCGATCTCCAGGCTGGCGCGGGTGGCCGGGTCGATCGCCATGACGTCGGCCTCCCCGGCCCGCCGGGGCGGGGCGAGGGATGGGGTGCGGCCGGCCTGGGTGGTCTCCAGGTGGGCGGCGATCAGGCCCAGGGCCGAGACCTCGGCGCCGGACAGTGCGCCGAACCCGTCCAGGGTCTCGACCCCGTAAAGACGCTTCAGCCGGGCCTCGGCGGCGCCCGGTTCGCCCAGGGCCGAGGGCAGGGGCTGGACCCGGCCGCCAGCCGCCTTGAGGGCGGCGCTCACCGCCTCGTCGGCAAACAGCCGGTCCGGCACAAGGATCTCCGAGGGGCCCAGGGCCGCCAGGGCCGAGGCGAGGGCTGACTTGCCGGGCGCCCATACCTCCACCTCGCCCGTGGACAGTTCGACGCTGGCGATGGCGGCGGCGCCGGCCCGCACCGCCACGGCCGCCAGCCGGTTGGCGCCCCGGGCGTCCAGGAGGCCGTCCTCGGTCAGGGTTCCCGGGGTGACCACCCGCACGATGTCGCGGCGAACGATCGACTTCGACCCGCGCTTGCGCGCCTCCGCCGGGTCCTCCATCTGCTCGCAGACCGCCACCTTGAAGCCGGACCGGATCAGCTTGGAGAGATAGGCCTCCGCTGCATGGACCGGCACGCCGCACATGGGGATGGGCTCGCCCGCGTGCTGGCCGCGGGCGGTCAGGGCGATGCCGAGGGCCGCCGCCGCCTGTCGGGCGTCGTCGAAGAAGAGTTCGTAGAAGTCGCCCATGCGGAAGAAGACAAGGGCGTCGGGCTGCCGCGCCTTGGCCTCGAAGAACTGGGCCATGACCGGCGTGGCGCCGGCCGAATCGACCTGGGGCGGGACGGGAGCGTTCATCTCGGCGGGTAAACTAGCCGCCGGCTGCGACGCCGTCACCCGCGACGGGGCGGCGGCCTCACCTCCCGGGCCGCCACGGCGCTCAGTACCGGGCCCGCACCCCGAGGGCGGCGGGCGAGGGCGTATCCGCCAGGCCCTTCGCCCGCTTCAGGACCCAGTCGACGAGGGTGCCGGACACGGCCGAGACGCCGGGCTCGCCCGGGCGGGCCTGGCCAGCCCGGGAGTCGTCGGCGCCCACGAAGTCCGTGTGGAAGTAGATGGCGGCGTTGATCGCCGGGTCGAGCGGGCTGATCGCCTTGGCCTCCGGCGTCTGCCATGTGCCGGTCTTGTTGACCTCGGTGTAGTCCTTCACCCCCGGGAAGGGGTTGCCCGAGACGCCCTGGGTGAAGCCCTGCCGGGCGACATAGACCGGAACGCCGGCGATGGCGGCCTTGTCGACGTCCAGCTTCACGCCGTCGCGGTCGACCTTGAGGGTCTTGTAGCGGCCGACGAAGCCGGCGTCGAAATCCCAACGCTCGGAGGGGTACCAGTTGGAGGCGACCATGTCAGAGGCGTCGATCCGGCGCCTACCGGACTCGGCGAAGCTCACGGTCACCGGCCGGATGTTGGACCGCGTGGGGGCGAAGGCCTGGGCGTTCATCCAAAGCTCCGCCCGTCCGGCCTCCTTCGGGCCGGAGGCGCCGCCAGGCTCGATCCAGCCGTGCACCCGCCCGGGGTCCGCCATGGCGCCCGAGGGGACGCACTTGGGCGGGGGCGCGAGGGCGCGCATGGGGCCGGCCGCCGGCGGGGGCGGGGTGCGGTCGCAGCGGTCCTCGGTCCCCGGCATGGGGGTGAAGTCCAGCCGTCCGAGGCCCTGGCCCAGGAACTGGAGAATCTGCATCTGGACCCCGCCGCCGGGAACCGGGTCGGTATCGAAGCTCGCGCCGGCCCGGGCGAGCCAGGTCATCCGTGCAGTCTTGAGGAAGTCGTCCCCGGGGGCGGGGGCCATGCCGGCGACCCGAAGGGGAAAGATGGCCTCCGCCGAGGGATCGGACAGGGCGTAATAGACGCCGGTCACCGACTGGCTGGCGGCCGAGGCCGGGCCGGCGATGGCGCCCAGCAGGCCGTTGGCGTCCGTGTAGACCCGGTCCTTGCCGCTGCGCAGGGCCGAGACCCGGGTGAAATAGGCGTCCAGCTCCGCCGCGGTCGGCTCGGGCTGCACACCCGCCGAGGGGCCGCCGTCCAGGAAGATCAGGCCCGCCAGGCCTTCCACTCCGCGCCGTCCGTCCGGGCGCTTCCGCGCCGCGTAGTTGGCCACGAAGCCGCCGCCCTGGCTGTGCCCGGCCAGGAAGATGTTGCGGGCGCCCGAGCGTTCGCGGATGCGGCCGATCATGGCGTCGACGTCGGCGGCGTAGGTCTCGAAGCCCCAGTCCGCCATGAAGGCGAGGTCCGTCTGGGTCAGGGGCTTCCACTTCGCCGAGGCGGTCGGCGATCCCACCTGGCCGTTCGGCCCGATGGAGTCGGCGCCCAGATAGTGGTTCAGGGCCAGGGCCGGGTCGCCCTTGCGCCGGGCCTCCGTGAGGGCCTCCGTTTCCGCCAGATTCGCGCCCCGGCGCTGCAGCACCCAGACCTCCACCCGGCAGGGCTGGTTCCCGCACGATTCCTTCGAGGCCCGCGAGACCATCTGGCTGGCCAGGAAGAGCCAGTGCGGCGGCGTCGAGGAGAAGCCCGGCAGGCCGACGATCACGGCGTTGGCCGGTCCCGGCCGGGCGCCGTCAGCGGCGGGTCGGACCCGCAGGAAGCTGGCGGTGTTCAGGCTGGCCGGGGTCCCGGGCGCCTTGCCGCCCGGCAGCTGGATGTATTCGGCCATCACGTCCGGATACCCAGGGACGCGGCTGCCGGCGTCACCGCCGGGGAGGGTGCGGGCGGCGGGTGCAGCGTCGGCGGGCAGCGATCCTGCAAGCAGGATGGCGGCCAAGCCGGCGGCGGCGAACCTGGATGTAGTGGATCGCATGATTTCCTCCTGGTCCCGGACCTGTCCGGGGCGGTGGAAACCTTAGGACGAACCGAAATCAAGCGCATCCAGATCGTTGAGGCGTCGGACTCCCAAGGGTGCGCGCTGCGCAGATTGCCCCCCAAGGGCGAGCTCGCGGCGGAGCCGGGTGAGTGGGGCAACGGCGGCTCTGGAGACCCCCTCCGGCCCGCTGCGCGCGCCACCTCCCCCTGGGGGGAGGAATGACTCCGCAATTGCTCCCCCAAGGGGGAGCTCCCGGCGGAGCCGGGTGAGGGGTCAAGGGCTTCGACGCCGCATCCTTCAGGAGATCGGGACAGGGCCCGCCGTCAGCCGCCGGTGACGTCTTCCCAGAACTTCCTGGCCTTGTTCAGGAAGCCGCTGGACTCCGGGTGCTGCTGGTCGCCGCAGAGGTCGGCGAACTCCTGCATCAGCGCCTTCTGGCGGGCGTTGAGCCGGGTCGGCGTCTCGACGAAGAGCTCGACCACCAGGTCGCCGCGTTCACGGCTGCGCAGGGAAGGCATGCCGCGACCACGGATCCGGACGGTGCGGCCGGTCTGGGCGCCCTCCGGCACCTTCACCGTGAGGCGGTTGTTCTCCGCATCATCCGGCGAGCCATCCGAGAGGCAGGGCGCCTCGATCTCGCCGCCGGGTACGGCGGTGGTCATGGGCACGGGCACGGTGCAGTGCAGGTCCAGGCCGTCGCGCTCGAAGAGGTCGTGGGGCCGGACGGAGACGAAGATGTAGAGGTCGCCCCGGGGGCCGCCCCGGGCGCCTGCGTCGCCCTCGCCGGAAAGGCGGATGCGGGCGCCGTCGTCCACGCCGGCTGGAATCCGGACCTGGAGGGTGCGGTTGCGCCGCACCTGGCCATGGCCGCGGCAGGTGGTGCAGGGATCGCTGATGGTTCGCCCCTCACCGCCACAGCGGGGGCAGGTGCGCTCGATGGCGAAGAAGCCCTGGGAGGCCCTGACCCTGCCGGCGCCGCCGCAGGTCGGGCAGGTGACGGGGCTGGTCCCGGGCTTGGCCCCGCCGCCCTCGCAGGCCTCGCAGGTCATGGCGGTGGCCGCCGTGATCTCGACCTCGGAGCCGGCGTAGGCCTGCTCGAGGGTGATCTCAAGGTCGTAGCGGAGATCCTGGCCCCGGGCCGGGCCACTGCGCCTCTGGCCGCCGCCGAACATGTCGCCGAAGGCCGAGCCGAAGACTTCCGAGAAGATGTCGTTGATGTCCGCAAAGCCCGGACCGCCGCCGCCGCCCTGGCCGCCGTTCACCCCGGCGTGTCCGAACTGGTCGTAGGCCGCGCGCTTCTTGGGATCGGACAGGACCGAATAGGCCTCGTTGATCTCCTTGAACCGGGAAGCGGACTCCTCCGAGCCGCCGTTGCGGTCGGGATGGTGTTCCATGGCCAGCTTGCGGAAGGCCGCCTTGAGGGCGGCCTCGTCGCTGCCACGGGCGACGCCCAGGATTTCATAGTAGTCGCGCATGAGGCGTCAGGCGTTCCGATGCATCTTTCCGAAAGGACGCCGGCCCCGCCTCTTCTCGGGGCGGGGCCGGGTCCCGGTCAGGTTCAGGCCTTCTTGCCGTCGTCGGTGACTTCCTCGAACTCGGCGTCCACGACGTCGTCGGCCGCGTCGCCCCGGGCGGCGTCGCCGTCCCCGGACTGCTGGGCCGCGTACATCGCTTCACCGAGCTTCATCGAAGCCTGGGCCAGGGTCTGGGTGCGGGAGGAGATGGCGTCGGGGTCGTCGCCCTCCAGCACCGACTTCAGGTCCTCGATGGCCGAGGTGATGGCCGACTTCTCGGCCTCGCCCACCTTGTCGCCATGCTCGCCCAGGGCCTTCTCCGTGGAGTGGATCAGGGCTTCGGCCTGGTTGCGGGCCTCGACCACGGCCTTGCGCTTCTCGTCCCCGGCCTTGTTGGCCTCGGCCTCGCGCACCATGGCGTCGATGTCGGCGTCCGAGAGGCCGCCATTGGCCTGGATCCGGATCGACTGTTCCTTGCTCGTCGCCTTGTCGCGGGCCGAGACATTGACGATGCCGTTGGCGTCGATGTCGAAGGTCACCTCCACCTGGGGCACGCCGCGCGGCGCGGGCGGGATGCCGACCAGGTCGAACTGGCCCAGCATCTTGTTGTCCGCCGCCATGGGGCGTTCGCCCTGGAAGACCCGGATGGTCACCGCCGACTGGTTGTCGTCGGCGGTCGAGAAGGTCTGGGAGCGCTTGGTCGGGATGGTCGTGTTGCGCTCGATCAGCGGCGTGAAAACGCCGCCCAGGGTCTCGATGCCCAGGGTCAGGGGGGTGACGTCCAGCAGGAGGACGTCCTTGACGTCGCCCTGCAGGACCCCGGCCTGGATGGCGGCCCCCAGGGCCACCACCTCGTCGGGGTTCACGCCGGTGTGCGGCTCGCGGCCGAAGAAGGCCTTCACCGTCTCGACCACCTTGGGCATGCGGGTCATGCCGCCGACCAGGATCACCTCGTCGATGTCGGTCTTCTTCAGGCCGGCGTCCTTGAGGGCCTGCTCGCAGGGGCCGAGGGTCTTGGAGACCAGGTCGTCGACCAGGGCCTCGAGCTTGGCCCGCGTCAGCTTGATGTTCAGGTGCAGGGGCCCGGAGGCGTTCATCGAGATGAAGGGGAGGTTCACCTCGTACTGGGCGGTGAAGGACAGTTCCTTCTTCGCCTTCTCGCCCTCTTCCTTCAGGCGCTGCAGGGCCAGTTTGTCGTTCCGCAGGTCGACGCCGGTTTCCTTCTTGAAGTCCTCGGCCAGGAAGTCGACCACGCGCAGGTCGAAGTCCTCGCCGCCCAGGAAGGTGTCGCCGTTGGTCGCCTTCACCTCGAAGACGCCGTCGCCGATCTCCAGGACCGAGACGTCGAAGGTGCCGCCGCCCAGGTCATAGACGACGATCTTCTTGCCGTCGTTCTTCTCCAGGCCATAGGCCAGGGCCGCAGCGGTGGGCTCGTTGATGATCCGCAGGACCTCAAGGCCGGCGATCTTGCCGGCGTCCTTGGTGGCCTGGCGCTGGGCGTCGTTGAAGTAGGCCGGCACGGTGATGACGGCCTTGTCGACCTTCTCGCCGAGGTGCTGCTCGGCGGCTTCCTTCATCTTCTGGAGGATGAAGGCCGAAACCTGCTGGGGGGAATAGTCCTTGTCATGGGCCTTGACCCAGGCGTCGCCGGTCGGGCCCTTGACGATGTCGTAGGGCACCATGCCCTTGTCCTTCTCCACCAGCGGATCGTTGTAGTTCCGTCCGATCAGACGCTTGATGGCGAAGAGGGTGTTGGTGGGATTGGTCACGGCCTGGCGTTTGGCCGGCTGGCCGACGAGGCGCTCGCCGTCCTCGAGGAAGGCCACGACTGAGGGGGTGGTGCGGACGCCTTCCGCATTCTCGATCACCTTCGGCGTCTTGCCGTCCATGATCGCGACGCAGGAATTGGTGGTCCCGAGGTCGATACCGATGATCTTGCTCATGATGAGTCTCAAACGCTCCGAGTTGGCGGGCCGCGCCTGAGGAGCCTCGTCGCCAAGCACTCCTCGTTCCTGCGGCCCCCTTGAACAGTTCAGGGTCGCCGGCGGACGTTCTGGGAACACCGCCGTCGCCGTGCGATATGGTGCGGAACGGCCGCACTGCAAGGGCAAAGTCCCTATGCGGTGAAGGGCTTTAGACCCTCTCCGAACGGCGCGCCAGCCAGAAGGATGGCGTAGGTTTCCGCAGAATGGGGCGACGGACCCTCCCGCGAGGCCAGGAAGGCGTGCTGGACCACCATCGCCTGCTGCTCGATGTTGAGGCTGGAGAACCCGGTCCCGGCCGCCGGATCGTAGCGATAGGCGGCGGGCCCGTCCCCCGCCCTCAGCTTGGCGGCCAGCAGGTTCACCCCTGTCTGGGCCTGCCAGACATGCACCAGTTCGTGGACCAGGACGGCCTGCAGGGCGAGGGGCGCGACGCTGAAGTCCTTCAGGGCGGTCCGCGCCGGCCAGGCCACCAGGGCGGGACCGGCCACGAAGGCGCGGCGCCAGACCGGCAGGGCGGCGATACGCACCCGGCGCGCATCCAGGGCGCGGCCGAAAACCCCGGCCGCCAGGTCGGTCTCACCCTCGGTCAGGCGGCGAACGGCGCCGGGGATCATGGTCGTACGCTTCATCACACGCCGCATATGCCCCCGGCGGGGCCCGGCGGAAAGATGCCTGTGGTTTCTGCAGGGCTCAGGCTTTGACAGCGGCTTTCCGGATCGCCAAATGAGCCCGGGCCGGCGGTGACCGGCGAGGGAGGCGCTGACCATGAAGACCCTGACCCGTCCTGAGGGCAATCATCCCGATGATCTCGCCCTGACCCGTCGCCGGCTGGCCCTGGCCGCCCTGGGCGGCTACGCGCTCTACGCCTATTCGGCGGAGGCCCAGGCCATCTCGACGCCCTCCACGGGTCTGGTCGCCGGCGACGTCGAGGTCGACGTCGGCGATCGGATGGCGCCCGCCTACATGGCGCGCCCCGACGCCCGCGGCCGCTTCCCCGCCGTCCTGGTCATCTCCGAGGTCTTCGGCGTCCACGAGTACATCCGCGACGTCTGCCGCCGCCTCGCGCGCCTCGGCTACGTGGCCATCGCCCCCGACCTCTTCGTCCGCGCCGGGGACCCCTCCAAGACCAACGACTTCAACCAGATCCGCCGCATCGTCAGCGCGGCCCCGGACAAGCAGATCTTCAACGACCTGTCGGGAACCTTGCGGTTCCTCAAGGCCCAGCCCTTCGTCGACAAGTCCCGTATGGCGGTCACCGGTTTCTGCTGGGGCGGCGCCATCGTCTGGCTGGCCTGCCAGCGCCTTCCCGATTTCCGCGCCGGAGCCGCCTGGTACGGTCGCCTGACCGCGCCCAAGCCTGGCGAGTTCCTGGGCGAGCCGAACCGGCCCTGGCCCCTCCCCGGCGTCGCCCAGCTCCGCGCCCCGGTGATCGGTCTGTATGCGGGCAAGGACCAGGGCATCCCCCTCTCCGACGTCGAGGCCATGCGCAGCGCCCTGGTCGCCGCCCGCAAGACCGGCAGCCAGATCGTGATCTATCCGGAAAGCCAGCACGGCTTCCACGCCGACTACCGCACCAGCTACGATCCGGTCGCCGCCCGGGACGCCTGGGACCGGATGCTGGCCCACTTCGCCGCCAACGGCGTCAAGCCCCGGCCCTTCTAGGACGCCGCCGCCACGACGCTCCGGCGGATCATCAGCGAGGCCGCCGCCGCGATCAGGGCGGTCAGGCCGGCCAGGACAAAGGCCTCCAGGTAGCGGCCCTGGGCGGCGCGCATCATCCCCGCCGTGATGGCCGCCGTGGCCGCACCCGCCTGGTGGCCGGCGGCGATCCAGCCGAAGACGATGGGTCCCTCCCGCAGGCCGAAAGCCTCGGTGGCCAGCCGCGCGGTGGGGGGTACGGTGGCGATCCAGTCCAGGCCGAAGAAGACCGCGAAGAGGCCCAGGGCCATCAGGGAGAAATCCGAGAAGGGCAGGGCGACCAGGGCGAGCCCCCTCAAGGTGTAGTAGATGGCCAGCAGCCGGCGCGGGTCGTAGCGGTCCGTCAGCCAGCCCGAGGCCGTCGTGCCGGCCAGGTCGAAGACGCCCATCATGGCCAGCAGGCCCGCGGCCTGGACCTGGGCCATGCCCTGGTCGGCGCACAGGGCGATCAGGTGGGTCCCGACCAGTCCGTTCGTGGTCAGGCCGCAGATGAAGAAGCCGGTGAAGAGCAGCCAGAAGGTGCGGGTCCGCGCCGCGCGGAAGAGCGCGCCAAAGGCCAGCGACAGGACGCTTCCCGCCGGCGCCGTAGGCTCCACATGGCCATCGGGTGCGCCCAGGGGTGCAAGGCCCCGGTCTGAGGGCCGCTCCGGCAGGAACCGCCAGACCAGGGGGATCAGGGCCAGGGCGACCAGCCCGGTGGCCGCCGCCGCCCGCCGCCAGCCCCCGTCCTCGGCCAGCAGGGCCAGGACAGGCAGGAAGATCAGGTTGCCCGTGGCCGTCGCCGCCGTGAGCAGGCCCATCATCAGGCTCCGCCTCGCGACGAACCACCGGTTCACCACGGTGGCCGCCAGGGTCATGGCCAGGGCTCCCGAGCCGATTCCCGCTGCGACGCCCCAGGTCGCCACGTACTGCCAGGGCTCGCGCATCAGGGTCGAGGCCAGGGTGGCTGCGGCCATCAGGGCCAGGGCGCCCAGCACGACCCGGCGAACGCCCAGGCCCTGCATCAGGGCGGCGGCGAAGGGACCCGTCAGGCCGTAGAACAGGATCCCCACCCCGGCGGCGAAGGAGACGGTGGAGCGGCTCCAGCCGAACGCCTCTTCCAGCGGCAGCATCAGGACGCCGGGGGTCGAGCGCAAGCCGGCGCTGACCAGCAGGACGGCGAAGATCAGGCCGGCGGCCAGGTAGGCCGGGTGCAGGCGGGACCCGGGGGGGCATTCGGGACTCTCGGCGTCGGGCCGCCCACCATGACCCGGCCCGGCGGCGGGCGTCCAGCCCGGCCCCTCGGGAAATCTTCCGCCCCGCCATTTCCATTCGGCCGTCTCAATCCCTATCTTCCGGCCCTCCAAGACCCCGTCGATGGAAGCCACCCATGATCGACCTTCGTCCCTTCGACACCCTCGGCGGCGCCGACCACGGCTGGCTGAACGCCCGGCATCACTTCTCGTTTTCAGGATACCAGGACCCGGCCCGCATGAACTGGGGCGCCCTGCGGGTCTGGAACGACGACGCCATACAGCCGAACACCGGCTTCCCGCCCCATCCGCACCAGGACATGGAGATCATCACCTATGTCCTGGAGGGCGCCATCAGCCACCAGGACAGCCTGGGCAACCAGGGGCGCACCGAGGCCGGGGATGTCCAGGTCATGAGCGCCGGGTCGGGCATCCGTCACGCCGAATACAATCTCGAGCCCGGCGTCACGCGCCTCTTCCAGATCTGGATCCTGCCGGCCCGCGCCGGCGGCGCGCCGTCCTGGGGCGCCCGTCCCTTCCCCAAGGATGACCGCGCCGGTCGCTTCGTGCCCCTGGCCTCAGGGCTTCCGGGCGATGAGGAGGCCCTGCCGATCCGCACGCCAGGCCGTGTGCTCGGCGCAACCGTGCGGTCCGGCGAGACCCTGGACTATGATCTCGGGCCAGGCCGCAGGGCCTACCTGGTGCCGGCCCGTGGCGCGGTGGAGGTGAATGGCGTCAGGGTCGGCGCCCGGGACGGGGCGGCCATCACCGATGAGCCTCGCCTGAGGATCACCGCCCTGGACGACGCCGAGCTGGTGATGGTCGATACGGTCTGATCCGCCGGGGCTACCGCCCCCAGTCCCGGGCGAGGCGATCGAGGAGGCGAACCCCGAAGCCGGCCGATCCCGCGGGCTTGACGGCGTTCGCGCCACCGTAGGCCACACCGGCGATGTCGAGGTGGGCCCAGGGCGTGTCCCGGCTGATGAATTCGCCAATGAACCAGGCGCCGATCCCGGCCCCCGCCCCGCCCTCGCCGCTGTTCTTGATGTCCGCGATCGTCGAGGACGTATCCTTCGCATAGCTGGGGTGGAGCGGCAGCTTCCACAGGCGCTCCCCCGTCTGCTCGCCCGCCGCCATCACGCGGTCGAGCAGGGCGTCCCCGCGGCCGAACAGGCCGGCGTAGTCGTCGCCCAGGGCAGTCCGGACGGCGCCGGTCAGGGTGGCGAGGTCGACGATGGCCGAGGGTTTCAGGTTGCGCTCGGACCAGACCATGGCGTCGGCCAGGACCAGCCGGCCCTCGGCGTCGGTGGAGATGATCTCGATGGTCTTGCCGTTCATGGCTGTCAGGACGTCGCCCGGCCGGATGGCGGCGCCGTCGGGCATGTTCTCGGCGAGGGCGGAGACAGCGGCCACGTTCACCGGTGCGCCGGATTTCGCCAGGGACAGGACGGCGCCGGTCACCGAGGCGGCGCCAGACATGTCCATCTTCATTTCGCCCATGCCAGAGCCGGGCTTCAGGGAAATGCCTCCGCTATCGAAGGTGATGCCCTTGCCCGCCAGGACCAGGGGCCCGCCCGCGGGGGCGCCGACGCCCCGGTAACGGACGACCAGGAGACGGGGCGGGCGGGCCGAGCCCATCCCCACCCCCGTCAGGGCGCCCATGCCCAGCCGCCGCATGGCGACCTCGTCCAGGACCTCGATCGTCACGCCCGGGATTCCGGCGAAGGCCGCCCGGGCGCTGTCCACGAAGGCCTGCGGATACATCAGGTTGGCGGGCAGGTTGGAGACGTCCCGCGTCCACTGCACCGCCTCGACCAGCGCCTGACCGCGACCCCTGTAGATCGTCTCGGCTCCGGCAGCCCCGGCGCCGGTGAAGACGACCGTCGCGGGCGAGGTGGTCGGGCGGTCCGAGCTGAGCAGGTCCGACCGGTACTCGCCGATGCCGAAGCCCGTGGCCAGGGCGGCGAGGCCCTCGGCGCCGAGCGCTCCGGCTGACACGGTGACCGGCGCCCGCACCTTGGCCAGGGACCGGCCCAGGGCCTCGCCCGCGCCCTGAAGGCCGGCGCCTTTCGGCGACTTGCCCACTCCAAGAAGGACGACCTGTTCCAGCCCGCCAAAGGCCCGCAGGACCAGCATTTCGCCGCTGGAGAAGTCGAACCCGGCGGCCTCCACCGCCCGGCGGACCCCGGCGCCCGCCTCCGGAGCCAGGAGGGCGGAAGCCCGCTCCGAGGCCTCGGCGACGGAGCCGGCGGCGATCACCAGGACGCCGGATGTGCCCGGCGCCGTCTCGGCGAAGCTCACCGGCCGGCGGCGGGTCGCGGTCGTCCAGGCCGCAGGCTCCGCCGGCGACGCCGAAACCGGGGCCTTGGACGCGGCGGCGGCGTGGACGGGGGCAAGGGCGGGGACAGCGAGGGCCAGGCTCAGGCCGGCCAGGGCGAGGGGGCGGAACGGGGTCATGGGAAGGCCCTGTATTCTGGAGGAAGGAAGACGGATGACTTGGGGGTTAGTGCCGGAAGACCCGCACGCCCGTAAAGGCCATGGTCACGCCGGCGGCGTCGGCGGCGGCGATCACCTCTTCGTCGCGGATCGAGCCGCCGGGCTGGATGATCGCCGTGGCCCCGGCATCCGCCGCCTGGATCAGGCCGTCGGCAAAGGGGAAGAAGGCTTCGGAGGCGCAGGCCGATCCCTTGGCCAGGCTCTCCGGCAGGCCCGCCTGCTCGGCCGCCTCGCCGGCGCGAAGGGCCGCGATCCGGGCGGAGTCGCGCCGGTTCATCTGGCCGGCCCCGATCCCGGCCGTCTGGCCGTCCCGGGCGAAGACAATGGCGTTGGACTTGACGTGCTTGGCCACGGTGAAGGCGAAGAGCATGTCCTGCACCTCCTGCGGGGTCGGCTGGCGGCGGGTGACGATCTTCAGGTCGGCGGCTGTCAGGCGAGAGGTGTCGCGGCCCTGGACCAGGAAGCCGCCCGCCACCTGCTTGAAGAGGTCGCCGGGGGCCAGGGGGTCGGGCATGCCGCCAGTCAGCAGCAGGCGCAGGTCCTTCTTCTTGGCGAACAGGGCGATGGCGTCCTCGTCGGCCTCGGGGGCCACAACCACCTCGGTGAAGATCTTGATGATCTCCCTGGCCGCCGCCGCGTCCAGGCGGCGGTTCACAGCCACGATCCCACCGAAGGCCGAGACCGGGTCGCACTGCAGCGCCCGGGCGTAGGCGGTCTTCAGGTCCGCGCCCAGGGCCACGCCGCAGGGATTGGCGTGCTTGATGATCGCCACCGCCGCGGAGGCCTGGGGGTCGAACTCCGCCACCAGCTCGATGGCCGCGTCGGTATCGGCGATGTTGTTGTAGCTCAGGGCCTTGCCCTGAACCTGGCGGGCGGTGGCCACCCCGGTCCGCGGGGCCTCCTCCACATAGAAGGCGGCGGCCTGGTGCGGGTTCTCGCCGTAGCGGAGGGTCTGGGCCAGGCGGCCCGACAGGGAGCGGCGCTTCGGGGCGGCCTCGCCCAGCTGGCTGGCGAACCAGGTCGAGATGGCTGCATCGTAGGCCGCCGTGCGGGCATAGGCCCGGGCCGCCAGGGTCTTGCGCAGGGCCAGGCTCGTCGTCCCCCCCGCCGCCAGCTCGGCCAGGACCGCCTGGAGATCCTCCACCTCGGTGCAGACCGCCACATACCCATGGTTCTTGGCGGCAGACCGGATCATGGCCGGCCCGCCGATGTCGATGTTCTCGATGGCGCTCGCGAAGTCGCCCCCGGCCGCCACCGTCTTCTCGAAGGGGTAGAGGTTGACGTAGACGAGGTCGATCCCGCCGATCCCGTGCTCGGCCATGGCGGCGGCGTGGGCCGGGGCGTCGCGCACGCCCAGGAGCCCGCCGTGCACCACCGGGTGCAGGGTCTTGACCCGCCCGTCCATCATTTCCGGAAAGCCGGTCAGGTCCGAGACGTCCTTCACGGCCAGCCCTGCAGCGGCGATGGCCGCCCGGGTGCCGCCCGTCGACACAAGCTCGACGCCCCCTTCGGCCAGGGCCCGGGCGGCCTCGACCAGGCCGGTCTTGTCCGAGACCGAGATCAGGGCGCGGCGGACGGGAACGCGATCAGGCGCAGGCGGGAAGTCAGGGGCGGCAGGCATCGCGCTCTCCGTGGCGGTTCGGAAGGTCGGCCCAGGCGAGCGGCGCATTGACGTCCGTGCGCTCCCCGGTGGTGGACCACCTGTTTCGCCAGTCACGCAGGACACGAACCTTCTAGCGCTTCCGGCGATTCCCGGAAACCGCCCGCCGGCTTCGCCGTCAGCCGCGAAGGGCGGCGATATTGGCGGCGTAGGCGTCGGGCCCGCCCCGGAAGACCGCGGTTCCGGCCACCAGGGCGGTGGCGCCGGCGTCCACGCACAGCCGGGCGGTGTCGGCGGTCACGCCGCCGTCAACCTCCAGCACGATGTCCCGTCCGCTGGCGTCGATCATCCGCCTCAGGGCCTCGATCTTGGCCAGCTGGGAATGCATGAAGGTCTGGCCGCCAAAGCCCGGGTTGATGGACATGACGAGGATCAGGTCCACCTCGTCCATCATCCACTCGATCACCGAGGGCGAGGTCGAGGGGTTGAAGACCACCCCGGCCCGGGCGCCCAGCTGGCGGATGCGCTTCAGGGTCCGGTTCAGGTGCGGCCCGCTCTCCGGATGGACGCTGACGATGTCGGCGCCCGCCTCGACGAAGGCCTCCAGGTAGGGGTCCACCGGGGCGATCATCAGGTGCACGTCCATGGGGACGGTCGCGTGCGGCTTCAGGGCCCGGACGATGTCCGGGCCAAGGGTGATGTTCGGCACGAAATGGCCGTCCATCACGTCGATGTGCAGCCAGTCGGCGCCGGCGGCCTGGACGGCGCGGACCTCCTCGCCCAGCCGGGCGAAGTCGGCGGCGAGGAGCGAGGGGGCGATGATCGGGCGCGGGCTCATGCTTCGGACTTAGCGGCCCCCGCCGCCTGCGCCAAGTCCCGGCGGGCGCGGCGGTTCAGCCGGCGGGCGAACCGGGCGATGAAGAAGCCGTCCGTTCCCCCGGGGCGATGGGTCGGCAGGATGCGGAGCGTCCCGTCCTCCAGCCGGCTCTCGGCCGGCGCGCCGCCCTCTCCGGGGGCGATCGGATCCAGGGCGAAGTCGGCGTGCCGCTTCAGGAATCCCGCCACCTGCCCCTCGCCTTCCTCGGGCTCCAGCGAGCAGACGCAGTAGACCAGCCGGCCGCCGGTCCGGACCCGCCGGGCGGCGGCGTCCATCAGCCGGGCCTGGGTGGCGGCGAGGGCGGCGATGTCGCCGGGCTTCACGGCCCACAGGACGTCGGGGTTCCGGCGGAAGGTCCCCGTGGCGCTGCAGGGCGCATCCAGGAGGACGGCCTCGAAGTCCCGGGCGTCCTCCCAGGCGGCGGCGTCCGCGGCGACGATCTCGGCCGCCAGGCCGGTCCGCTCCAGGTTTTCCCGCACCTTGCGCAGGCGGGCCGGGGATCGGTCCAGGGCCGTGACCTCCGCGCCGCCCGCCGCCAGCTGCAGGGTCTTGCCCCCTGGGGCGGCGCACATGTCCAGGACGGACAGGCCGGGCCTGGGCCTCAGGAGGCGCGCCGGGACCGCCGCGCTGGCGTCCTGCACCCACCAGCGGCCGGCCTCGAAACCCTCCCAGCCGGCCACCTCGCCGCGCCTGGGGGTGCGCCAGGTATCGGCGGCGACGGGGACCAGTTCCAGGGCCTCCGCCAGGGGGCCGGGTTCACCCCGGAAGGTCAGGTCGGTGTCGGGCTCGCCGGCGATCACGGCGGCGATCTCCAGGGCGGTGGTGCGGCCCCAGGCGGCGCTCCAGCGGGCCAGCAGCCAGCCGGGCGCCAGGGCCTCGGGGTCGGACAGGTTCGGCGGCTCCCGCAGCAGGCCCCGCAGCACGGCGTTGACCAGGCCCTTGAACCGGCGCGCCGCGGGCAGGGACTCGGCGAGGTCCACGCTGGCGCTCACCGCGGCGTGCGGCGGGGCGCCCAGGACCAGGGCCTGCACCGCCCCCAGCCTCAGGATGTGGCGCACCACCTCCGGCGGCGGACGGGGGATCCGCGCCTCAAGGGCCCGGTCCAGGGGACCCAGCCGTCGCAGGGCCGTCAGGGCCAGGATCCGGGCGAAGGCCCGGTCGCGGGGCTCCAGTCCGGCCAGCCCGGCGGCGGCCTGATCGTCCTCCAGGCCCGCGCGGCGGGACAGGGCGGCGGCCAGCAGGTCCAGGGCGGCGCGGCGGGCGGGAAGTCCGGTGGGAAGCCGGCGGGGTGTCGGGGTCTCGGTCACGCAAAGCCCCGTGCCCGGTTCCGGCCTTAAGGGCAACTGGCGTTTGCCTGCGCGGACGCCTAGATGAAGGTCATGGAAGACGAAGCCCCGCCCAACGCCGCCCCCGGCAAGGCCCTGAGCCCCGCCGCCCGCCGCGCCCTCGAAGAGGCCGCCGCCCGCAAGGCCGCCGAAGCCGCCGAGGCCGAACGCCTCGCCGAGCAGGGCGGCCCCGCCGGCCTGGAGCCCACCCGCTTCGGCGACTGGGAGCGCAAGGGAATCGCCGTCGACTTCTAGGCGGCCCGGCAGACCCCCTCCGGCCCGCTTCGCGGTCCACCTCCCCCTGATGGGGAGGAATGCCTGAGCAAATTGCTCCCCCCAGGGGGAGCTCCCGGCGAAGCCGGGTGAGGGGGTCAACGGCGGGTCAGCGGCTCCCTGATGGCAGTCAGGCCGCTGGCGGGGCCGGAACGGCCGCCATCTCGGCGATGACCTTTGCAGCGGCATCCGCCGGGTCGTTGGCGGCCGAGATCGGCCGGCCGCACACCAGGTGCGAGGCGCCGGCGCGCAGGGCCTCGGCGGGCGTTGCGGCCCGGACCTGGTCGTTCTTCGCCGACCACTCGGGCCGGACGCCGGGCGTCACCACCAGGAAGTCCTTGCCGCCGATCTTCCGCGCCAGCTCGGCCTCCTGCGGGCTGGCGACCACCCCGGCGCAGCCGGCGGCCAGGGCCTGGTGGATACGGCGCTCGACCAGGCTGCGGGCGCCGGAGGCGTAGCCGATCTCCTTGAGGTCGGCGTCGGACAGGCTGGTCAGGACGGTGACCGCCAGGACCTTCAGGCTCGACTGGCCCACGCCGCGGACCGCCGCCGCCATGACCTGGGGCTCGGCGTGGACCGTCAGGAGGTCGCAGCCGGAGTCCGACAGGGCCGCCGCCGCCCGCTCCACGGTCGCGCCGATGTCGTGCAGCTTCCAGTCCAGGAAGACCTGCTTGCCCTGCCCCTTCAGCTCGCGGGCCAGCCCCATTCCGCCCCGGGCGAAGAGTTCCAGGCCTACCTTGTAGAAACTGACCCGGTCGCCCAGTTGCGCCACGAGCGCCCGGGCCTCGGTCAGGCCGGGCTGGTCCAGGGGGACGATCAGGCGGGGATCGGCGGCGGGCATCATCATCCTGGGCTCTCCGGGGTCGGCGGGAACGGGGAATTGGGGTAAGAGCCTCCCATGATCCCCGACATTTTCGCCGTCAACTTCTTCATCGCCCTGTTCGCCCTGATCGATCCGGTGGGCAACGTGCCCCTGTTCGCGGCGGCGACCAGCGGCCTGAAGAACAGCACCGCCCGGCTGATCGCCGTCTTCGTGTCGCTGTTCGTCCTGGGCTTCCTGATCTTCTTCTACTTCACCGGCCTCAGCCTCCTGGCCTTCTTCGGCATTTCCCTCCCGGCCTTCCGGATCGCCGGCGGCATCCTCTTGCTGCTGCTGGGCCTGGACATGACCCGGAACGACTTCACGGCGTCCCTGCAGGCGAGCACCGACGAAGAGGGCGTGGCCGCAGGCGGTCGCACCGCCCAGGCGCGCCGGCGCTTCGAGTCCATGATCGTGCCCTTCGCCATGCCCCTGCTGATCGGGCCGGGAGCGATCTCCACGGTCATCATCTACGCCAGCGAGGCGCGGGACTACGGCATGGTCGGCGTCGTGACCGGGGTGGGGGTCATCGCCCTGGTGGCCCTCTCGACCATGCTGTCCTTCTGGGCGACGCCGATCATCTCGCGCCTGCTCGGCCGGATCGGCCTGGCCATCGTCGTGCGGGTGCTGGGCCTGATCCTCTGCGCCATGGCGGTGCAGTTCATCCTGTCAGGCATTGCCGACTCGACCCACGGCCTGATCCTCGAAGAGGCGTCCCAGCCCTACAAGTCCTGAACCGGGTCAGGGTTTGCGCAGGCGCCCGCCCTGGGACTCCATCAGGGCCAGGGCCCAGTCCTCGGGGATCAGTCGGCCCAGGGCCGCGATGGCCTTGTTGGGGGCCCCGGGCACGCAGACCGGCCGGTTGGCCTCCAGGGCCTCGACCCCGGCCTCGGCCACCTCGTCGGCCCCCATCCACAGCCAGTCCGGCGTCGCCTTGCGGGTCAGGTCCCGGGTCCCGTTGACGTCGTGGAATTCGGACCAGGTGAAGCCCGGGCAGAGGGCGCTGACATGCACGCCCTGGGAGCGGGTCTCCAGGTGCAGGCTCTGCGAGAAGCGCACAAGGTAGGCCTTGGTCGCGGCGTAGAGGGTGTGTCCCCGGGCGCCGGGCAGGAGGCCGGCCAGGGAGGCGACGTTCAGGATGCGGCCGAAGCGCCGCTCGGTCATGCCGGGCAGCGTCCGGTGGACCAGCTCGGTCGGTGCGTGCAGCAGGACCTGGAGGAAGTCGGCCTGCTCCTGCCAGCCGGTCTCGGCGAAGACCCCCGGCAGGCCGTAACCGGCATTGTTCACCAGCACGTCCACGTCGCGGCCAGCGGCCTCCACGGCGGCGAGCAGCCGGGCGGGGGCGGCGGGTTCGGCCAGGTCCTCGGGGACGACCAGGGCCTCCACACCAAAGCGAAGCCGGACCTCGTCGGCCAGGGTCTCCAGCCGCTCCCGCCTCCGTGCGGTCAGGGCCAGGTCGTAGCCGCGGGCCGCCAGGGTCCGGGCCAGGGCGGCGCCGATCCCGGCGGAGGCGCCGGTCACCAGGGCGAGTCGTCGGTCCATGCCGTCTCCTGTCTCCGTCGTCGCAAGGGTGGCGAACCGGCCCGCCGGGTTCAAGCCCCCGCCGGGTCCCGCCCGACGGGCTGGGGTCGGGCCCCCGCCGCCGCACGCTGGCGAACGGGACGCCGGGCGACGGCCCGGGCGGGCCGCGGCTGCAGGGCCAGGGACTGCTTGACCGCCTCCATCAGGACGAGGCCCGAGAGGGGCGGCCAGAGCAGCGATCCCGCCCGCTCGAAGCCCTCGGCCCAGCCGGCCAGCCAGGGCAGGGGCGGGACGTAGAGGGCGCGGGTCCAGCCGGTGGGCTCGAGGCCGGCGGCGCGTAGACGTGCGGCCAGCTGGCGCCGGCTGAAGGGCCTGCCGTGCCCGAAGGGGGTGGATTCAAAGGGCGCCCAGGGCCCGTTCCGCGCCGCCGCCACGGCGATCAGGCGGCCGGCGGGCGCCAGGACCCGGGTCATCTCCCGCAGCAGGGCCTCGGGGTCCGGGCTCTCCTCCAGGGCGTGGACCAGGAGGATCCGGTCGAAGCGGGCGTTGGGGAGGGGCAGGGCGTCTTCGGCGGCCAGGGCCGTCCGGCTGCGGCGGATCGACGGCCATGCCTCGGCCCCCTGCTCGGGCGGCATGATCGCCACCGCCCTCAGGGCGCGGTCCGACAGGGCGCCCAGGAAGGGCGCGGCGTAGCCGGCCCCCAGGACTTCCAATCCCTGGCAGTCGCCCCAGGACTGGAGCACCTTTCGGGTGGTCATGTCCCGCGCCGCCTGGCCCAGGGGCGAGGCGTAGAAGGCCGAAAGTTCAGAGACGCCTTGCCGCATGACGCGGATTTAGGCCTAGTCGCGGCCGGCGGCGAGCCCTCACCGGGCGTGTTCCGCCCAAGGAAGGACCCCATGACCCTGACCGTTCACCAGTTTCCCTGCCTGTCCGACAATTACGGCTACCTCGTGCGCGACGATTCGACGGGCCGCACGGCCTGTATCGACACCCCGGACGCCGCCGCCATCCTGGCCGAGCTGGACCGGCTGGGCTGGGGGCTGGACCTGGTGCTCAACACCCACTGGCACGCCGATCACGCCGGCGGGAACGCCGAGGTCAAGGCCGCCACCGGCTGCCAGCTCCTGGGGCCGGCCGAGGTGACGGGCCGCTTCCCCGTCGACCGCGTCCTGGCGCCCGGCGAGACCGTGGCCCTCGGCGACACGGATTTCGAGGTCCTGGAGTCCGGCGGCCACACCCTGGGCCACATCGCCTATTTCGCGCCCTCCGCCTCGGCGGCCTTTGTCGGGGACACTCTCTTCGCCCTGGGATGCGGGCGGATGTTCGAGGGCTCGCCGGCCCAGATGTGGGCCAGCCTCCAGCGCCTCGCCGCCCTGCCGGACGAGACGCGGATCTACTGCGCGCATGAGTACACCGCCTCCAACGCCCGCTTCGCCCTGGCCGTCGACGCCGATCCGGCGGTGAAGGCGCGCGCCGACGCGGTGTTTGCGGCGCGCGAGCGGGGCGAGCCCACCGTGCCCAGCACCCTGGCCGAGGAGAAGGCCACCAATCCCTTCCTGAGGGCGCCGCACCTGCGCCCCGGCCTGCCGCCGCATGAAGCCTTCGCCGCCCTGCGGTCCGAGAAGGACGTCTTCCGTGGCTGACCCCCACCGGCCCCGGGGCTGGGGAACTAGCGGACCCCTGCGGCGGCCAGGATCCGGTCGGAGGAGGGCCGGCCGGACATGCCCTGGCCGGGGGCCACGGTGATCTCGATCACACCCTGGCGCAGGGCGGCCCGGGCCTGGCGGCCCTCGACCAGGCGCACACGGTCGATCCCGCCCAGCACCAGGCGTCCGTCCGCCAGGCGGGTCATGCGGATGATGGCCTCGGCGGCCACCATGGCGGCGTCGGCGGTCAGGGCCGAGGAGGCGGGGGAGGCGTCGGCCTCGAAGGGGATCAGCCGCCGCGCCGCCCGGGTGGCCCGGGTGCTCGCCATGGCCAGCCGCTCAAGCAGTTGCTGGGGCCCCAGGGGCGTCATCCGCAAGGCCGGGCCGCCGCCGGACAGGGCCACGGCCAGGCCCTCGGGGCGATCGGTGGTGAAGACCGTCAGGCCGCCGGTCCGGCTGGCCCGCAGGATCGGCTCGCCCAGGTCGTTGAGGTAGAGCATGTCGCCCCGCGGCGCCGGCTGGGGGCGCAGGACCCAGACCTCCGGGCTGCGGTCGAACTTGACCAGGGGCAGGCCCTGGCTGCGGTCGAAGGTGAACTTCACCCCGGTCTCGGAGACATACCGCGCCACGGGCGGCGCTCCGGCCGGTCCGGCGGGGCTGCCGGACGGACCGAACAGGGGCCCGCGCGCGGCCGGCGCCGATTGCCCCCGCGCCGAAGGCGGGGCGACGAGCAGGCCGCCCGCCGCCAGGAAGACGGCGAGCAGGCCCAGGCGGCTTCGTCGCAGCCGGTCAGGAGGTCCGCAGGAAGGCATCAGGGAAAGCCAATGCACCCCGACTGGGGCGGATTTTGGACGCAGGCCTCATCCCGCCATGTACTGGCCGCCGTTGAGCGACAGGGTGGAGCCGGTGACGAAGCCGGCGTGCTCGCCCGCCAGGAAGGCCACCATGTCGGCGATCTCCTCGCCGCGACCCAGCCGGCCCACCGGAATCTGGGCGATGATCGCGGCCAGGACGTTCTCGGGCACGGCCTGCACCATCTCGGTGTCGATGTAGCCCGGGCAGATGCAGTTCACCGTCACGCCCTTGCGCGCGTTCTCCAGGGCCAGGGCCTTGGTGAAGCCGATCATGCCGGCCTTGGCGGCGGCGTAGTTGGTCTGGCCCATCTGGCCCTTCTGGCCGTTGATCGAGCTGATGTTGACGATCCGGCCCCACTCGCGCTCGCGCATCCCCTCGATGACCTGGCGGGTCATGTTGAAGACCGAGTCCATGTTCACCCGGATCACGTCCGACCACTGGGCCGGCGACATCTTGTGGAAGACCCCGTCCCGGGTGATGCCGGCGTTGTTCACCAGCACGTCCACGGGCCCCAGCTCGGCCTCCACCGACCGGACCGCCCGGTCGCAGTCCTCGTAGGAGCCGACATTGCCCTTCACCACCATCACGCCCAGCTCGCGGGCGCAGGCCTGGGCGGCCTCCTCATTGCCGGAATAGCCCGCCGCCACCTTCATCCCGTCGGCCTTCAGCCGCTCGCAGATGGCGCGGCCGATACCGCGGGTGCCTCCGGTCACGAACGCCACTCTCGCCATCGCCGCCTCCTTGGGGGTTTCGGGTGTCAGACCTGCTCGACGCAGAGGGCCACACCCATGCCGCCGCCGACGCACAGGGTGGCGAGGCCCCTGGCCGCGCCCGACCGCTTCATCTCGTGCAGCAGGGTGGTCAGGATCCGGGCGCCCGAGGCGCCGATGGGATGGCCGATGGCGATGGCCCCGCCATTGACGTTCACCTTGTCGGGGTCGAGGCCCAGTTCGCGCACCACGCACAGGGCCTGGGCGGCGAAGGCCTCGTTGGATTCCACGAGGTCCAGGTCCGCCACGCTCCAGCCGGCGCGCTCCAGGGCCCGGCGGGTGGCCGGGATCGGGCCCGTCCCCATGATCTCGGGGGCGACGCCGGCCTGGGCCCAGGAGGCGATCCTCGCCAGGGGCGCCAGGCCGCGGGCCTTGGCTTCGGCCGCCGACATCAGCACCAGGGCCGCGGCGCCGTCATTGATCCCCGAGGCGTTGGCGGCCGTCACCGACCCATCCTTGGTGAAGGCCGGGCGCAGGCCCGCCACGCTCTCCAGGGTGGCCCCATGGCGGATGTACTCGTCCTGGTCGACCACCGTTTCGCCCTTGCGGCCCTTCACCGTGACCGGAACGATCTCCGAGGCGAAGCGGCCGGCCTTCTGGGCCGCCTCGGCCCGGTTCTGGGAGGTCACGGCGAAGCGGTCCTGGTCCTCGCGGGTGATCTGCCAGCGGGCGGCGATGTTCTCGGCGGTCTGGCCCATGTGATAGCCGTGGAAGGCGTCCCAGAGGCCGTCCTTGATCATGGTGTCGACCAGGGCCAGGTCGCCCATCTTCTGGCCGCCCCTCAGGTACTGGGCGTGAGGCGCCTGGCTCATGCTTTCCTGGCCTCCGGCCACCACCACCCGGGCGGCGCCGTCGACGATCTGCTGGGCGCCCAGGGCCACGGCCCTCAGGCCCGAGCCGCACAGCTGGTTCAGGCTCCAGGCCGGCGCCTCCACCGGCGCCCCGGCGGCGATGGCCGCCTGGCGGGCCGGGCCCTGGCCGGCGCCGGCCTGCAGCACCTGGCCCAGGATCACCTCGCTGACGTCGGCCCCGGCCACACCGGCCCGCTCCAGGGCGCCGGCGATGGCCGTACGGCCCAGTTCATGCGCCGGCAGGCCGGAGAGGGCGCCGTTGAAGGACCCGACGGGGGTCCGGGCGGCGGAGACGATGACGACGTCGGTCATGGCGGGGGCTCCTTCAGGGGTGCGGCTGCGCCAGGCCCGGCGGCCGCTTCCGTCACCTTCCAGAAGACGCTCGCATCGGCAATACTGCAATGCAATAATGAAGCCTCTGGCGCGGCATCGCGCAGGAAGGAACCGCCATGGCCGATCCGAAGGGCGCCAAGTCGGGCGAGGGCCCGGTCGTCATCAAGAAATACGCCAACCGAAGGCTCTACAACACGGCCTCAAGCACCTACGTCACGCTCGAGCACCTGGCGGACATGGTCCGCAAGGGCGTCGACTTCGTGGTCTACGACGCCAAGTCCGGCGACGACATCACACGCTCGGTCCTGGCCCAGATCATCTTTGACGAGGAAAGCCGGTCGGAGAGCCTGCTGCCGATCCAGTTCCTGCGCCAACTCATCGGCTTCTACGGCAACTCCATGCAGGCCTTCCTGCCCTCCTACCTCGAGATGTCGCTGGCCTCCTTCGCCGAGCAGCAGGAGCGCCTGCGCCAGCAGTTCTCCGGCATGGGCCCGGCCCCCAGCCTGTCCGTCTACGAGGACCAGGTGAAGAAGAACATCGCCCTGTTCAGCCAGGCCATGCAGATGTTCTCGCCCTTCGCATACCCACGGCCGGACGCCCCGGCGGCGGGCGGGACCCCATCGGCCGCTCCCCAGTCTGGCTCCCCGTCGACCGTCGCTGCAGCGCCCGAGCCTGCGCCTCCCGCCGCCCCGCGGGGCCCCGTCGACGGGGGCGACGACGCGATCGCCGACCTCAAGCGGCGGATGGAGGAAATGGCCGCCCAGATCGACAGGCTCGCCTCCGGCCGATGACCAGCCCGATCAACCCCATCGGGCGTTCCCGGCGGAGCCGGGAGCCCCAGAATCTCCTGTCCGGTCCCACCTCGGAGCCCGAGGTTCCGCCCCCCACCTCGGGCGCCGGGCGCTCAGACCGGGTGCGTCCGCCGACCGAAGCGCCCCTGGCCGAGGGCGCTGCGGCCCTCAGCGCCCACCTCCTGGGCCAGAAGGGCGCCCGACGCGGGCTGAAGGGCGGCGCGCCGGTCCTGGACGCCGCCAAGGAGGCCTACGAGGCCACGGAATGGTCGGGACGGGCGGACCGGCGCAAGAAGTCCGGCCGCAAGGCGCGCGTGAAGACCTGACCCGGCGCCGGGTCAATTCCGCCGACCGGCCGGGATTGCCGTGGTCGCAGAAGGCTCGAATTCCGAAGTCCTGAGTGTTTTCAGAAGACTGGGCCTTGGCTCAGGCCTTGCAGGGCTCCCTGGCGAAACCGCCCAGGAGGCCCTCATGACCGCCCTCGTCTCCCGCGTCTTCGACATCGCCCTGGTCGTGGCCATCCTGACCGCCTTCACCTGAGGGCCGATCCCGGGGCTCAGCTCTCGGTGATCTCTCCGGGCAGCCGGGCGCGGGACTGCAGCCACATCACGCCGCGAAGGTCGGAAAGCGAGGCCCAGAGCCGGCCCAGGTTCGTGTACTTCGAGGCCCCGGTCGTGCGCGGCCGGTGGCCGACGGGCAGGAAGGCCGTGCGATAGCCCTCGCGCAGCATCAGGGCCGGCAGGTAGCGGTGGATGTGGTCAAAGTAGGGCAGGCGCAGGAAGGCCTCCCGGCGGAAGGCCTTCAGGCCGCAGCCGGTGTCGTTGGCCGTGTCCTTCAGCAGCCGCTTGCGCACGCCGTTGCCGACCCGCGAGGCGACCTTCTTGGCGGCGCTGTCCTGGCGGCGGACGCGCTCCCCACCCACCAGGGCCAGGTCCGCCGGCCCGGCCTTCAGGGCCTCCACCAGGCGCGGGGCGTCGGCCGGGTCGTTCTGGCCGTCGCCGTCCAGGGTCACGATGATGTCCCCCCGCGCCGCCAGGACGCCGGTGCGGACCGCCCGGCTCTGGCCGGCGTTCGCGGCGTGGACCAGGAGCCTGAGGGACGGCAGTTCGGGTTTCAGGGCCGCCAGGCGCTCGCGGGTATCGTCCCGGCTGCAGTCATCGACGAACAGGATTTCGACACTCCAGCCGCGGAAGGCGTCGGCGATCTCCCGCGCCAGGTCCGGGGCGGCGCCGGACTCGTTGTACACCGGAACCACCACGGAAACCTCGGGCCGGGGCCCTGCGGGCGGCGTCTGGGACGGGTCGGAAGCCATGCGGCACCCTACGATCTTTCCCGGCTCAAGGGAAACGACGGCGCGGCCGGTTCGTGCTAACCAGCAGGCCATGTGGCTCGCGGACATCATCGACGCCTTCCGGCGGCCCGGCGGCTGGCGCGGCCCGGCGGCTGCGGCCCTGTTCGCCTTCCTGGCCGGCCTCCCGGGCCTCCTGGCCCTGCCGCCCCTCGACCGGGACGAGGCCCGCTTCGCCCAGGCCACCGCCCAGATGCTTGAGCAGGACGACTATGTGGTCATCCGCTTCCAGGACCAGCCCCGGTTCAAGAAGCCGGTGGGCATCCACTGGATGCAGGCGGCCGCGGTCTCGACCTTTGGGGACGCGGGGCAGAGGGACATCCGGCTCTATCGGATTCCCTCCCTGCTGGGCGCCATGCTGGCGGCGGCGGCCTGCGTCTGGGGCGCCGCCGGCTTCTTCAGCCAGGGCGTCGCCCTCCTTTCGGGCCTGATGCTCGGCGGGGGCCTTCTCCTCTCCACCGAGGCCTTCATCGCCAAGACGGACTCGGTCCTGACCGGGCTCACCGTCCTGGCCATGGCGGCGCTGGGCCGACTCTACGCCGAGGCCCGGGGCGGTCGGCCCGCGGGCCGTCTCGCCGTCCCCGCCTTCTGGGTGGCCCTGGCCCTGGCCGTCCTGGTCAAGGGGCCCATCGCCCTGCTGGTCGTCGGCCTCGCCGCCCTGGCCCTGCGCATCGCCGACCGGCGGCCCCTGACGGCGCGGCCGATCGGCTGGGCCTGGGGCTTGATCGCCTTCGCCGCGATCGTCGGTCCCTGGGCCTGGGCGGTGACCATCGCCACCGACGGCGCCTTCTGGGCCGTGGCCATCGGCGGCGACCTCGCGCCCAAGCTGGCCGGCGGCCATGAGAGCCACGGGGCCCCGCCCGGCATGCACGCCCTAGCCGCGCCCCTCCTGATGTTCCCGGCCACCCTCATGCTTCCGGCCGCCGCCCTGTTCGCCTGGCGCCGCCGGG
This sequence comes from Phenylobacterium parvum, assembly GCF_003150835.1. Lineage (NCBI taxonomy): Bacteria > Pseudomonadati > Pseudomonadota > Alphaproteobacteria > Caulobacterales > Caulobacteraceae > Phenylobacterium > Phenylobacterium parvum. Next base: position 2,505,580 of record NZ_CP029479.1, on the reverse strand, counting down.
CCGAGCCGGGGGTGCGGTTCGCCCTGGCCTGGCTGATCCCCGCCTGGTTGGTCTTCGAGGCCACCCCGACCAAGCTGCCGCACTATGTCCTGCCCTGCTACGCGGCTCTCGCCTGGCTGTGCGCGGCGGCCCTGACCCAGGCGGCGGGCCCTGTCGTGCGACGGGCAGGCGCCCTCCTGCACGGCCTCGCCGGCGCCCTGCTGGCGGCTGCGGCCGTCTATCTCGCGGTCACCTACGGCGATGGCTGGGACCTGCCTGCGGCCCTCCTGACGGCAGGCCTCTTCCTGTTCGCCGCCGGCGCCGGGGCGGTCCTGCTCCTGAGGGGCCAGGCGCCCCGCGCCGTCGTCTGGGCGCTTCCGGCCGGGGTCCTGGCCCACGCCGCCCTGACCGCCCTGCTGGTCCCTGGCCTCCAGCCCCTGATGCTTTCGGGGCGGACCGTCGACCTCCTGGCCGGCGCCCGGCTGCTTCCCGCCCAGGGGGTGGTTCCCGGGCCGGTGGCGGTGGCGGGCTACGCCGAGCCCAGCCTGGTCTTCCAGGTCGGCACCAACACGGGACTGGGTGACGCCAAGGACGCCGCCGAGGCCCTGGCCTCAGGCCGTGCGGCGGTGGTGGAATCCCGCGAGCAGGCCGCCTTCCGCCAGGCCCTGGCCCGCGCCGGCGTCCGTCCGGTGGAGGTCGGCCGGGTCGCGGGCCTGAATTACTCGAATGGCGATGAGACCGAGCTCACCGTCTACGCCCCACCGTCCCGCGCCGTACCGGAGGCCCGCCCATGAGCCGCTTCATCGAGATCGTCGAGGTCGGTCCGCGCGACGGCCTGCAGAACGAGAAGACCACCCTCACCCCCGCCCAGAGGGTCGAGTTCATCCAGAGGCTCGAGGCCGCCGGCGCCCGGCGGACCGAGACCGTCTCCTTCGTGAATCCCGCCCGGGTGCCGCAGATGGCGGGCGCCGAGGAGGTCTGCGCAGCCCTCCCGGCCGATGCGGCCCGCTCGCGGATCGGCCTGGTGCTCAACATGCGCGGCTGGGACCGGGCGGTCTCCACCGGCTGCGATGAGGCCAATGTGGTGGTCTGCGCCTCCGACGCTTTCGGGGTCCGCAACCAGGGGGCGACGACGGCCGAGCAGATGGCGACCCTGGCCGCCGTGGCCGGGCGCCGCGCCGCCGAGGGCGGGCCGCGCCTGTCCGTCACCTTCTCCGTCGCCTTTGGCTGTCCCTTCGAGGGCGAGGTCGACCCCGCCCGGGTGATCGACCTCGTGCGCGAGGCGGCCCTCCTCCCACTGGACGAGATCGCCCTGGCCGACACCATCGGCGCAGCCGATCCCTGGGGGGTGCGCCGGCTGGTGGAGGCCTGCCGCGCCGTCGCGCAGGACAAGCGCCTGAGGCTGCATTTCCACGACACGCGAAACACGGGCCTGGCCAACGCCTTTGCTGGCGTGGAGGCGGGAGTTGACGTCCTTGACGCCAGCTGCGGCGGCCTGGGCGGCTGCCCCTTCGCCCCCAACGCCACCGGCAACATCGGCACCGAGGACCTCGTCTACATGCTGGAGCGTGCGGGCTTTGAGACCGGCTACGACCTGCCGGCCCTGATCTCCACGGCGGAGTGGGTGTGCGGCCTCCTGGGCAAGACCCCGACCGCCTCGGTCACCCGGGCGGGCCTCTTCCCCATGCCGGCCTGACCCTGCTCAGGCGGGCGGGCCGCCCAGTCGCCACAGGAACGGGCGGACAACGGCGGCGGCGACGATGAAGGGGCCCAGGGCCCACGCCGCCACGAGGCCCATCGGCGTCCGGGCCCGCTTGCGGAAGAACCGGGCCAGGCCGCAGCCCTTGGCGTACTCCACCCGGAGCGGGTTGGCGCGGCTGGTGTGCCCGACGTGGACCACCTCCGCCGCCGGCTGGAAGACCACATGGCCGCCCGCCTGCCGTGCGCGCCAGCAGAGGTCGATGTCCTCGACGTGCAGGAAATAGCCCTCGTCAAAGCCAGCCAGGTCCTCGAAATCGGCCCTGCGCATGGCGAAGCAGGCGCCGGAGATGGTCGGGGTCTCGACCACGTCCGAAGGCGTCGGCTCATCCTCGAGGTGCACCTCGAAACGCTGCAGGGCCGGCGCCCGGCGGGCCAGGGTGGACAGGCTGAGGAGGGTGGACAGGGGCGTCACCTCGCCGCGGCGCCCGCCCCTCTGCTCGGTCCCGTCCTGGTTCAGGATGCGGGCCCCCGCCAGGCTGGGCGAGGGCCTGCCCGCCAGGGCTGCGGCCAGGGCGGTGACCCCGCCAGGGCCCAGGAAGGCGTCTGGGTTCAGGAAGACCAGCAGGTCGCCCCGGGCCGCGCGGGCGCCCAGGTTGGCGCCTCGGGCGAACCCGACATTGCCCTGGCCGGTGACCAGCCGCAGTCGGTCCGACCTGGCGGCGAGCTCGGACAGGCGGGCGGCGTCCTCAGGCGTCGAGCCATTGTCGACGACCACCACCTCGGCCACTTCCGGCTGGGCCAGGGCGCTGTCGATGGAGGGAAACAGGGACTCCCCGGTCATGTAGGCCACAAGCACCACCGAGGCCCCCGCGCCATGCGCAGGGGCCGCAGCAATCGCCTCGACCGGACCGGAGACTTCCAGCATCAGCCTCTCAGCGCAGCGCGGGCCAGGTCGGGAGGGACCGCCTCGGCGACCAGGGCCGCCACGGCCTCATCCAGCGGCAGGATGGTCTGGCCCTCGGCCCCCAGCCTGCGGATGGCCAGGGCGCGGGTCTCGGCCTCCCGGCGGCCGACCGCGGCGATCACGGGGGTCTTGGCCAGGCTGTGTTCCCGCACCTTGTAGTTGATCTTCTCGTTGCGCAGGTCGAGCTCGACCCTCAGCCCCGCCGCCTTCAGGGCCGCGGCGACTTCGCGGGCGTAGTCGTCGGCGTCCGAGGTGATCGAGGCCACCACCGCCTGGGTGGGCGCCAGCCACAGCGGGAAGGCGCCGGCGTAGTTCTCGATGGCCACCCCCAGGAAGCGCTCCATGGAGCCGCAGATCGCCCGGTGCAGCATGACCGGCCTCTGTTTGGAGCCGTCCTCGGCCACGTACTCGGCGTCGAGGCGCTCGGGCAGGACGAAGTCCAGCTGCAGGGTGCCGCACTGCCAGGTCCGCCCGATGGCGTCGCGCAGGTGGAACTCCAGCTTGGGGCCGTAGAAGGCGCCTTCGCCGGGCAGGGGCTCGACCTCCATGTTCACCGCCTGGCGGGCGGCGCGGTCCAGCTTGGCCTCGGCGACGTCCCACACCTCGTCGGACCCGGCGCGGATGTCCGGCCGCAGGGCCAGCTTCACGCTGTGCAGGTCGAGGCCAAAGTCGGAGTAGACCGAGTTCAGCAGCTTCACGAACTTCGTCGTCTCGGCCTCGATCTGGTCCTCACGGCAGAAGATGTGGGCGTCATCCTGGGTGAAGGCGCGCAGGCGCATGATCCCGTGCAGGGCGCCGGAGGGCTCGTACCGGTGGCACGCGCCGAACTCGGCCATGCGCAGGGGCAGGTCGCGATAGCTCTTTTGGCCGAAGTTGAAGATCTGGACGTGCCCCGGACAGTTCATGGGCTTAACGGCCAGCTCTTCGCCTTCCGTCGTTTCGCACGTGAACATGGCCTGGCCGAACTTCTCCCAGTGCCCGGACTTCTCCCAGAGGCCCCGGTCCATGATCTGGGGCGCCTTGACCTCGACATAGCCGTCCGCCTCCACCCGGCGGCGCATGTAGGCCTCGACCGTGCGGTAGAGGGTCCAGCCCTTCGGATGCCAGAAGATCATCCCCCGGGCTTCCTCCTGCAGGTGGAAGAGGTCCATGGCCCGGCCGATCCGGCGGTGGTCCCGGCGCTCGGCCTCCTCGATCCGCTTCAGGTGGGCCTCTAGGTCCGCCTCGGTGGCCCAGGCCGTGCCGTAGATGCGCTGCAGCTGGGCGTTGCGATGGTCGCCGCGCCAGTAGGCGCCCGCCAGCTTGGTCAGCTTGAAGGCCTTGCCCACGTGGCGCGTGGACGGCAGGTGCGGTCCCAGGCAAAGGTCCTTCCACTCGCCCTGGCGATAGACCGTGATGACCTCGTCCCCGGGCAGGTCCGAGATGATCTCGGCCTTGTAGGCCTCGCCGATCCCCTTGAAGTGCGAGATGGCCTCATTCCGGTCCCAGACCTCGCGGACGATCTTCTCGTCCCGGTCGACGATCTCGGCCATGCGCGCCTCGATGGTCGACAGGTCGTCCAGCGAGAAGGGCTCATCCCGGGCGAAGTCGTAGTAGAAGCCGTCCTCGATGGCCGGGCCGATGGTCACCTGCGTGCCGGGGAAGAGCTCCTGCACAGCCTGGGCCAGCACGTGGCTGGCGTCGTGGCGGATCACCTCCAGGGCGTCCGGGCTCTCACGCGTCAGGATCTCGAAGGTCCCGCCGCCTGGCAGGGGCCGGTCCAGGTCCAGAAGCTCGCCGTCCAGGCGCACCAGAAGGGCGCGCTTCTCCAGCGACTTGGCGATGGAGGCGGCGACGTCGCGGCCGCTGGCCCCCTCGTCGAAGGCCCGCTTGGAGCCATCGGGAAAGATGAGTTCGATCATGGTTCAGGTCGTCCGTTTCGGGGCCTCGGGTCCCGCCGCGGCGGGGCCTCCGGGGCTCCGGGGCGGGACCGGGTCATAGCCCGATCCACCCCAGGGATTACAGCGGCACAGTCGACTGGCGGCCAGTCCGGAGCCTTTCCAGGGACCGTGCGTGATCAGGGCTTCTGCGGCGTAATCCGAGCAGGTCGGAAGAAACCGGCACTGGCGCCCGATCAGGGGCGAGAGCGTCAGCTTGTAGGCGCGGTGGGCGCCCCTGACGCAGCGTTCGTAGAGGTTCATGCCGGCTCGCAGGCTTGCGAATTGGGGTTGTGCCTATCCCGCAGAGTCGCCGGGATCAAGCCGCGCCGGCGGGGCTAGTTCGCGCACCTGCCTGGCGGACAGCCTCCAGTGCGGCCTCGAAGGCCAGGAGGGTCGAGGCGTGCCGGGCGGGATAGTCCTTTACCGGGGCGAGCATGGCGAGATCCGAAAAGCGTCCTTCGGGCGGGGAACCGCCCGCCTTCAGCATAGAGCGGAAGGCCTCGGTCGCCAACTCAAGCTCGGCCTCGTCGGCGCCAATCGCGCCCGCGCCGAGGATGGCGGCCGACGCCTGGCCCAGGGCGCAGGCCTTAACGTCCTGGGCGAACCGGGCGATCCGCCCGTCCGAATCGAGGCCGACATCGACCCGCACCCGGCTGCCGCACAGGCGCGAGGTCTTCTCCGCCGACCCGTCGGGCGCCGCCAGCCGCCCCAGGTGCGGCAGGTTGGCCGCCAGGGCCAGGACCTTGGCCGAATAGATGTCGTCGATCATCGGGCGTCCGGCGGTGATCCGCCCCGGTCGGTCCAGAGGCGGACGGCATGATCGACCAGGGCCTCGTTCATGGCGCGGAAGCCCTCGCGGTGGGCCGGCCCGTGGAGCTTGAGGTGCCGCTTGGCCAGCCAGCCGCTGAAGATCTCGCCGTTGGAGATGATGCATCCGGTCGGGCTGAGGATGTCGACCTCGATGAACCGCACCGACTTAACCCAGCCATCGGACCGGGAGTCCCGCCAGTGGATCTGTTCCAGGGGCACCCATTCCAGCACGACAGGGCGGGCCTGCCGCGGGGATCGGCCGGGCAGGACCTCGGTCAGCTCGAGCTGGGAGCCGATGCGGATCTGGCCCTGGGCCTGGGGATAGAGGGGATTCCAGCCGCTCCAGCCCTCCAGGTTGCTGAGCAGTTCCCACAGGATCTCCGCCGGGACCTGGACCCCGATCCGGTGCTCGACGCGCAGCGGGATGGGCCCGCCGGACGCCTTGGGGGCGCCCCCCTTCATGCCGAACATGGGCGGCGGGCGGATCGCCATCACGTCCTCTCCTTGAGTCTCCAGGTCGCGCCGGACGGGCCGTCCATGACCTCGACGTTCAGGGCGGCCAGTTCGTCGCGGATCTGGTCGGCCGCCGGCCAGTCCTTGGCGGCGCGCGCCTCTGACCGGCGAGCCACCAGATCGTCGATCCGGGCCTTCAGGGCGTCATCCGCACCGCCCTGGAACCAGGCCTCGGGATCGCCGAACAGGAAGCCCATCAGCCGGGCGGAGGCCAGCAGCCGGCCCTTGGCCTCGGCCCGTCCAGGGCCTGTCGCGGTCTCCAGGGCGGTGGCCAGGCCGAACAGCTCGGCCATGGCGGCGGGGGTGTTGAGGTCATCTTCCAGTGCGGCCACGAAGGCCTGCGCGGGGCCGGTTTCGGCCGCCTCGATTCCCGCCGACCGGCGCAGGGCGCCGTAGAGCCGATCCAGGGCCTTCACCGACTGGGCGATGAGGTCGCCGGTCCACTCCAGGGGTGCGCGGTAATGGCCGACCAGCAGGGCCCAGCGCAGCGCCTCGCCCGGGGCTGACTTGATGAGGTCGTTCACCAGGGCGACATTGCCCAGGCTCTTCGACATCTTCTCCTCGCCGAAGTTCAGGAAGCCGTTGTGCATCCAGTAGCGGGCGTAGGTGCGGTCGCCGTCGGCGCCGGGGTCGTGGGCGCAGACCCCCTGCGCCCGCTCGTTCTCATGGTGCGGGAAGAGCAGGTCGATGCCGCCGCCGTGGATGTCGATGGGCAGGCCCAGGGACTGCTCGATCATGGCCGTGCATTCGATGTGCCAGCCCGGCCGGCCAGGGCCGAAGGGGCTGTCCCAAACCGGCTCGCCCGGCTTGGAGGGCTTCCAGAGCACGAAGTCCGCCGGATGGCGCTTGTAGGGGGCCACGTCCACCCGGGCGCCGGCGATCATGTCCTCCATCGGGTGGCCGGACAGGGCGCCGTAGTCGCCGCAGGCCTGGGTGTCGAACAGGACATGCCCCTCGGCGGCGTAGGCCGAGCCGTTCGCGACCAGCCGGCCGATCAGGGCGATGATGGCGTCCATGGTCCGCGTCGCCCGGGGCTGGAGGCTGGGCCTCAGGGCGCCCAACTCGGCCATGTCGGCGTTGTAGGCGGCCAGGTAGCGGTCGGTGATGACGTCGATCGGCACGCCTTCCTCGGCGGCCCTGCGATTGATCTTGTCATCCACGTCCGTGACGTTCGCCGCATAGACCACGGCGGCCTCACCGTAGGCCTGGCGCAGCAGGCGGAACAGGACGTCGAACACCACCACGGGGCGGGCGTTGCCGATGTGGGCGAAATTGTAGACCGTCGGCCCGCAGACATACATCGTCACCCGGGCCGGATCGGCGGGGACGAAGGGCCGCTTGGCGCGGGCCATGGAGTCGTAGAGGGCGAGGGGCATGGGGCGGGTCTGGTCAGGTCCGAGGCGGCGCGAGGTTGCCCCCGGCGGGGCGGCTCCCGTATACAGGCTGGCCGTCCGGCGGGCCAAGGACTTTGGGGACAGCCCCTCTCCACCGCGCGGATCCTGAAGGAAGACGACATGGCCGCTCCCGCCGACTCCCCCGCCGCCGCCGTCCCCGCGGGCCTCGAGCCCCTGCGCCGGCCGACCCGCGAGGAGGCCATGGAGGCCGTCCGCACCCTCATCGCCTGGGCGGGCGACGACCCCCGCCGGGAAGGCGTGATCGACACCCCCAAGCGGGTCATCGACGCCTATCAGGACTGGTTCGAGGGCTACCGCCAGGATCCGGCCAAGGAGCTGTCCAAGACCTTCGAGGACGTCCAGGGCTATGACGACATCGTCATGCTGCGGGACATCGAGGTGGAGAGCCACTGCGAGCACCACATGGCGCCCTTCCTGGGCAAGGCCTACGTGGCCTACATGCCGACCAACCGGGTCGTGGGCATCTCCAAGCTGGCCAAGGTGGTGACCATCTTCGCCCGCCGTCTCCAGAACCAGGAGACCCTGACCCAGCAGATCGCCAACGCCATCAACGACAGCCTGCGCCCGGCGGGCGTGGCGGTCCTGGTCGACGCCGCCCACCAGTGCATGACCACCCGCGGCCTGCACCACCGGCACGTCTCGACGATCACGACCCAGTTCACCGGCGTCTTCAAGACCGACGACGGCCTGCGCCAGCGCTTCCTGGACTTCGCCAACCGCCGATAGGAGCCGCCATGACCGCCGACTTCCCTGCGGCCCCGTCGGTGGAGGCGCTGGAG